>CAYWGU010000078.1:0-12345 GCA_964457975.1 uncultured Spirochaetaceae bacterium | reverse complement strand
GTTCTATCAGAGGAGAATTTAGCAGATGCTGCAACGTTTAGTATTGCACGTCTGTTCCATTCATTCCTATCACCCTTATAAAGGGTTCTAGCCGCAGTATGAGCTGTGTTGTACATCTCAAGATCAGCAAATAAGAAATACTTATCACCATATTCAAGAAGGCTCTTAACAAGAGGGTCAAAGATATGTGGTTCACCAATGTTGAAGAGTCCAGAGTTGATTAAATCAACAACGGCTCTTGTATCTTCATTGCCAAGAATATAATCATAAGGGTTATAGTGTGATGATAATGCAGTAATCTCTTCTTCTGTATTACCAAAGATAAACATGTTTTCACTTCCAACTTCTTCAGCCATTTCAACATTGGCTCCATCAAGGGTTCCAATTGTTAGTGCACCATTTGCCATGAACTTCATGTTACCAGTACCTGAAGCTTCTGTACCTGCAGTAGATATCTGTTGGCTAAGGTTTGTAGCGGGAATGATGCTTTCTGCCATTGTTACTCGGTAATTAGGCATGAAATTAACATTGATTAACTTGTTAACCTGCTTGTCATTGTTGATTGTTTTTGCAATGTTGTTGATAAATTTTATTATCAACTTTGCATTAACATATCCAGGTGCAGCCTTGCCACCAAATAAGAATGTCATTGGTTCCATGCTATTAGGATCTAATGAACCATTTTTTAGCTTGGTATAAATTGTTAATATATTAAAGGCATTAAGTAGCTGTCTCTTGTATTCATGAATACGTTTAACCTGAGTATCAAACATTGTGCTTGGATCAATAATCAATCCTGTGTCTCTCTTTAAGAAGTTGGAAGCAGAAATTTTATTTTCTTTTTTGATCTTTGCAAAGTCCTCAAGGAATGCTTTATCATCAGCAAATTTCTTAAGGTTTTTGATTTGTTCAAAATCTGTAATCCAACCATCACCAATTGCTTCTGAAATCTTGCTTGCAAAAGCAGGGTTTGAATCAAGTAGCCATCTTCTTTGTGTTATACCGTTTGTTTTGTTATTGAAACGGTCTGGGAAGATTAGGTTGAATTCAGGGAACATATTTGTTTTCAATAATTGAGAGTGCAAGGCAGCAACACCGTTGGTGCTATGACTTCCAATGATTGAAAGGTTTGCCATTCTAACCATTTTTGTACTTGATTCTTCAATGATGCTTACCTTGCTTAGTTTCTCTGGGTGTAGAGGGAAGAAGGACGCTGCATCCTGTAAGAATCTTTGGTTTATTTCAAATATGATTTGAACATGTCGTGGGAGTGTTTTTTGTAGCATTGGTAGTGGCCATTTCTCAAGTGCCTCTGGCATTAATGTATGGTTTGTGTAACTCAATGTATCAACAGTAATCTTCCAAGCAGTTTCCCAATCAAGTCCTTCTTCATCAATTAAGAGTCTCATTAGTTCTGGAACAGTTAATGATGGATGCGTATCGTTTAATTGAATTGCTGCATATTTAGGAAGGTCTTCCCATTTATGATCTTTTTGTCTGAATCGTCTAAATATATCTTGGAGAGAACAAGCAACAAAGAAATATTGCTGTTTTAATCTTAAGATTTTACCCATATAACCAGTATCATTTGGATACAATACTTGAGAGATGTTTTCAGCTGTAATTTTAGCTCTTACAGATTCTGTGTAATCACCTTGGTTGAATTCTTGGAAGTCAAAGGCCTCATCAGCTCTTGCTGACCAAAGTCGTAAAGTATTAACAGTTTTGCAGCCATAACCAACAATTGGCATATCATAAGCCATGCCGTTTACTATATCGCCACCAATCCATTTATAATTATCTTTTCCTCTTTCGTGAATAACCTTTACTTCACCACCGAAGCGGACAGGAAATAGTAAATCAGGTCTAGCAATTTCCCAAGGGTTTGCATTTTTTAACCAGCTATCTGGTACTTCTTCTTGCCAACCATTGTGAAGTTGTTGATTGAAGATGCCATAGTTATATCTTATACCATAACCAAAAGCAGGAATTTCAAGAGTTGCTAATGAATCAAGGAAGCATGCAGCAAGACGACCTAAGCCACCATTACCCAAACCAGCATCTGGTTCCATGTCTTTGAGTTCTTCATAGTTTTGTCCAACTTCTTTTAGAGCTGCTTTTGCTTCATCTTCAATACCTAAATTGATGATATTGTTGGTCATAGCACGACCCATTAAGAATTCAAGTGAAAGATAATAAACTCTCTTTGCATCTTCTTTTCTTTGTGCGTCACGACTGGAGTGCCATTGGTGAACAATGCGATCCATGATTGATTTAGCGAATGCTTCGTATCTAATTTCTGTTGTGTTGTGATAGATGTCAGCATCAAAGGTATACTTAAGATGTTCTGCGTAATCTTGTTGAATATCCTTTGCGCTATGGCCAAATTTTGTCTTCATTTCTGTTGCCATGAGGTGTCTCCTATTATATGTAGGTATGATTGTTATTCACCCCTAAAATATATCAATTGAACAATACATATACAAGGTTATAAGAATTATTTTTCACTAAAAGATATATATGTACGTTGAATGGAAGGTAATATTGTAAAAATGATTGATTTTATTGTAAAAAAAAAGAAAATCGGTTGACAAAGAGTATTGCGTTTGATAAATTGAACTCCGCGTGTATCGGTTTTTTGCAGATTGTCGCAAATGCCCTTATAGCTCAGTGGTAGAGCACCACCTCGGTAAGGTGGGGGTCAACAGTTCAAGTCTGTTTGAGGGCTGAAAATAAATCTACCTTGATAAAATTTAAGGTTAATGGCACTAATGCCAAGGGAGTAAGTATATGGCTGGAAAGAAAAAGGGACCTGTAGAAAAGATTGCCCTACAATGTACATCATGTAAACAAAAGAATTACACAACTCAGAAGAATCGCCGTAACACACCAGGTAAGCTTGAATTAAATAAGTATTGTCCTTTTGAACACAAGCATACTTTACACAGAGAAGCAAAAATTAAATAACATTTTTATTCAATCGAGAAACTTACAGGTCAATAGCTCTAATGGCTAGAGCACTGGTCTCCAAAACCGGGTGTTGTAGGTTCGAATCCTACTTGACCTGTTGGTTTCTTGAATTGATTTATATCTAAAATAGATGTATAATCTCAGTAATATAGCATTACTGGGATTTACCGATATTAAAAGAGTAATTGTTATTATTTACTTTACAGGTGTTTAAAAGCATCTTCATTTGAAGTTCACGGAGTTATAAATGAGTAAAATCACTAGTTTTTTCAAAGAATCACGTCAAGAACTTAAAAAAGTTGTTTGGCCTACAAAAGAACAGGTAGGAATTTCTACACGTGTAGTTATTATCTCTGTTATGGTTTTTGCTGCAGTACTTGGTCTTGTAGACTATTTGTTACTACAGCTTTTGTATTTGATATTTTAATTAGGAAGTAAGATGGCTAAAGGTTGGTACGTAGTTAATACCTACACAGGGTATGAACAGAAGATAGAGAGAACAATAAATAAACTTCGAGAAAATAATGAAGATTTTGCAGAAGTTTGTACAGAAGTTAAAGTTCCTTTCGAAACTGTAATTGAAATTAAGAATGATGTAGAAAAAGAAGTTAAGAAGAAGATTCTTCCTGGCTATATTCTTGTTGAGCTTGATTTACTAGATAATACCTGGATGAAGTATTGTGGTGAGATTAAAAGAATTCAAGGTGTAACCGGATTCTTAACATCAAGCAGCAAGGCAAAACCAAAGCCATTGAATGATATTGAGGTTAAAAGAATCTTTCAGAAAACTGGTGAAGTTCCTCAAGATAAGGTATTTAAACCTAGACAGAGCTTTGAAGTTGGAGAATCTGTCAAAATCGTTGATGGTCCTTTTGATACTTTCTCAGGTCAAATTGAGAAGGTTAATTTAGAAAAAGGTAAGTTGACAATAAGTGTCGGTATATTCGGCCGATCTACTCCTGTTGAAGTTGACTTTGAACAAGTAGAAAAATTCGTATAATTTAAAGGTGGTTTTAACGAAGCCGCCGAGAAAGCAATATATTATAAATATATAAACTCGTTTTTTTACAAATTCGTTATTTAATATTGTTTATACTCCTCTCCAAAGATATGTTTATTTGGAAAGGTGGGAGCCCTTCGTATGAAGGGCGTTATAACCAGCATAGGAGCCCGAAACATACGGTCAACTCAGACCAGGCTCGGCTATGTAAGGAGAAAAACTATGGCAAAGAAAAAGGTAACTGCTGTTATTAAACTACAGTGTCCTGCCCAAAAGGCTACACCAGCACCACCTATTGGTCCTGCTCTTGGCCCACACGGCGTTAGTGCCCCTCAATTTGTTCAGCAGTTCAATGAAAAGACTAAGTCTTATGAACCTGGACTAACCCTCCCTGTTATCATCACTGTATATTCAGATAGAACCTTCTCATTTATTTTGAAGACTCCACCTGCTGCAGTACTTATTAAGAAGGCTTTAGGCCTTTCTAAAGGTAGTGGTGTTCCTCACTTAACTAAAGTGGGAAAAATCACAGATGCACAATTAGCAGAAATCGCAAATGTTAAGATGGAAGATTTGAATGCAAATGACATCGAAGCAGCGAAGAAAATCATCGCAGGTACTTGCAGAAGTATGGGCGTTGAGGTGGAGAGATAATATGAAGCACGGAAAAAAATATCTTGAAGCTATTAAGAAAATTGAGTGTGATAAAGACTACTCATTGGAAGAAGCTTCACAGTTAGTAAAAGAACTAGCATTCGCTAAGTTTACCGAAAGTGTAGATCTATCTGTTAATCTTCAATTAAAAAAGAGCCAGAGCGTTCGTGATACTTGCGTACTTCCAAACCAATTCCAAGAACAAAAGAAAATTTTAGTATTTTGTAAAGGTGATAAAGTTGAAGAAGCTAAAGCAGCAGGTGCAACATACGTTGGTGATATCGATTTGATCGATAAAATCCGTGGCGGATGGTTGGATTTTGATGTAGCAGTAGCAACACCTGACATGATGAAAGACGTTGGTCGTTTGGGACCTATCTTAGGTAGAAAAGGTTTAATGCCTAACCCTAAGACTCAAACAGTAACATTTGACGTTAAAGGTGCATTAGAAGAATTACAAAAAGGTCGTGTTGAATTTAGATCTGACAAGACTGGTGTAGTTCATATGCCTATTGGTAAAATTGATATGGATTCTGCTAAAGTTGCTGAAAATGCAAAAATAGCAATTAAAGAAATCATTCGTAAGAAGCCTGCAGATGCAAAGGGTGAATTCATTCTTTCAATTGCATTGTCCTCAACTATGGGCCCTGGTGTTCATGTTGCGGTTAAAGACTTCATGGCTGGACTATAAGGAGAAATTGTAATGGATCAAAAAGCTCACATAACTCCTGCTAAAGAAGACGCCGTAAAACTTTTACGTGACGAATTCGAACAGTATAGTGGTTTTATCTTCACTGATTATCGTGGAATGACAGTACAACAAGTTACTGCTCTTCGTAAAGATCTTTTGAAGAATGAAAGTCAATTTCGTGTTGTAAAAAATAACTATGCTAAAATTGCAATGCGTGATTTAGGCATGAATGAATTCGACAGCGAATTGATTGGACCTACAGCTATTGCTTTAGCTAAAGGTGATTCCGGAAACGAAGTTGCAAAAGCTTTATATGCATCTATTAAAAGTGGTAACCCAATGAAGGTTAAAAGCGCTTTTTTAGATGGTAAAGTTTTTTCAGCAAGTGAAGTAGAAGCATACAGTAAATTGCCAGGTAGACTTGAATTGTTATCATTATTAATGGCAACAATGAAAGCACCAGTTCAAAAAGTTGCTGCTACATTATTAGCTTATGTAGAAAAAAACAGTGCAGCAGTTGTAGAAGCAACTGACGCTGAATAATAAAAATAAACAGTGGAAAGTTGCAGTAGTAACTGCTGCTGTATAATAAAAAAACAACATTAGTCTTCGTTCGTAACCTGCTATTGTTGTACAAAATTAAAAACTCTTAAGGAGAAGGTAATATGGCTACCAAAGAAGAAATTTTAGAAACAATCGCAAGCATGACAGTTTTAGAAGTGTCTGAATTAATCACAATGATGGAAGAAAAGTTCGGTGTAACTGCTGCCGCTGCTGTTGCAGCTGGTCCTGCTGATGCTGCTGAAGTTGTTGAAGAACCAACAGAATTTAACGTTATACTTAAAGCTTCTGACCCTACAAAAAAGATCCCTGCAATTAAAGCCGTTCGTGCTATTACAGGTCTTGGTCTTAAAGAAGCAAAAGGTGTTGTTGAAGCTGGTAATTCAACTATCAAAGAAGCTGTTAGCAAAGAAGATGCTACAACTGTTAAAGAACAATTGGAAGCTGCCGGTTGTACTGTAGAAGTTGTTGCTGCTGAATAATAGCTCAACGCTTGATTCATCTTTATTGGTGAATCAAGCTATTGATTTTTCGCCTTGTTTATAAAGGCAATTTAGCCACCATTTAATGGGCGGCTATACGTGTCTTTTCTTTCCCCTTTATTGGGGTTATAGGTGCTAAGCACCGACTAAGAGAACTTAGTTTGACTTGGAGGGTAGATAATGGGTGCCTCAGGCAAATCCATAAAACGCACATACATCGGTTCTGATTTCTTTGAAGTTTGCGAACTACCAAACCTCATTGGGGTTCAATTGGACTCTTACGAGCGTTTTTTACAATTTAATCGCAGTGTCCAGGGTGTAAAGGAAGATTTGAATAATCCTTCTGGATTAGAAGCAGTTTTCCAAAATACATTTCCTATAGAAAACACAAATAGCGATATGCGTTTGGTTTACAACGGTTATCATATCGACCATGCAGGACAAAAATTCACAGAAGCTCAGTGTAAGAAAAAAGGTCGAACATATTGTGTTCCTGTTTTTGCTACCATTAGTTTAGAACTTCCAGATGGGGAAATCAGGGAAAAGGAAATTTTCTTTGGTGATCTTCCAATTATGACAGAAAGAGGCACATTTATTGTTAATGGCGCTGAAAGAGTTGTAGTTTCACAGATTCACCGTTCTCCAGGTGTTATTTTCTCTTATGAAAAAGAAGTATATTCATCAAGAATTATCCCTTACCGTGGATCATGGTTGGAATTTGAAATTGATGAAAAGAAAAAAGCTATTTACACAAAAATTGACAGAAAGAAAAAGATTTTAGGTACTTTGTTCCTAAGAGCCTTAGGTGTTGATTCACGTGAAAAGATCATTAAAAGTTTCTATAAAACTGAAATTGTTGCTTTAAGTAAAAACCAAGAGGTTAAAGATGCAATTGATGCACGTTACTTAGCAACAGATATATGGGTTAATGAAATGAACGATGAAGGCCAAAAGGTAAAGAGGATTTACTTGAAGGCTGGTTCTGAATTGCACCCACATGAAATTGATGAATTAATTTCTAAAGGTTTTAAAAAACTTGAATTAGTTGACTTAGAATCAGAAGATACACTACAGCACCAAGCAATTTTAAATTGTCTTGAAATTGAAGCTTCTTCTAATCTAACACTTGACGAATTTGATGAACCAACAAAAGAAGCTGTACTTTCACACATTTACCAGATTTTACAACCTGGTGAGATGATTGCGATTGAAAGAGCTGAAAAAGACCTACCTGGCATGTTCATGAATGAACGTCGCTACGATTTAGGTGAAGTTGGTCGTTATAAATTTAATAAGAAATTTGGTGCAAAATTAGACGAGAATGGTGAGGAAGATACTTCCTGCACAGTTCTTAGAAATTCAGATATCATGCATACAATGGATTATTTAATTAAGGTATATAGCAAGCAAAACGATTCTATTTACCACATTGATGATATTGATAACTTAGGTAACAGACGTGTTAGATGTGTTGGTGAATTACTTGAAAATTCACTAAAAAGCTCATTCTCACGTATGGAAAGAATTGCAAAAGATAGAATGAACCTAGATTCAGAAAGTTCAAAGCCTTCAGACTTAATTTCAATTAAGCCTATAATCGCTGCACTCAAAGAATTCTTCGGATCTTCTCAGCTTTCACAATTTATGGACCAAGTTAATCCTCTTGCAGAATTAACTCATAAAAGAAGACTTACAGCTTTAGGCCCAGGTGGTTTATCAAGAGATAGAGCTGGTTTCCAGGTTCGTGATGTACACTATACCCATTATGGTAGAATGTGTCCTATCGAAACTCCTGAAGGTCCGAATATTGGTCTAATCCTTTCCCTAGCTAACTATACTAGAATTAATAAGTATGGTTTCTTGGAAACACCTTACAGAAAGGTTATCGATGGTGTCTCACAGAAAGATTATAAATTCTTAGATGCAAACGATGAAGAAAAATACTTCATTGCTCAGGCATCTGCAAAAATAGATAAAGATGGTAACTTCCAAGAAAAAGAAATTCCTGTAAGAAAGAGTGGCGATTATGGTACTCGACCTGCTAAGGAAATTTCATTCATGGATGTTAGTCCAAAGCAGGTTATATCTGTTGCGGCTTCATTAATTCCTTTCCTTGAACACGATGATGCCAACCGTGCTCTTATGGGATCAAATATGCAGAGACAGGCTGTACCTCTAGTATTCCCTGAAACTCCTCGTGTTGGTACTGGTATGGAAGGAAAGACTGCTTACGATTCTGGTGTATTGGTTAAAGCTAGAAGAGCGGGTGTTATTGAATATGTTTCATCAGCACACATTATAATCAAACCAGATGAAGTAGAAATTGATGGTGTTGTTGATAGCTATGATATGTCAAAGTTTTCAAGAACCAACCAAGATACTTGTTTGAACCAAAAACCTATCGTTGAAATAGGACAGAGAGTAGAAGCCGGTGAGGTTTTAGCTGACGGTCCTGCAACTCAACAAGGTCAATTAGCTTTAGGTCGTAATATTCTTGTAGGATTCGTTCCTTGGAATGGTTACAACTATGAAGATGCTGTTTTAATCAGTGAAAAAGTAGTTAGGGAAGATATCTTTACATCGATACATATTAAAGAGTATTCAATTGATGTTAGAGAAACAAAATTGGGACCTGAAAAGTTAACCGATGATATCCCTAATACCAGTGAAAAAATGCTGGAACAACTTGATGAAGATGGTGTCGTAAGAATTGGTACATTTGTAAAACCTGGAGCAATTCTTGTTGGTAAGGTAACACCTAAAAGCGAAGGTGATACAACACCTGAATTCAAACTTCTTAACTCAATCTTTGGTGAGAAAGCAAAAGAAGTAAGAGATTCATCCCTTAAAGTACCTCATGGTACATCGGGTACTGTTATTGATGTTCAACGTCTTACAAAAGAGAACGGCGACGAACTTCCTGCTGGTGTAGAGGAATCTGTAAAGGTTCTTGTTGCAACAAAAAGAAAGCTACGTCAAGGTGATAAGATGGCTGGTCGTCACGGTAATAAGGGTGTTGTTTCAAGAATCCTTCCTGAAGAAGATATGCCTTACATGGATGACGGTACAGCATTAGATGTTTGTCTTAACCCACTTGGTGTTCCATCTCGTATGAACATTGGTCAGTTAATGGAAACACAACTTGGTTGGGCTGCAGTTGCACTTGATGAATGGTATTCATCACCTGTTTTCCAGAGTGCTTCAATGGATCAAATTGAAGATAAGATGGAAGAAGCAGGATTACCTAGAAACAGCAAGCAGACATTGTATGATGGTAGAACAGGTGTTCCTTTTGTTAACCCAGTATTCTGTGGTTATATATACTACTTGAAACTCCATCACCTTGTTGATGATAAGATGCATGCACGTGCTACTGGTCCTTATTCTCTTGTTACACAACAACCATTGGGTGGTAAAGCACAATTTGGTGGTCAGAGACTTGGAGAAATGGAAGTGTGGGCACTTGAAGCTTATGGTGCAGCCAATACTCTACAGGAAATGTTAACCATCAAGAGTGATGATATGATAGGTCGTGTAAAGATTTATGAAAGCATTGTTAAGGGTGAACCTTCAACAGCTGCTGGTATGCCTGAAGCATTCAACGTACTTGTACAAGAGATACGTGGTCTTGCATTGGATATGTCCGTCTACGACAATAAAGGTAGACAAGTTCCTCTAACCGAAAGGGATGAAGAATTAATAGCTAAGAAAGAGAAGCAACCTCTTAACTAAGCAGGAGTAAAACGGATATGAAAGAAATTCAAGACTTCGATAGTATAACTATAAAATTAGCCTCACCTGAACAAATTAAAGCGTGGTCTTATGGTGAAGTTAAGAAACCTGAGACTATCAACTACCGTACATTACGTCCTGAAAGAGACGGATTGTTCTGTGAAAAAATCTTTGGTACAACTAAGGAATGGGAATGTTACTGTGGTAAATTCAAATCCATCCGTTATAAGGGTGTTGTTTGTGATCGCTGTGGTGTTGAAGTAACCAATGTAAAGGTTCGTCGTGAAAGAATGGGCCACATTACATTGGCGTCTCCTGTTTCCCATATTTGGTATTATCGCTCAGTTCCATCAAGAATGAGTTTATTACTAGATATTTCACGCTCTTCTCTTCAAAGTGTATTGTACTATGAGAAATATATTGTTATTAGCGCTGGAGATACTGAACTTAAAGAGAAACAAATTTTAAGTGAAGAAGAATTCTACGAAGCACAAGAACAATATGGTGAAGGCTTTAAAGCCGGAATGGGCGCAGAAGCTATTCGTGAACTTTTAATTAACATTGATCTTGAGAAGTTATCTTATGAACTTCGTGAGGAAATGAGAGCTAAAGAGGGCAAGACAGATAAGCACCTATATAAAAGAATTGAAGTTTGTGAAAGCTTCAGAAACTCTGTAAATAAACCAGAATGGATGATTCTTACTATTATCCCTGTAATTCCACCGGATTTGCGTCCGATGGTACAGTTGGATGGTGGTCGTTTTGCGACTTCCGATTTGAATGACCTTTATCGTCGTTTGATCAACCGTAATAACCGTTTATCTAGACTTATACAATTACATGCTCCTGATATCATTGTTAGAAATGAAAAGAGAATGTTACAAGAAGCTGTTGATGCTCTATTCGATAACTCTAAAAGAAAAAGAGTTGTTAGAGGTGCAAATAATAGAGCTCTTAAATCTCTTTCTGATATGCTTAAGGGTAAAAATGGTAGATTCAGACAGAACCTTCTTGGTAAACGTGTTGACTATAGTGGTCGTTCGGTTATTGTTGTTGGTCCTGAACTACGTATGCATCAGTGTGGTGTTCCTTCAAAGATGGCTCTTGAATTATTCAAGCCTTTCATCATGAAGAAACTTGTACAAAAAGGTGTTGTATATAATATTAAAAAAGCAAAGAGCTTGGTAGAACAAGAAACAGATGAAGTATGGTCAATCTTAGATGACGTTGTACGAGAACATCCTGTTATGTTGAACCGTGCTCCAACTCTGCATAGACTTGGTATTCAAGCTTTCGAGCCTGTATTGGTTGATGGTAAGGCTATTAAGTTGCACCCTCTTGTATGTCATGCATTTAATGCTGACTTTGATGGTGATCAGATGGCTATTCATATTCCACTAACTTCAGCTGCCCAAATAGAATGTTGGACATTGATGCTTAGTGCTACAAACCTACTGGATCCTGCAAATGGTAAGCCTATCGCTTTCCCATCTCAGGATATGGTTCTTGGTGTTAACTATTTAACTAGAGAAATGCCTGGTGCTAAGGGTGAAAATCACTTCTATGATAATATTTCGGAATTAGAATTATCTATTGATAGTGGTTCCTTATCCTATAATGCATTGATAAGATATAAACTTCCGAATGGGGAGAGGATGATAACTACCCCTGGTAGAGTAATATTCAACTCTGTTCTTCCAGAAGGTATACCTTTCCAAAACGCTTGTTTGGGTGATAAAGAACTTAAGAAACTTATTGGACTTACAATTAAAGAGCGAAAGAACTCTGTTGCAGTAAAACTCTTAGATGCTATTAAAGACATCGGATTTAAATTTGCTACACTCTTTGGTGCTACAATTGGTTTATCTGATATGATTATCCCTGATGGTAAGGCCGGAATCATGGCTGAGGCAAATGCTAAGCATGCTGAGATTAAAGCTCAATATGATAGTGGTAGTATTACTCAGAATGAACGTTATAACCGTGTTATTGAGGTATGGACTGATGCTAACGATAAGTTAGCTGATGAGCTAATGAGTGAGTTAAAGAAAGATCAACATGGATTCAACTCCTTGTACTTAATGGCTGACTCTGGTGCCCGTGGTAGTAAGACTCAGATCAGACAGCTTGGTGGTATGCGTGGATTGATGGCAAAACCTACCGGTGATGTTATTGAATTTCCAATTAAGTCAAACTTTAAAGAAGGTCTTTCAATTATTGAGTTCTTTATTTCAACAAATGGTGCTCGTAAAGGT
>CAYWGU010000077.1:0-12381 GCA_964457975.1 uncultured Spirochaetaceae bacterium | reverse complement strand
ATTTTATTGGTAATTTTTATTTACTAAAAATCATCTACCTTTAAATTTTCAAAGAGTGTTGCAAAAAAAGATCCACCGACTGAATAATATAAAACAAGGTATTTTGTTCATATTAGCTCGCTATTACTAATTGAATAATCGTATCAGATACAAATTTAAAGAAAGTTATTATAAGCTGTTTTCAATAGATCTGAAAAATTATTGCATAATAAACTTTTTATTTAGTTGACTTTTTAATTGGTTGCACTTACATTAGTGTTCACTAACATAGGGAGAAATTAGAATGGAAAGTTTAACAAAAAGACAAAATGAAATTGTAAAAGCATCAATAAAACTAATTTCAATTGGTGGAGTTCAACATTTCACCATGAAAGCTCTAGCTGCTCAACTAGGAGTTACAGAGCCTGCAATCTATCGACACTTTTCAAGTAAAAGGGATATTTTTATCGCAATGTTACTGATGATTGAAGAAACAAACAAAAAATTCAAAAAAGAAATCGAAGAAAACAAACCTTCCCTCTCTTTAATAGAAAAAATGTTTGTACAAAATTCTAAATTTTTCAATGAAAACCCAGAAATATCCTCCATTATTTTTTCTGAGGAAATTTTCCAAAATAGTAAAACTCTTTCAGATAAGATACTTAATATTACAAAAGAGAGAAATAGACTTACACTCATAGTTATGGATGAAATTCAAAAAAAGGGTGAAATCAGAGATGATGTTTCTGCAAAGAAATTAACTCTAATGATTATAGGAACATTACGTCTTGAAATATCTACCTGGAAATTATCAGGTTTTAGTTATGACCTTACAGAAGAAGTACAAGAAACTTGGGCAGCTATTAGAACCCTTCTTGTTAAATAGAACATTTTTTTTGCACAACAAAGTTAGTGATTAATCACTAACATAAAATATAAGGAGTTTTTATGTATCGATTTCTTTCAAAGTTTCTCAAACATCCTGCTATAGTCGTGGGAAGCATTTTACTAATTTCAATAGCTTTTTTGATTCCGCTTAAGACAAATACCTATATTGAAACAAATCTAGATAAGTATATGCCACAGAGCCATCCGGCCTTTGTATACAGTACTCAAGCAGAGGAATGGTTCTCTATAAATGATGGAATTATAATTGCAATTGAAAATCCTGATGGAATCTATCAAGTTGAAACTTTAACGAAAGTCAAACAAATTACCAAAGAATTACAAGGAATGAAGCAAATCGATAAAACCGATGTTACCTCACTCTACACTGCCGACAATATTACTGGTTCAGATTTTGGACTGGAAGTTGAACCTTTCTACAATAAAGTACCGACAACTGAAAAGGGACTTCAGGAGTTAAGAGATCATGTCAAATCCAATGATATGGTATATGAGAGAATAGTATCAGCTGATGAAACGGTTACAATCATTATTGCCACCATAGAAGATGACTCCTTCTCACAAGAATTCTACCATCAGATTTTAAACCTTGTAGATTCCTATGAAGGACCTGAAAATCTCTATGTTGCAGGAAGACCTGTTGTTGAAGGATCTCTTGCAGCGCTAGCACCGGCAGATATGGCAAAGATGATTCCAATCGTTGTTTTAGTAATTGTTGTGGTACTATTTCTACTACTACAAAGCGCTCTAGCAACAATACTTACACTTCTGGTAGTTTTGTTCAGTGTTCTTTGGTCATTTGGCTTGATGTCAGCACTAAGCATACCCATATATGCAGTATCAACGATGCTACCTGTTATGCTTATTGCAATTGGTGTTGCAGATGGTATACATCTATTCAATCATTTAAAACATTTTAAAGAAAAAAATCCTGAAGCTGATAAAAAAACAGCTGTACAGGAAATGATAAAAGGAATATGGAAACCTGTTGTAATGACCTCAATTACAACCTCAATAGGGTTCATCTCATTGCTAACATCACAAGTTTACCCAATCAAATATTTTGGTATTTTCACTGCCTTTGGTGTTATGGTAGCTATGAGTTTATCTCTCATTCTAATTCCAGCAGGGCTTATGCTTTTCGGATTACCTAAATGGAAGAAATCTAAAAAAATAACAGCAGAAACTCAAAAAGAATCGTTTAGTAAAAAATTCTCTTTCTGGCTGCTTAGTCATACTTCCTTTACAATTATATTAACTGTAATTATTATAGCCGGATCTCTGTGGGGAACATCCAAGGTATGGATTGACTCAAGTTTTCTTTCACAGTTTGAAAACGATAGTGAGATAACCATTGCAGACAATTTTATAAATAGCAACTTCGGCGGTACTTCGACAATGAATGTTATCTTCGATGCAGATTCAGAAGATACCTTCAAAAATCCTGAAGTACTAAAGCTTATGGATACTCTCCAAGGAGATGTTGACTCCTCGCTTGATGTCGTTGGAAATTCCTTCTCTCTTACTGACTACCTCAAACGAATGCATATGGTAATGCACGCAGATGATACCCAATATAATGTAATACCAGATTCTCAGGAGTTGATAGCTCAATATTTACTACTTTATGAGATGTCCGGTGATCCTGATAACCTATTGCAGGTAGTAGATTATACCTATAAGAAAGCTAATATGACCTTCCAGCTAAAAAGCGATAGTTCTGTTGCAATTAAATCGGCTATGGCGATTATAGAAAATTATGAAACAGAATTTGCAGAGCTTGGAATTCATATGAATTATGCAGGCTCCGGTTACCGTGCACTTGTATTCTCAGATTTAATTCTTGAGGGACAAATATGGAGCATTCTAATTTCACTCATCATGGTAATTTTGCTTCTAGCATTGATGTTTAAAAAATTCACCATAGGATTGATTGGAGCAATACCTAGTATCGTAACAGTTTGCATAAGTTTTGGTATTATGGGAATTCTTAAAATTCCATTAAGTACAACAACCGCACTACTTACCAGCATAGCGATTGGAATTGGCATCGATTATGCAATTCACTTTATTGAAAGATACAAAATTTATGCAGAGGAAACCGGTAATTCAGAGACTGCACTTGAGCTGACAATTAATCATTCAGGAAGAGCAATACTCTTTAATGCAATTGTTGTAATTTCAGGATTCATGGTACTGCTATTCTCGGTATTCCCTCCAAATAGAGCACTGGGTGCTCTAGTATCACTAAACATGTTTACAAGCTTTCTAGGAACATTGACAGTCATGGCACTGCTTCTAGTTAAATCAAAAATATTTATTCCAAAGGAGAATTCAAATGAAAAGAACGACCAAAAATAAAGTATCCATTTTTTTAATGGTGCTATTTTCTATACCAGCTGGACTTTTTGCACAAACAAACTACAGTGCACAGCAAGTAATTGAGAATGTTTATAACAGACCAACCCCAGAAGACCAACAGGGAGAGCTAATTATGACTCTCGAAAACTCACGTGGAGATCAAAGAGTCAGAACCATAGAACAGCATATAAAAGAAGAAGGAAATGAAACAAAGAAAATCATGTTCTTCACCACACCAGCCGATGTAAGAGGTACATCCTTCATGACTTTCAGCAACGAAGACAACGAAGATGATAATCAATGGATTTATCTTCCTGCACTAAAGAAGGTCAAACGTATCTCCAGTGGAAGCAGCAGTGATTACTTCATGGGATCTGATTTTACCTATGATGATATGGGTGAAAGACTTCCCTCTGAAGATACTCACACAATAATAGGAGAAGAGAATATTAATGGAGTCCACTGTATAAAAGTAGAAAGCACCCCAATCGATGCTGATTATATGTATTCTAAAACAATCACTTGGATATCAGATGAATATTGGATAGGAATGAAAAAAGAATTCTATGATGAAGATGCAGATCTTCTAAAGACTCTCACAGTTTCTAAATTTGAACTAATTGATGGATACTATCTGATTACAGGTTCTGAAATGTACAACATACAGAAGGAGCATAAGACTCTAATTAATTTAGAAAACTCCGTTCTTGATTCAGGAATACAAGACTCAATTTTCACAACAAGAACAATGGAAAGAGGAATAAGATGAATAAGATAAAAAAAATAACCGCCTTAAGTTTA
The DNA here is from genome assembly GCA_964457975.1 of uncultured Spirochaetaceae bacterium. Lineage (GTDB taxonomy): Bacteria > Spirochaetota > Spirochaetia > Sphaerochaetales > Sphaerochaetaceae > Pleomorphochaeta. The sequence continues at coordinate 8,334 of CAYWGU010000077.1, read as the reverse complement.
ACTATGCTACTGTTGGTACTCTCCAACGTAGCTGCTACCGACCTTTCTTTTTACGGAAGTGTACGAAATTATATTGGAGTTTTGCCCACTCAAGATTTCGAGTATGCCGTTATGCAAGATACATTTGATCTATCCATAGAATACTATGGCGATAACTCTGCTGTACTCATAAATCCTTATATGAATTATGACCTTGATAACGAACTCACGATAGACCTAAGAGAAGCTTATATTGATCTCTATCTTGATGATGCTGATTTACGTATTGGACGTCAGCAGATTATCTGGGGTAAAGCAGACGGAGTATTCATCACAGATGTAGTATCACCAAAAAACCTAGAGAATTTTCTTATTCCTGATTTCAATGAAATCAGATTGGGAGTAACAGCATTAAAAGCAGACTACTATGCAGGAGATGCAACGTACGAGCTTATCTGGATTCCAGTATTTACACCTAACTCTCTACCAGCAGCAGAATCCATCTGGAATGCTAAATCCGTTCCTTTTGGCAACACTGATTCTGATATTGCAACCTCCTTAGAGAATAGCGAGGTATTTGGAAGATACTCAAAGTATACCTCTGATATTGATTTTGAACTAATGGGTGGATATATGTGGGATGATGAGCCAGCAGCAAAAGGAGTTGGTACTTTCACGCACTACCGAACTGGAATTGTAGGAGGAAGTCTTAGCTCTAGTGTTGGCGATTTTATCATCCGCAGTGAAGGAGCTTGGTATATTGATAAACAGTTCTCCCCAACTCTTGAGATGGATTATCTTCATTATATGGTAGGAATCGACTATAAAATTAATGGATGGAATCTTAGCGCACAGTTCATTCAAAAGGTGTATTTAGATTATGTAGACAACACATTTACAGATCAGTGGAATACCACAGTAACATTCATGGCAAACAAAGAATTTTTGGAAAATAAACTTCTATTTGAATTTTTCACCTATCTTGAATTTGACGAATTAAATGCACTAATCAAACCAAAGGTAACCTACGACCTTTCCGATAATATTAATTTACTCTTCGGTGCAAATCTATTTTTCGGAGATACTGGAACCTTTGGACAATTTGATAATAATGATATGATTTATTCAAAGATACAACTTAGCTTTTAACATGAACTAATCACCATACTGTGGCTTGATAGGCTATATATATATATTTTAAATTATGTTTTCTGCAGAAGGTTTCCTTAATATATTGCAAAAAAGCAAAACTATAATAAGATCCCTACCTTTGCAGGAAACTATTAAATCTTGATGATTTAAAAAATAAGGATTTTGATTTCAAATCTTATAAAATTCAAATAAAACCCCTACAAGCTTTTTAGTGGCCAATGGTACCTTTCCCTATTAATATTTCGAATTTACAATTTAACTAATTAACATAAATCAAGTAAAATATTAAACACAATAGTTAAATTACATTTATTTCCATGTTTTCATTTAATCGATTGAATAATTTATGATTCATGATATACTACTTTTAAATTATAAGAATTTATGTGTAAAAACAAATAAGACAGGAGAAATATTTATGGCACAATTTGTAGCACTTGGTGAATTATTAATTGATTTTATCCAATATGGTGAAAGTGAGAATCAAAACACCCTATATGAAGCAAACCCAGGAGGAGCACCAGGTAACTTTTTGGCAATGACCAACAAGCTTGGAAATAGTTCATCCTTCATTGGTAAGGTTGGTAACGATGCTTTTGGTAAGCAATTAGAAGAAACTCTTATTTGTGCAGGTCTTAATACAGAAGGTCTTATAAAAAGTGATGATTATCATACCACACTTGCATTTGTTCATCATGACAGTCATGGGGATAGAAGCTTTACCTTCTATAGAGAAGCTGATGCTTACATAAATGAAGAAGACATCAAAGAAAGCCTATTTGATAATAAAGATGTATTTCATTTTGGTACCCTTTCAATGACCAATGAAACCTGCAAAGCAGCTACAATGAAAGCAATCAAGATTGCTCAAGATAAAAAGCTTCTGATCTCATTTGATCCTAACTTAAGAAAAAACCTTTGGGATGATTTAGGTAAGGCAAGAAAAGCCTTTATTGAAGGCTTTAAAGTATGCAATGTTTTGAAGATTGCAGATAACGAGTTACAATGGTTTACCGGTATTGATAATTTCGATGATGCAATAAAATCCTTTAGAAACGAATATCCTACAATTGGGTTAATATTCTTAACCCTTGGTAAAGATGGATCTAGTGCTTATTACAAGAATATAAAAATAACAGTTCCAACCTTCCTAGAAGTTCCTTGTGTGGATACAACAGGTGCAGGGGACAGCTTCATGGGAAGTGCAATGAACTGTGTCATTAGTTTTGGTTTCAACAATCTTAATGAAAACAACTTGAAGGAAACATTGTTATTTGCAAATGCTGCAGCAAGCATTGTTGCAAGTAGAAAAGGTGTTATAAAATCTCTTCCAACCATTGAAGAAATTGAGACACTAAAAGCAACTGCAAAATAATTAAACATTCCTCTGCATTTAAATCTATACTTGCAGATAATTAATAAGGCATTCTTTATAACTTTGTTGTTACAAGAATGCCTTTATTTTATGGAAATAAATATAGATTTGATTACTATTTATTTTCTTCTAATGGAAAATGCTTTTGCAAGAAATCTAAATCAAGTGTTGGATATAATAAGAATTCATCAAGCAATGCTTTGATTCTTTTCTTTGCATCTTTTTGAACCTCAACATCACATACAGCACGTGCTTTTGAAGGTTTTCCAGAATTCTTACCTTTTGTAATTGTAGCAGGTTTTGAATTCTTCAAAACTGTGGAAATAATATCAGCAATTTCTACCATCTGCTCTACACCCATACCAAGAGTTGATACAGCAGGTGTTCCAATTCTTAATCCACTTGTATACCAAGGTCCATTTGCATCAAAAGGTAATGCATTACGATTAAGGGTTACACCACTTTTTCTTAATACATGCTCGGCCTGACGTCCATTCAAGTTAAATGAAGCTGCTACATCCAGCAACATCAAATGATTTTCTGTACCACCTGTTGCAACTGTTACGCCTCTCTTTATGAATTCCTTTGCCATTGCATCAGAATTTTCAACAATTCGTGCAGCATATGATTGGAAGTCCTTTTGTGAAGCTTCAATTAATGCGATAGCTTTAGCTGCCATAACATGAGGTAGTGGACCACCAATTACCAAAGGGCAACCTTTATCAACATATTCTGCAAATTCTTCAGTACAAAGAATCATACCACCACGTGGGCCTCTTAATGTTTTATGAGTGGTAGTTGTAACTACATCTGCCCATAATACAGGATTAAATTCTTCCTTAAGAACCTTACCAGCTACAAGACCTGCAAAGTGAGCCATATCAACCATGAATACTGCACCACATTTCTTTGCAATCTCTCTCATTCTCTTGAAATCAACCTTTCTTGGATATGCACTATAACCTGCAAGCAAAATTAATGGTTTGATTTCCATTGCTTGTTTTTCAATTACATCATAATCAAGAAGACCTGTTTCTTTATCAACTGTATAACCGTATGCATCAAACATTTGAGCTGATACATTTTGTCTGTATCCATGAGTTAAATGACCACCACTGTAATAATCCATACCCAATAAACGTTGATTACCACAAGCAGCTCTTACCTTGTCCCAATCTTCACGACTTAATTTAGAAGGATTGGTAATTCCAATCTTTTCTAATTCGGGAACTTGAATTTCTTTATTTAAAATAGCCCAGTAAGCACAAAGGTTTGCATCTGCACCACTGTGTGGTTGAACATATGCATGATCTGCATCAAAAAGCTCACATGCTTGACTGCAGGCCTTAGCTTCGATTGCATCTACATTATCACATCCGGCATAAAACCGATGATAAGGAAAGCCCTCACTATATTTATCTGTTAATAAATTCCCCATTGCCAATTGAGTTGCTTCGCTTGAAAAGTTTTCACTTGCAATTAACTTAAGATATGATCTTTGATCTGTTAATTCGTTAACAATTCGTGATGCTATAAGAGGAGAAACTTCTGCTACTTTCTCCAACGATGCTACATATGCAACCATACTTGCATCCAATTCTTTACCTTTATTTTCTGAAAGGTATTCTGCTAATACATTGGCCATTGTGGACCTCCTAATAAACCTTGTGGCTACATTTTTATAAGTTCTAACAAAACTGTCAACCAAAATACTAAAATATCAAATTAATTTTCTTTATAAATAATATTATAGCAATTAATATTCTATAGTTACAATTGATGAATATACTAAAGTTGAGTATAAATAATATATTTATCAATTTTATTGATATATACCGTAATAAATTCAATTTAGTATAAAAGAAATATTTTTATTACAAAAAAATAATATAAGAAAAAAATAACAACCATTTTAACAATATATTACTTTTTGGCAACTTTATATAATTTGAGACATTGCTTAATATTAACTTTTTTTTATTTCAACTCATTTTGTACTATTAAATATTTATTTCACTTGCACCCAACACTTTTACCTTATAGAATAGGCTCGGTGTCAAAAAATTAAATAGGAGCAGGTGAAAAATGGCGAGAGAATCACTTAGCAGTAGATTAGGATTTATTTTCCTCAGTGCAGGATGTGCTATCGGGTTGGGTAATGTATGGAGATTTCCATTTATTACAGGTAAATATGGCGGCGGCGCATTCGTTCTTATCTATTTAGTTTTCCTTTTATTACTGGGATTACCTGTAATGGTAATGGAGTTTTCAATAGGTCGTGGTGGTAAAAACAATTTAGAAAAAAGCATGCGAAAACTTGAAAAAAAAGGTACTCATTGGCATCACTATGGTAAGATTGCTATAATTGGTAACTATCTATTAATGATGTTTTATACAACCATCGCAGGATGGATTCTTTCTTACATATTCCATGTCGGTTCAGGAAATCTTGCAGGACTTGATTCATCTGGTGTTGCATCCTATTTTGGTGAAACACTAACTCATCCAATTAACATGACAATATGGATGGCATCGGCTATTATATTAGGTTTTGGTGTTTGCGCAATGGGCCTTGAAAAGGGCGTTGAAAAAATTACAAAGTTCATCATGATGTGCCTTTTGATATTGATGGTTGCTCTCGCTATAAAAGCACTAACATTGCCAGGTGCAAAAGAAGGATTATCTTTCTATTTGAAACCTGATTTTGGACGGCTTACAAGTTATTCCACCTCTGAAGTAATATTCGCAGCAATGGGTCAGGCCTTCTTTACTCTATCTGTTGGTATGGGTGGTATGGCTATATTTGGTAGCTACATTGGTAAGGAACAATCCTTAACAGGTGAATCAATTAATGTTATCTTGCTTGATACATTTGTTGCAATCATGAGTGGTCTTATAATATTCCCTGCATGTTATTCCTATGGAGTTGACCCACAAGCAGGTCCATCTCTTCTATTTATCACTCTTCCTACCATTTTCAATCAAATGCCACTTGGAAGATTCTGGGGAGTTCTATTCTTTGTATTCATGGGCTTTGCAGCAATGTCCACATTGATTGCAGTATTTGAAAACATAATAAGTTATTGGATTGATTTGCATGGAGTTTCCAGAAGAAAGGCAGCATTTTTAAATGCCATTGCTCTTATTATATTGTCTCTTCCATGTATTCTAGGCTTCAATGTTTTATCGGGTATACAACCACTAGGACCGGGAACAGGTATTCTTGATTTAGAAGATTTCTTAATCTCCAATACAATCATGCCATTGGGTTCTGTTGTATTTGTATTATTCTGCACACGAAAAAATGGTTGGGGTTTTAAGAACTTCATCGCTGAAGCGGATGCAGGTAAAGGAATCAAATTCCCACAATGGCTTAGAGTATATGTAACATACATCCTTCCTATTGTCATTTTAATAGTATTTGTTCAGGGCTATTGGAGTATATTTACAAAGTAAAGAATAAGCATTAATGAATGAATTTTAAGGATTGCATTCTTACATACTTGTTCATTAGGGATTGCTTTTAACTAGCAGAAAAGATGGCAAGCATCTTTAAAAAATCATATATTTTTAGTTTTCTATTTTAAATATTTATGTAACAAACAAACATAAAATCTTTTCTCTAATAACTAAAAATAATTGTTTTTTCATCTATGCAGATAAAGCTATTTCAGCATCGGGTTTATAAAAGAAAACTTTTGCAATATTCCCATTTTAATCGCGAAAAGGGATTACAAGATTCTAATAACAAACAATTTAAAGTATTGGAATCTATTATTATTAAAGCTAACATTCAAAAAGGAGCTTCAAAAAAATGGAAAAAGAAAGAGAGAAATTAGGGTCTAGATTAGGATTCATCCTACTGTCAGCCGGTTGTGCAATTGGACTTGGAAACGTGTGGCGTTTTCCATACATTACAGGAATATATGGTGGTGGCGCATTTGTTGTAATCTATTTAGTATTCCTTGTTGCATTGGGAGCTCCTATTATGGTAATGGAATTTGCTATTGGTAGAGCCAGCAAGAAAAATATTGGTGGAGCTTTAAAGGCATTAGAACCTAAGGGTACAAAATGGCATTGGTATGGTCATATTGCAATTATTGGCAACTACCTTTTAATGATGTTCTATACAACAGTTACTGGTTGGTTGATTTCATATATTTTTTCAACAGCAAAAGGTGATCTTTCAGGGTTAACACCAGAACAAGTTGGTGGTCATTTTGGAAATATACTCTCTTCTCCAGGACCTATGATTTTTTGGATGATTCTTGCAGTTGCACTTGGAATGTTGGTTGTAGGAAGGGGTCTTGAAAATGGTGTTGAAAAAATAACTAAAATAATGATGAGTGCACTGATTGCACTGATGGTAATATTAGCAATAAATTCATGTTTCTTGGATGGTGCAGCTGAAGGTTTAGAATTCTATCTAAAACCTGATTTTGCAGGTATGACAAAACTTGGTGTTGATACTGTTATTTTTGCGGCAATGGGACAGGCTTTCTTTACATTAAGCTTGGGTATTGGAGCGATGGCAGTATTTGGATCCTACATTGATAAAAAACATTCTCTAACTGGTGAATCCTTAAGAGTCATTGGACTTGATACCTTTGTAGCCATTGTAAGTGGTCTTATTATATTTCCTGCATGTTTTGCATTCGATATCCAACCAGATGCAGGTCCATCTCTTATATTCGTAACCCTTCCAAACATTTTCAATCAAATGAATGGTGGCAGACTTTGGGGATCATTGTTCTTCATATTCATGAGTTTTGCTGCTCTTTCAACATTAATTGCAGTATTTGAAAATATCATTAGTTATTGGATGGATGTATGGAACTTTTCAAGAAAGAAAGCTTGCATAATGAACTTTTTCTTAATTATCCTATTATCACTTCCATGTATACTTGGATTCAACGTATGGTCGGACTTCCAACCTCTAGGAGCTGGAACAGGTGTACTTGATTTAGAAGATTTCTTTGTAAGTACCACTCTTCTTCCTATGGGCTCCATGATTTTCTTATTGTTCTGTTGTACAGAGCGTTATGGTTGGGGTTTTAAAAATTTCACCAAGGAAGCTGATGAAGGTGAAGGTCCTAAATTCCCAAAATGGACAAGATTATATGTTTCATATATTCTTCCTTTCATTGTATTATTTATCTTTATCCAAGGATATATAACAACATTTAGCAAAATTTAATTAAAAATAATTAGATAAATACTCAAAAGGGTCAATAAAAGGCCCTTTTTCATGGTACTTAAAGAATTATTTAAACTGATAGCACTGTATTATTGAAATTTATTGAAAATAGCACTATATTATATAAGGTACGTAAATGTACATGTTAAAGAAAACAAATAGTTATTCGGTTAATTTAATTTAACTGTAAAACAGTTTCTTATAATTTATGGAGGGCTATGTGGCCAAAGAAGAAGCAATCGAAGTAGAAGGTCTTGTAAAAGAGGCTCTTCCAAACACAATGTTCCGCGTAGAATTGCAGAACAATCATGTTATCCTAGCACATCTTTCAGGAAAGATGCGTAAGCACTATATTAGAATCGTACCAGGCGACACAGTTCGTTGTGCACTATCTCCTTACGACTTAACAAAAGGTCGTATCATTTACAGAGAAAGATAGATTCTAATTTCAGCAAGGGCACTTTTTACAAGTGCCTATTTTTTTGTGCAAAATATTCTAAATCTGGAAAAAGACCTTTATTGACGGAATTTACCTGATAGGAGTAATTATAATATAACTATTTAGACTAATGGTTTTAAGTGGATATTGTTTACAGGATTAGATAAATTGGCAAATTTTTGAGGTTTATCA
>CAYWGU010000076.1:0-12800 GCA_964457975.1 uncultured Spirochaetaceae bacterium | reverse complement strand
CTTATACATTATTGTATATATTAAACTGCTACAGTATTAATTATAATTATTATAATTATTATAAAAGTGTATAAAAGTATACGAATAAGAGCTTGAATGGCAAGATATTAGTAAAAATAATTTTAAAGGAATATAATTACTATATATCATTATTACGGGCTTTTGCATAGTTTATTTATTAACCGTTCCTTAGGCTAACTTTAATATAAAAGATTGGTAATCTAATAGCATCATTACAAAGTCATTCTACAAAAGTTTATGAGATATTCTGCTTTCAATTGAATCGGCCATTAAACACCAGTGAATACAGATCACTCATAACACATTTGAGCACAACACTCTAAAATAGGAATAATTTAATGCTTAGAAAGTTATATCATGTTTACTACCAGAATATCTTATTATTTTTATAGGATGAGTTGTTGATCAAAAAAACTAGCAGTTAAACCCAAATTTAGTTACCAATAAAAATATAATTTAGCCAAAGTTCCTAAAAACAAGACAAGACAAAGGTTGATTATTTTGTACATTCTTTACTTATTTTATAGTATGTCTTTTAGTTCTTTTCCTGTGGGTGGATTGCAACCTGATTTTTTCATATTCTCAGTAGCAGCTTTGGTTGCATATTGTAATATTTCTTTAATTACTTGAGGGGCCAATTCCATATTCTCTTCACTTGGATTAAAGTATCCGATTCCTTCTAGAGCGTTGATTACGGCTCCCGTAAAAGTGTCCCCACAACCTATTGTATCTACAATTTCGGCATTTATTGAAGACTGATGATAGTATGTGTTTTTATTAATATACCAATCACTTCCTTTTTTACCTGAAGTGATAATCAAATTCTTAAGACCTAAATCAAAAAACTGTTGAATTGATTCTTCTTGGGCCTTATCAGGAAATAACAACAGTAAATCTTCATCACTTAATTTAATAAGATGACATCTTTTAACTAATCTTAGTAATCTATTTTTATAGGTTTCCAGGTTAACACCAAAGCCATTTCTTACGTTTGGATCAATGACTACTTTGATTTTTGAATCTAAGCTTAAAACAAAGTCTTCTATAATTTGACCAAGAGGATCTAACATTAAAGAAATTGAGCCAATTTCAACACAACACACATCTTTATTTTTGAAGAAATAATTATCTAAATCAACTCTAGTGAGACTATAAGTAGCAGAATTTTCCCAATCAAAGGTATAGGAAACTTTACCTCCACTAACTGTAGCATTGGCTATTATTGTCTTTTCTTTAGCATTGCAAAGGTTTGATTCAATTGAAACATTATTATTTTCAAAATATTCAATAATCTGTTTTCCATATTTATCACCTGAAATTTTTCCAAAATAAAATACTTCACTTCCAAGTCGTGCAGTTGCTATTGCAGTATTTAAAGTACTGCCACCAGGATATGCACATCCCTCTTTAAGATCCATTAATGTTTCACCAATCATTACAATCATTTTAAGTATTTATCTCCCTTACATTCTAAATTTCAACTTTCAATTCAAAATACTTTTTGAATATTCTCACAATCTAAAACAACTATTATAAAAAAAATGGCCCTGCATACTAGCAACTAGTTAAATCTTAAAAAGATATTAACTAATTATCCACTAAACAGGGTCTATTTAACTTAGATCAACTTTAATTCAATTTATTTCAAAGATTTATTTCAATAAAGTGATATAAGAAATAATTCAATTATGTGCGACCCTTTTATATCCAAGAAATTGGCAAATTTGAATTTTCCCAATCTTTAATAAACTGTCCTTCGGCATCTGCCAAAAGAGCACTATTTGTAGAACTTTCTAATACAGAGAAAGGAAGAGTACAACACTGAGCACCATGTGCATAAGCATCTACTACTTGTGAAATATTCTTAAAAGATGCAGCTATAATACCACAAGAAAGATCTTTATCTACAATTAACTTATTTAAAGTATCAATTGTTTTTAAAGGATCCATAAAATTTGCTTCTATTCTGTTATGATAAATAGCTAAATGCTTAGCACCACTAAAAGCAGCTAATATTCCTTGTGCAGGTGTATAAATTAAAGTAGCAGTAACATCTACTATTCCGTCTAATGCTTTCATTGCTTTTAATCCTTCCTTAGTAGTTGGAATCTTAACAAAAACATTTTCACCGAATTCTTCTTTAATTTTTAAAGCTTGTTTAACCATATTTTCAGCATCTCTATGTACTACTTGTATATGTAAACATCTCTCATCACCTATAATATTTCAAAAAAAAGATAATTGTTTAAAAGGGTCCGTAACGTTTTCTTTAGCCATAAGACTTGGATTAGTAGTTACCCCTTCAATAGGATAATAATCAAGTGCTTTTTTAATTTCATCTAAATTTGCACTATCTAATAATAATTTAGCAGACATATTTATCTCCTTACTCTTTTCTAATCAATATATTATTTACTATATTGATCTATAAATTCTATCAATTTATTCTTTTATTCACCAATAATTTGAATATGACAAGTTCTCTGTCTTTCTCTATTTTGGTCAAAATCAACAAAGTAGATATAACCAACAGTACCGATTTGTATCTTTCCCTCATCAATTATAAATGATTTGCTATTTCCCATAAAAGAAGCTCTTAAATGAGCATCTCCATTTAAAATTGAACTTAGTTCAGGAGGATAACTAGGATTTTTCTTTCCTAATTCAAACATAAAGGCTTCATGTTTTGGACCTGGATATTTATAATCCATTTTTTCAGTTAATTCCCTAGGAATTATCTTATCTAAAATTCTATCTAAATCAACTTGAAGATATTCATCTCCATTATAATCTGTATCATGAACAAATTCTTCGAACATTACAGAGCATGTAGTATGAGGACTCTGTATTAATACATTTCCTATTTTTACTCCAGTCTCATCTAAAAACGCCTTTACTTGCTCAGTAATATTATGATAAGAAACTCTTCCAGCAACTGTATCAACACTTATTGTTTTATTATATATCTTCATTTTTCACCTCTAGAAAAAATCTTCTCTAGCTTTTGCTACAGCTTCAATCATAGCAATCATAGCTTTCACAGGATCTGGTTGGCATACTATACCACTGGTAGCACCAGTACCGTCTCCACCATATTTAAATACATTATAAACATCTTCTGGAGTACTAATTCCAGCTGCCTGCAATACAAGTGTATTTTTTGAAATAGCTTTTACTTGCTTTGTAGAATTTATAAGGTATTCTTTATCAGCAACTTTTCCAGTACCAATTAGTTCATTTAATTCACAAATCATAACATCTGGTTCAAATGCAGCTAGTGCCTTTACATCAGTGAGAGTACTAGCACAAACTATTGAAAGAATATCATATTTATTTGCCTTTAACAAAGACATAGATAGTTCATTAAAGGTTCTTTGACATTCATTATGATTTAAGAAAGTAGCTTCAACTCCAGCTTCTATCAAAGCTGCAGGTAAAACACCACCCATTGCTCTTTCAGGTTCTATACCATCCATGTTTTGAGCTGTTACAATAATATTACTAGTATTTCTCTTAATCTCACGTAAATCAACTTCTTTCCCTGTGAAAAAAATATCTAAATCATATTTCTTTGCAAGTTCATCAGCTTTAATTGCTAATGCTATTGATTCATTACCATATAAATATGATTTTGGATTAACACAAAAAAAGGGAGCTCTAATTTTTCTTTTCATTGCTATTCTCCTTTTGTCATAAAGACTTGTAGGTAATTTATAAGAACGCTACCAATCTCTTGATTTACATAATTTCTAAGCTCAAAATAATCTTTTGCTTCATTTTCTTTTGAACTTTTTAGTCCAGCATTCATGAAATCTGTAAAGATATTAATCTTACTTATTCCTTCTCTAGCACATCTATTAAGATTATCATCACCAGTAGAACTTCCACCATGTAAAACCAAAGGAACATTTAGCGCTTCTTTTAATTCTACTAATCTTTCAAATTTTAATTTTGGCTTGCCTTTATAATTTCCATGACTAGTTCCAATTGATATAGCTAAAGAATCTACATTAGTGAGTTCTACAAATCTTTTTGCTGATTCAACTTCCGTATATATATCTGCATCTGAATCAGAAGTTTGTCCTACATGACCTATTTCTGCCTCAACTACAATTCCTTTTGAATGGGCATATTCTACAACAGCCTTTGTATCTGCAACATTTTCTTCAAAACTTTTTTCACTTGAATCAATCATTACTGAAGAAAAACCTAAATCACAGGCTTTTTTACAACTTTCAACAGTCAAACCATGATCTAAATGTAAACAAACAGGAGCATTAACTTTATTTGCCCAATATTTTCCAATATCACTAGCTTCTTCTAAACTTAAAATATCTTCAAATACTTCAGCATAAGCTAAAATGATTGGAAGTTTTTTTTCTTCTGCAATTTTGCAAAATACTTTAGCAGTGTCGTAATCCATATAATCAGCCTGTATTACAGCATAATTATTTTTCTCAGCTTTTAAGAGCATTTCTTTACTTGTTACTAACATTATTTTTCCTCTTTTATTTTACTATGTTTCTTACTTTTTCTGCTTGTGAAGCATATAATTTCTCTAATGCAGGATATAAATCCTTGTAGGTTTGATAATATTCATTATAAATTTTTACATTTTCTTGAATTGGATCAATGCTTTCAATTGGATGAACCCATGAAGAACAAGCTTCCTCAACATTATTAAAATACTTAGAAGCTACAGCTCCCATTATAGCTGCTCCTGCAGCAGGTCCTTCTACAATACTAGTAGTAACTACCGTTGCATTGTAAATATCTGCTTGCATTTGTCTCCATAATTGACTATTTGAGCCACCACCCATTGCAATAACTTTGTCGACTTTTATTCCATTTGATTCTCTAATTATTTCAACTGTATCTCGTAAGGAATAAGTAACACCTTCCATAATGGCTCTACTAAAAGAACCTAAATTATTTCTATAAGAAAGTCCAAAAAACACACCTCTAGCATCTCCATCAGTATGTGGAGTTCCACTTCCAGACATATAAGGCAAGAAGACTAAACCTTCGGTACCAATAGGTTGTTCTCTTGCTAAAGAATCTATGTATTCATAGATGTTTCCACCTTTGATTTTTAATTCTTCCATCTTGTCCTTGAAAAAAGTATCTCTCAACCATTTCATTGAACCACCAGCTGCTAAAGTACAACCTAAGAAAGAATACTTACCTGGAACACAATGACATTGACTAAACATTCCATTGTTTTGACTATCGATAAAGGGGGTATCACAAGCTCCAAAGACTACTCCAGAAGTTCCAAGAGTAGTTGCAATGGTTCCTGATTTAAGGATTCCACAGCCAACACCTCCAGCGGTTTGATCTCCACCACCGGTTGCTACAGGTATTCCTGCAGTTAATCCCCAATCCTCAGCAATATCTTTTTTTAGATATCCTGCTATATCACAGCTTTCAAGAACCCTTTCTGGTACTAGACTTCTTGAAAGTCCTGTGAATTCAAACATTCTATCAGACCAAGTTCTTTTTTTAGCATCGAGGAACCAGGATAAAGAAGCATCAGAAACATCTGTAGCTACTTCACCTGTAATTCTGTATCTAAGATAATCTTTTGGGAATAAAACTGTTTTTATTTTTTCAAAATCTTTAGGATTATGTTTTTTTATCCATAAAAGTTTTGGTGCCCAAAAAGAAGGTTTGCAGTAATTAGAAGTAATATTTAATATCTCATCATCAACTCGAGAGTTTAATGAATCAGCTATGGAAGCGGCTCTTTGATCTAACCAAATAAGACAGTTATTTATGGATTTCATATCTTTATCCATCAAAGTACAACCTTGCATCTGTCCAGAAAAACCAATTCCTTTTACTTCTTTTCCTTTCCCACTTTTTGATACAGCCATTTTTACAGCTTGGCAACAAGCAGTCCACCAGTCTTCAGGATTAGCCTCAGCCCAACTAGGTCTAGGTGTAAATACTTCACACTCAGCTAGTCCAAAACCAAGAACTTTTCCTTTTTCATCAACTATAACAGCCTTAATCCCACTTGTACCCGCATCAATACCTAAAAAACAACTCATTCTTTAACTCCCAAATTATTTGCCTTTACACAATTCGAACTGATCTCTCATAATTTGTTCAGTGTAATGATACTTTTCAACTTCACCCCAAGCCATTGCTGTTTTAAAAGCATCTGGAGCCATTTTATTAACAGCTTCTGGATCAGTAATTCCAGCTTCTTCAAAAGTTGTTGGAGCACCAATTTTCTTAAACCAAGCTTCTAATCTATCAATTCCTTCTTGAGCTGCTTTCATGTCATCTTTTTCAGTAAGATTAAATACTTCTCTAGCAAATCTAGCATATCTTGAAGCTCTTTCATCAAGGTAATATCTCATTGTAGCTAAGATAGTTATACCCATAGCAGCTCCATGAGGTGTATCATAATAATTTGAAAGACTATGACCTAAAATATGAATATTTGAATTTGGAGTTTCCATTCCACAATCATAGAAACCACACCAAGCAAAGGATGCTTGCCACATCATTAAGCCTCTAGCTTCTGGATCTTTAGGATCTATTAAAAGTCTGTTCATACAATCCATCATTGATCTAATTCCACCTTCACAAAAATGATCCTGGTAAGGACTAAATTCAAGAGTATGTCCTAGATAATGTTCCATAAGATGACTGATAATATCAGTAGCAGAATATGCTGTTTGTCTTAGAGGAATAGTATAAGTTAATTCTGGATCAAGAATTGATACTTTTGGACGCATAATAGGATTAGCAAAACCATCTTTTCTTCTTAAGGTTTCATTTGTAATAACAGCAGTACCATTTAGCTCTGAAGAAGTAGCTGGTATTGTTACAACAGTAATAACCGGAATTGTTTCTTCAATAGCAGCTTTTCCTAATGGAAAATCCCAAGGATTACCAGCATACTTTGAAGCAACACCGATAAATTTAGCTTCATCCATAGCTGAACCACCACCAAGTGCAATAATAACATCTGGTTTTTCTTTTTTACACCATTCAATAGCTGCAACTGCGTGTTCTGCTGTAGGGTTACTCTTAACTCCAAAATGACAGTGAAGTTCTACTCCAGCTTCAATGCAACTCTCTGATACTTTTTGATAAAAACCAACCTGCTTTACAAAGCTCTCATCATAAGTAACCAATAATGCTTTTTTACCAAATTTTGCAGCCTCTGCTCCAACTTTTTTTACTTCACCTACACCAAAAATGATTTTGGTAGGTACGTTAAATTCAAATGATGATAACATTTATTTATCTCCCTTTTCTTTTTTATTTTTTTTTATTTATTTACTAGATTCATGTAATTTATCAATTAGCACAGCTACTACAATTAAAGCACCAACTATAATATCTAGTACGAATGAATTAATTTTTAATAATTGTCCACCATTTCTGATCATGGCAATAATAATTGTTCCAATGACAGTTCCAAATACAGAACCAACAGCACCCATTAACGAGGCACCACCTACAACACAGGCTGCAATAGCATCCATTTCAATACCAACTCCAGCGGTTGGATTAGCACTTCCAAGTCTAGTTACCATTAACAATCCAGCTATGGCAGAACAAAAAGCACAGAATACATATATTCCTACAGTTGTAATTTCAACATTTATTCCTGAAAGTCGTGCAGCTTCTACATTAGATCCAATAGCATAAACATTTCTTCCAAACACTGTATATTTAGATACTAACAAACCTAGTATAATGATACCAAACCATACAAAGGCCATAGCAGGTATTCCAAAGAATTTTGCTGTAGCAAAAACGCTTACACTTTTTGGAACTGGAATTTGATTAGCCTTTGACCATAACATTACCATTCCTCTAACGATTTGCATTGCACCAAGAGTAGCAATAAATGGGGGAATTTTTCCTCTATGTATTAATTCTCCAATTACAACTCCAATCAATACACTAACTAAAACTGAAAGTATAATTGCTGTGAAGATTGAATAGCCCTTTTGCATAAATACAGCAACGGCAACACCTGTAAAAGCAAGTATAGATCCTACTGAAAGGTCTATTCCTCCTGAAATAATAACAAATGTCATTCCAATTGCAATTACACCTGTAATGGCCGTTTGTCTTATTAAATTCGAAATATTTGTACCTGAAATAAATTTAGGTTCTACAATACTCAATAGAATTATAAAAATAATTCCAATTGCCAAAATACTAAATTCTCGCATACCTTTTATTCTTTTTAGAAAATTTGTCTTTTCCATCTTTATAATCCCTTCCTCTATTTCAAACCTGAGGTTAACCTCATAATTTTTTCGTCATTAAAATCACTTCTTTCAACACATCCATTCGTATCACCTTCATGGATTACAACAATCCTATCAGCAATACCCATTATCTCAGGAAGATAAGATGAAATTATTATTATTGATTTTCCTCTTTTAACTAAATTTTCCATTAGTTTATAAATCTCAGCTTTAGCGCCTACATCAATTCCAACTGTTGGTTCATCAAAAATGAAAATATCACTTTCTTTACAAAGCCATTTTCCAATAACAACTTTCTGCTGATTTCCACCAGATAGATTAACTACTTTCTGCAAAACACTAGGGGTTTTAATATTAAGATCTTTAATCTGTTTTTCAGCATTCTTTTTTTCTTTCTTCAAACTAATACATTTACATTTTGAAATTTTATTATAAGAAGCTAGATTAATATTATGCTCAACAGATGTGTGAAGAGTTAAACCTTGATTCTTTCTGTCTTCAGGCAGAAGGCCAATACCTAGAGAAATTGCATCCTGGGGAGATTTAATATTGACTTTTTTGCCGTTAATAAAGACATCTCCACCATCAATAGAATCAGCTCCAAACAGGCCTCTCATAATTTCAGTCCTTCCTGAATTAATTAATCCAAAAAAGCCTAGAATTTCTCCTTTATGAAGAGTGAAATTAATGTCCTTATAAACACCATTGTGAGTAAGATTTTTCACATCCAGAACTACTTTATCAGTGGCAAAATGATCAATACTATACATATCTCCGATGTCTCGTCCAACCATGAAGCTTACAAGTTCTTCTTGATTAGTATCTTTAACAATCAAAGTCTTAACGGTTTTACCATCTTTCAAAACAGTTACTCGATCACAAATTTCAAATATTTCTTCTAATCTATGAGAAATATAGATAATTGCGGTTCCCTTGCTTTTCAAGTTTTGTATGATACTAAATAACTGAACTACTTCTGTATCTGTTAACATGGCAGTAGGTTCATCAAAAATCATAAGTTTACTGTTTTCATAATATTTTTTAGCAATAACAACCATTTCTTGTTGAGCCATAGAAAGGTTTTTAACAATTTGATGTGAATCAACCTTAATATTAAGCTCGTTTAGAGCTTTAGCTGCTTTTTCATGCATATATTTCCAATTAACTAAACCCATTTTTGTTTTAGGCAATTTACCTAAAAAGAAATTCTCTGCTACACTTAAGTGAGCAAAAATTGTAACATCTTGGTAAACAGCTGCAAGACCAAGTTTCTTGGATTCTATAGGAGATTCAATAGATACCTTTTCTCCTTCCAAAAAAATCTCTCCTGAAGTCATCTGATGAACTCCCATTAATATTTTAATTAATGTGGATTTACCTGCTCCATTTTCACCAACTAACGCTAGAATTTCACCCTTGTTCACAGATAAACTTACATCTTGAAGAGCTTTAACTCCTGGGAATACTTTACAAACCTTTTCCATATGGATAAAACTATTTTCTTCTTGCAAATTGATTCCTCCTCTTTGCATCTTCAAACAAAAATTTTATTTAATTATCTCAAAAGACACTACTTAACTTAAAAGGGAACTAAACCTTTTATATCTTATCGTTCAAACACTTCTTCTCTAATTAAAGAGAAGGAATGTTTGATAAATCTGCCTATAAATCTGCAGGCCAAGTAACAGCAACACCAGTATCAACATAATCAGTATCAAGTGTTCCATTAATAGCTTTCATAGCGTACTCAACACCTGAATAACCCATGTTAAATTGATCTTGAATTATCAAAGCTTTGATAATATTGTTCTTACATGCATCAAGTTCTTCTTGATCATCATCAAAAGCAACTACATAGATATTATCCTGTTGACCAGCTTGTTCTATAGCACGAGCAACACCGTCACCACCATGGTTATTATCAGCATATATTCCAACTAATTCATCGCCATAAGTTAACATTAGATTTTCTGTAGTTGACATAGCAGTTGCAATTTCATTTGCAATGTACTGAGGTTCTGCAACTTTGATATTGGGAGCAATTATAGCCATCTGGTCAATAAATCCCTTATCTCTTTCAATAATAGTCTGAACACCAGCAACTGCAGCGATTATTACTACTGTGCCTTTTAATTCTTTGCCATTATCTTTTAAAGATTTTACTAGTGCATCTGCTGCATAAAGTCCACCTTTAACATTATCTGTTGCCAAGTGACAAACAACATCTGTAGAAGGCAATTTTGTATCTATAGTAATTACAGGAATACCAGCAGCCTTTGCATCAGCGATTGCAACAGAAGCTCCTTGACCAGCATTAGAACCTAATACAATTGCATCTGGTGCACTTAATAATACATTTTCTAAAAGAGACAGTGATTTTTCAATGTTCGCTTCTGATGCGGGACCTTGAACTGTAACATTTACATCATCATGCTCTTCGCCGTAAGCTAAAGCACCTTCAGCAACTTTATTCCAGAAACCAGAGTCTGTAGCTTTAATTAATACAGCGATGTCTGTCTTACCATCATCTGCAACCTCATTTGCTCCATTAGCAAAAATTGGTAATGCTATGCACATTACAACCAACATTAATCCTAAAAATTTTTTCATACATTTCTCCTTTTATGAATTTTCTCTATAATAAAGACTTAATTGAATCAGTCATTATTAAGCTTGTTTTTACTATCACCTGTTTTGTTTTTTTGTATTTACCATTTGATTCGATTCTATCCAACAGAAGAGTGCAAACGTTACTGCCAATTCCATCAAGATGTTGATATATACTTGAGAACTCTGGCGTTATACTCTTTACAAAGTTCATCCATGGGAATGAAGAAATTCTATCAAAAGCCAAGATTGAAACATCATCAGGTATTTTAATATCATTTTCTATAATTGCTTCTAAACCACCAATGGCAATAAATAAGTTGGAAAGAAAAATTAATGTTGGTGGTTCAGGTAAGTCTAACAACCCCATAAACTCTCTACTAACATCGTATTCATTTATTCCAGCTGTAACCACATATTTAGGTTTCACCTCAATGTTATGGTTTTTTAAAGCATCCTCATAAGCATGAAATCTTGTCTTATCTGAATGAACACTTTCTTCACCTCTAATAAATGCTATACGTGAATGACCTTTACGTATTACCCTGCTCAGTGCATCATAAGTTCCTTGATAATGATCACTGGTAACTGCATCACAATCAAAACCGCCTATTAATCTATCTAAAAGAACTACTGGGATATTTTTATCCAAACATTTCTGTATATGCTCACCAGTTGATGAACTAGAAGCAATAATTATTCCATCTACGTGTTTATTAACAAGGAAGTTAAGAATCTCTTTTTCCTTTTTAGGATCTTCACCATAATTACTAATTAGGGTTTGATAACCAATATTCCGAAGAGTTTTTTCTATGTTCGAAATAATAGGAGGAAAGAAAAAATCTGTAATTTCTGGAATTAAAATTCCAATAGTATGGGTCTTGCCATTTTTTAAACCACTAGCAAAAGGGTTTTTTGTATATGAAAGATCTTTAATAGCTTTTTCTATTAATTCTTTTTTTTCTGGTCTCACTGTATGACCATTTAAATAACGAGAAATAGTTGATTTAGAAACTCCCGAATATTTCTCTACGTCTAAAATAGTGCTCATTAATATTTTCCTTTATTCAACTTCTTTTAACTCTACAATTGCATCTTTGTAATTAACAAAAGCCATTCGAGTTTTATTATCTTTAGGACAAAGAAATTGATACAAAACTTTGCTTTTACTTAATATTGCATCGAATTCATCAGTATCATATGCAATATGATTTTGAGTTCTTAATTCGGCAGGAACAATTGAACTATCTTTAGGTACATATAAAAATTCCATTGCCATAGGATCCTGTGCATAATCTGTAACATAAACACCTAACTCTTCAACAAATGAACAACCCTCTACAACTGAAACAACGGGTACACCGTAATGATTAAATCTTACCATAACTACTTCCTTGATTTTTAATAAATTATAGTGAGAACGTTCTCACTAAATAAAGCATAACATGGTTTTTTTAATTTGCAAAGCTTTTTTTATTTTTATTTTCCTAGCTAAAAATCGAAGGAATTATTATCTTAAAATTCAAGACGAAAAAATTCCAAATGTTTAATGACATATGTTTTTTAGAGACTTGATTAAATTTGGTAATATAGATAAATATTTATTTCCATTATCATACTTGTAAAGGAATTAAATATTAAATTTAAGGATATTTATTTTTTAGATTACTCTAATTATCTAATATCTAAGTACAAAATAATTGATTTTTTATTTTATAAATTAACAGATATCCTATAATAAAATAGGGATTTTTGCATAGAATATTTTCGTTTTTTAATTTAAAAATAAACTATTTACTAACTAAGAACGTTTCTTTTTTTTTACAAAAAATCTCAATCAGGTCAAATTAAATTACAAATTCAACTAAGAAAAGAGGTTAAAAAGATGCCTTTTCTGGATGATTTATCACTTTATAATATTCATATTTA
>CAYWGU010000075.1:0-12849 GCA_964457975.1 uncultured Spirochaetaceae bacterium | reverse complement strand
TTGGAATAAAGCTTATATTAATATATACAATAGCTAATCCTTTAATAAACACTTGAAAAGGATTAGCTATAATTTTATAATTTTTACATATAAAAATTTGTTTATTATTGAAATTCAATAAGTAAAGCAGGAGGTAATGCATGGTAGATTTGGATAAGGCTTCAAAGGCCATTGAGATGTTTTTAGAAGCTATTGGAGAAGATCCTAATAGAGAAGGTTTAAAAGAAACTCCTATGAGAGTTGCTAAAATGTATCAAGAATTAACAGCTGGAAACGGCGTTGATCCTTCTGTTCACCTCAATAAAGTTTTTACAGTTGACGATAGCGAGGTGGTAATTGTGAAAGACATTGAATACTTCTCTCTATGTGAACACCATTTATTACCATTTTTTGGAAAGGTCCATATTGCATATCTTCCTAAAGATAAAGTTGTAGGGTTAAGCAAGCTTGCAAGAACTGTTGAGGTATTTGCAAGAAGACTTCAACTTCAAGAGCAGATGACAGCTCAAATTGCAGAGAGCATCTATACCATATTGGATCCTATAGGTGTTATGGTAGTAGCTGAGGGCGAGCATACTTGCATGAGCATGAGAGGAATCAAAAAGGTTGGCTCCAAAACAATCACCTATTCTACTCGTGGTAAATTTAAAAATGATATGCAATTACAAAAAAATGTTTTGGACTTGATGAGATGTTAGATCGTTCAAATCTAATATTAAAAAATGATAAATTTCTAAAAGCCTATAAAAGTATAAGAGTTGCAGAAGCGAATAGAAAATTCTGCAATCATGATATAGATCATTTATTGAGTGTAGCAAGAATCATGCTGATACGAGATTCTGAAATGCAAGAAATTAAGACAAATAAGGATATCCTATATGCATTGGCTCTGCTTCACGATATAGGACGAGCAAAACAATATGAGATAGGAATAGATCATAATATTGCAGGTGGAATTGTAGCTAAAAGCATCCTATTAGAATGTAAGTTTGATGATAATGAAATTAAATTAATAACTAGTGCTATAGAAAACCATAACAATCTTAGTGCTAGCAGTTATCTTGCACAACTTTTACAATATGCTGATCAATTAAGTCGTAATTGCTTTTTATGTGAAGTACGTAATGAGTGCAATTGGGAAGAAGAGCAAAAGAACAAAGGAATTAAAATATGATAATTGGCAATAAGAATTTTGATACCAAGAATAATGTTTATGTGATGGGAATTTTAAATGTAACACCAGATTCTTTCAGTGATGGAGGACTTTACAATAATATTGATTCAGCTTTAAAACAAACAGAAAAGATGATAAATGAAGGTGCCTCAATTATTGATGTTGGTGGAGAATCGACAAGACCAAATCATAAAAAAATTAGCATTGAAGAAGAAATTGATCGTGTTTCAAAATATATAGAAGCAATAAAAAGTCATTTCGCTATTCCAGTTTCCCTTGATACCTACAAAGAGGAAGTTTTAAAGGCAAATCTTTCAAACATCGATATGATAAATGATATTTGGGGACTTAAATGGAATCCTTGCATTGCCGATGCAGTAGCTGCATCAAACCTCCCATATGTTTTGATGCACAACAGATTTAAAGGTGATTATATCAACTTTAAGAGTGATCTTATAGAAGATATAAGAGAGAGTCTATTCATTGCAGATAAGGCTGGAATTAAAAAAGAAAATATAATAATTGATGGTGGTGTTGGCTTTCAAAAAAGTTACATTCAAAATCTTGAAACACTGAATGAAACAAAGAGGTTGAAGAGACTTGGATATCCTGTAATGGTTGCAGTATCAAATAAATCAGTTATTGGTTTGACTCTTGATGAGGATGTAAACAACAGACTATATGGTACCTTGGCAACAACTGCCTTAGCAGTTATTGATGGTGCATCATTTATTAGAGTTCATGATGTAAAAGCTAACATGCAAGTAATAAAGATGGTAAAATCCATCAGAGAAGAAAAAAAATGGATTCAATAAGTATTAAAGGTCTTAAATTCTATGCGAAGCATGGTGTTTTAAATGCAGAAAAGGAACTGGGACAGTTCTTTTATCTTGATATTCTTTTTTACCTTGAAACAAGTTTAAGTGATGATCAAATAAATAAAACGGTTCATTATGGTAATCTATCATCCGATGCTGTTCAATTCTGCACCTCCCATCGCTTTGATTTAATAGAAACACTTGCAAATAATCTTGCCATGTATTTGATGATAAAACATCCCTTGATGCAGAAGATAGATGTAACACTTCATAAACCTCACGCTCCAATTACTGAAAGCTTTGAGGATGTATCAATCAATGTAGTAAGAGAAAGAAGAATTTGTTATCTTGCCCTTGGATCAAATTTAGGAGATCGAAAAAGCTATTTAAACAATGCAATATCACAGATTGAAGGATCAAAATACATGGAGGTGAAGAAAGTATCTTCCTTTATGGATACCGCTCCCTATGGTGTAATAGATCAACCTGATTTTATAAATGCAGTTGTGAAGTGCTCGACTCTTTTAACACCATCGCAGCTACTAGAATTAACTCAATCCTTGGAAGTTAATGCAAAAAGAGAAAAGAAGAGACATTGGGGGGAGAGAACTCTTGATGTTGATATATTATTTCTTGGAGATGTTGTTTTGTTTTGTGATAATTTAATAATTCCACATTCTCAAATGCAATTAAGAAGCTTTGTTCTTGAACCTATGTGTGAGATAGATCCTTATTTTATTCATCCAGTATTAAAGAAAAATATGCAAACTCTTTTACATGAATTGCAACAAAAAAATAAATAAATACCATGAAATACCATTTGAAAGTTGAGTACAGATTATATAAATTTGTACTTTTTTGTTTTGTAAGGTAAGCCTTCTAGGTTTTTATATAACAATTATTATGATTTTGAAATAAAAGCTCTAAAGATGAATAAGTGTACTCATTGATAGCCTGTAATGAATAATTAAGTCAATAATTTCTCTTTCCTAACTAAACCAATAGATTAATACGTAGCAAACATATGCAGTTTGTTGTATCCCTTCTGAGATATATAATTGTTAATCATATGTTGATTTAAAATTGTGAAGAATCTTGTATTGTAATCCCATTGACTTAATAGGGAAATAGCCTATACAATATTATTACCTTTTTGAAACAATTGGTAAATAATTTTATAAAGAGAAATCGAATGAAAATAAACAGAATAGATGAAATGGTTGGAAATACACCACTGGTTGAGTTAGTTAGATTGAAAAACGATATGAATCTTAAGGCTAATATTTTTGCAAAGGTCGAGTATTTTAATCCATCAGGCTCCATCAAAGATAGAGCTGCCAAGCAGATCTTTGATGCTGCACAAAAGGAAGGGGTGATAAATTCAGAAACAACCATAATTGAAGGTACAAGTGGTAACTTTGGTATTGCTATTGCTATGATGGCTGCAGTTAACGGCAACAAAGCAATTTTTACAATGCCATCTTCAATGAGCCATGAAAGGATAAAGTTGATGAAGGCATATGGTGCTGAGATTGTTTTAACAGAGGCCTCAACCGGGATGAATGGTGCCAATGCTAAAGCTGAAGAGTTGGCATCAAAGATAGATAATAGCTTTGTACCTCATCAGTTTGATAATCCTAACAATCCTAAATCTCATTATATAAATACAGGATCTGAACTTTTAAAAGAAATGGACAATAAAATCGACTATTTTGTTGCAGGAGTTGGAACAGGTGGAACCATTACAGGAACTGGTAGGTATTTAAAAGAATCAAATAAAAACACAAAGATCATTGCAGTTGAGCCAAAAAATTCTCCTTTTATCAGCAAGGGTTTAAAAGGTGCTCATAAAATTCAAGGAATAGGAGCCGGCTTCATTCCGACAAATTTGGATGTTGACTTAATAGATGAGGTTATAACTGTAACGGATGATGATGCTTTTAAATCTGCAGCACAGCTTGCAAGATTGGAAGGTTTCCTTGCTGGAATCTCCTCTGGTGCTGCATTGGTAGCTGCAATTGAAATTGCAAAGCGAGACGGTATGGATGGTAAGAATATTGTTGTAATCCTGCCTGATACTGGTGAGAGATATTTATCAACTCCATTGTTTGAATAGAAAATGATGATTCTTATGAGTTTTTAATGTTTATAATGTAAACTAAATAATTTTTAAATTTTGAGTGCCAAATATTGAGGAGTAAGGACTTCTTTGTTTGGTGCTCTTTCTTTTTATTTATAAAAATCAACGCCATATTATTATTCTTTTTATAAGTAAATTTTAGGTTTTATATACATGGAGGACAATTGAACCCATTAGCAACCTGCTAATATGGACTTTAAAAAGGTTTCAAAATCGCTTTTGACATGGTATAATATGAATAGAACATAGATTTTATTTAATTGGTATTATTAAAGATAAGTATTAATTTTTATATTGTACTCTTTGTGATTTTTTTTAAAACTACTATAATTGCAGCAGGACGTATGACAATTTACCGAGCTGTTTCAGATTGTACTTCATCTATTTATATGGTTCTTTTTCTACTTCTGCTCTCAATACTATTAGCAATGAATATAACTGTTATGAAATTGATGCTTGGTTACCTCATTCTGTTAAATTAAAGAGATTATTATACGGAACTTTAAACCAAAATAACTGGGTTATATAAAATGAGTTTCTAGATAAATTGGAAAAATCAAATATTTAACTACGTTGGATATTGATAATTTTAAAAAGGTTAATGATTTTTATGGATATCTAGAAGGTGATAAGTTTGTTATAAGTCTTGAGGATGAAACAGTTGAAGGTGCAGTTGCAATTTTTACGATTCGCCTTGAAAATGGTTCAAAACTAAGAGAGAGAGAGGTTCAGCCAAAGCAGATAAGGTTTTTAATCATAGCAAAATCATAATTATGAAGCAGGTTTTGCTTCTTACGATGTAAATAAAAAAGACAAGAAGAGAATTTTCCTTTTTGTAAAAGAAGGCTATAGGAAAAATATACCACTTAAATAATAGAACTAATTAAAGTTGGAGGGAACTATGAAACTATACTTTAGTAAAAACAAGAAACAAGCGCGTAATCTTTATCTTTTGGCGCTTGTTATAACAGTTATAATAGCAATCATAGTATTTAATGTTAGAGAATATGATTTTCTAGCTATTATGTATGCTTTTGTGGCTTTTGTACTTCTTAGAATTATTGTGAACAGTTATGTTAAAAGAAAAGACGATAAGGCATTATATTCACTACTTAATATTCTTTATGACAGAAGAAATCCAGAATTATTCTTGAATGAAATTGAAGATAAAATTAATTTTGAAAATCTTAGCAAAAAACAAATTACAAATATTCTAATCCATAAAGCAATAGCCAAATGCTATAATGGTGAAATAGATGAAGCAAAGGATCTGTTAACTTACATAGAGAGCAAAACCGAGGATGATAATTCATTATTAAAACTCTTATTTTATAAAATAATGTTCAAAATAATTGATGGCCAAAGTAAAGGAATTACTGAAGAAATCATAGCTTTCAAAGAACTTACTAGATTAAAAAAAACTGATAAAATTGTTAAAAGTAATTTGAAAAGTGATAAAACTCAATTAAAATATCTAGAATTTTTTGATAATAAAATTAATGAATGTGATTTATTATCTAAGATAGTTAAATCTGAAAGACTTTCCAAAGCAAATGGTCAGTTGCTAGATGGTTATATTAAAAATGCAGATTCGCAACTTCAATATGAGATGCTTAATTATTTTGCAGCTGTAAATAAAGTAAATAAAAATGATTTGCCAGAGGCAATCAATTTTCTTGTAAAAATAGAAACTTTCCCAATTGGCAATACTGTTATTCAGAAAAAGGCATTAAAGCTTCAAAATAAAATTAAAGAGTAAAAATAAAAGGTATCGGAATTACCGATACCTTAATAATAAACAAAATATTTTAAAAAAATGGATTATTTTTAAGTTTTATTATAACAATAAATCAGTTTCTTATTTTGCAATGCAATTGGTTTTGTTGATTGCAACCTCTTGTTGTGCTTCATATCTTTTGTTTCTGAAATATAGAATAATATCTGTTGATACCATAATTATATTTGGGAAGTAGAACCAGAAGGCCATGTTGTAAGTATTTGTAAGAAACTTAGAACCCAAGCCACAGAAATAACCAAGTAGGATAAATAGCATGAACATTAAGCTCTTACCTTTTGTTGATTTTGATGTTAGTGATCTACGAATTGATAGAGGCCATGAAAGACCAAAACAGATAATCATTAATGATTCTAATAAACTAGCTAAAGACATAGTATTATTTCCCCCGAAGTTTTTATAACTGAATAAAATATGTGCTTACTTTACCTAGTTGATAAAATAGTGTCAAGCAATAGATAAAAAAATATAGAATAAAACATAGCCCTTCCTCAAGGAGAGGAAAGGCTATTTCTTAAAGCAATTGAAACTCTAATTTTTACTTATCTCTTAACATTCTTAAAGAGTTCAATACTGCAAGAACTGAAACTCCTACATCCCCAAATACTGCAATCCACATGGTACCAATTCCAAGCAATGCTAGAATCATTATTAAGACCTTAACAGCTATTGCAAATACTATGTTCTGCTTTGCAATTCGAATTGTTTTTTTGGAAAGTTTGATTAGCTCTGGGAGTCCTGATAGTTCTTCTCCTATTATTACAACATCGCTAGCTTCAATTGCAGCATCAGAACCTAAGGCTCCCATTGCAATTCCTATATCGGCTCTTGCAATGGAGGGTGCATCATTTATACCATCACCAACAAATGCAGTAATGTTTGAATTTTTCATTATCTCTTCAAGATTAGCTACCTTGTCCTGAGGTAGCAATTGTGATTTTACTTCATCAATCCCTGCTGCAAGACCTATTTTTTCAGCAATGCTATGTTTATCACCACTTAACATAATAAGGCGTTTCACACCTTGCTTTTTTAAACCTTTTAAACTTTCCTTGCTATCACTCTTTAGAGTATCACCTACATAAAAGGTTGCAACATGAATGTTATTTATAGCTAGTTGAACAATAGTTGATGCTTCATCCTTATTGCTTTTGATTGTAACTTCATTGGAGATTAAAAAATCAGAGGATCCAACAAGAATCTTATCATCATCAATATTGGCAATAATTCCCTTACCAAATTGTTCTGTTATATCCATCTTGATTCCATCTACTTTATCCAGTTTGTTTCTTTTTAAGTATTCATTAACAATTGAAATACCAATTGGATGAGTTGAATTTGACTCAGCAAATGCTGCAAATTTTAATGCAATATCTTCATTATATTCATACGTTTTTATTTTTGTTATTGAAAATTTGCCTTCAGTTAAGGTACCAGTTTTATCAAAAACAAAGGTATCAACCTTAGCTAGTTGCTCAATAAAAGAACCACCCTTAATTAATATACCCTTTTTAGCAGCTGCGCCAATTCCACCAAAGAATGCAAGTGGAACAGATAATACAAGTGCACAGGGACATGAGACTACCAGGAACATTAGAGATCTGTAGAACCAAGTATCAAACGATAAACCAAGAAAAAAAGTTGGTATGACTGTAGTAAGTACTGCTAAAATTACAACAATTGGTGTGTAATAATGTGAGAACTTTCTGATAAATACTTCACTCTTGGCCTTTTTACTGCTGGCGTTTTCAACCATCGTTAAAATTCTTGAAAAGGTTGAATCATCAAAGCTTTTAACAACTTTTGCTTTTAGTATTCCAGATCCATTAACGGATCCACTTAAAATAAGAGCATCTTTTTCAGCCTCAAGAGGAAGTGATTCTCCTGTAAGAGCGGATGTATTAAGTGTTGATTGTCCTTCAATTACAATGGAATCAAGAGGAACTCTTTCGCCAGCTTTAATTATGATGATGTCATCAACTTTAACTGTATTGGGTTCAACATCAATTGTGTTGTTATCTCTTAATATGTGAGCTACATCAGGCTTTAATTCCATGAGCTTTTCAATAGATCTTTTTGATCTATCCATTGCGTATTCATTAAAGGTTTCACCAATCATGTAGAAAAGCATTACTGCAACACCTTCTGATACTTGGCCTACACCAAAAGCACCTAAGGAGGCAATTGTCATTAAGAATTTTTCATCTAGTAGGTGTCCTGTAAATAAATTTTTAAAGGCACCAATTACAATTGAATATCCAATTATTATATAGGCGATGTAAAAAAATATATCTGAGATCATTGATTTTCCTGTAAATGATAGTGCAAGTCCAATTACAAATAAGGAAAGGCTAATGATTAATCTAGTCTTAATTTTGATTATATTGCTTAAAGATTTCTTTTGCTTAGGTTGTTCTTTTCTTGCACCATCAAAATTTGATGTTTGATTGTGAAATTGATCAACAGCACAAGACTTACAGTTATCCTTACTTTTGTTTTTTAAATTGTTTGGCACTTTGTTCTCCTAAGACATTTGAATAGATATTCAAATATAAGCTAAAAATATATATCCCAAATAGGGCATGTTGTTAATAACATTTGAGTATCTATTCAAATGTATTTAAATAATACCTTTTTTTTAGTATTGTGTCAATAATATTTTTCTTTGAGTTCTCTTGTAAATTTTACTAGTAATTGAATTTGTATTTATTTACATGCATATAGTAAATCAATAATACCATTATAATTGATTTACAGTTGAATAGTTATTCTTTTAACAAATCTGTATTGAGTTGTCATCTTTTTACCATTGTTTTTGATATTCATAAGATTTAATCAATTTCTTCGATTAAACTGTTGAAAATATCCTTATAAAAAACACCATAAGTGATAATTATAATTTGTGTTCTATGGTTTTTATTAAATTGTTATGTCGCTATGAGCTGAATGCTCGAGTGCCAAATTTATAACATCAACAACGTGTTCATCATCAAATGAATAATAAATATTCTTGCCATCTCTTCTTGATTTAACAACTTTTGCTTGCTTTAACATTGTAAGTTGATGAGATACAGCTGATGGACTCATGTCAAGGGATTTACATATTTCACTTACATATTTTTCACCATCACGCAGTGTGTCAATTATTTTAAATCTGGTAGGATCACCTAGCACTTTAAAGAATAAACAGCATTTTTCAAGTTCATCATTATTAATTTTCAATTATAAATACCTCAACTATTGAAAATATAATAATATTGAAGATTATTAGCAAGTGCCCGCTATGTTAAATTTGTGAGCAAATTGAATCAACCTTATTGCGTTTTAAAACTTTTATCCATTTATCAGATAACTGCTTGTAACTTATTATGGTATCGATATCAGAAATTGCACCAATTCTAGTCAATGTGGCCTTATCAAATTTGGAGTCCTGCATGACAAGGAATACCTTGTTTGAATTATCAATCATGGCTTTTGCAATTTGTGCTTCAAATTCATCCTTATGGCTTATACCAAAATCTTTAGAGATTGCGGTGGGACTTAAGAATGCTTTATCACTGTGCATGTTTCTTAGCGTCTGTAGAGTATAATTGCCTTTAAATGAAAATGTTGGAACATTTAAGTTACCACCAAGACAAAATAGGTTCAAATCTTTTGCAGAAGCAACAATGGTGGCACTTGGAAGAGAATTTGTAATGATTGTAGCTTTAATATTTCTTTGTATTAGTTCTTTTACAATAAAGAGGCTTTTTATGCTTGAATCAAGCATTATTATATCTCCATTACATATTTGATCGACAGCAAGTTTTGAAATTACTTGATTTTCTTCAATTGATTTTGCATCATTAAAATCTTTATAATAAGGAGTTCCTGCATCAGGTTGTATCTTATAGGCTCCACCATGAACTCTAATAATTTTTTGATTTGACTCAGCAATGGAATCTAAATCATTTCTAATAGTTTCCATTGTAACCTTTAGTTCTTTAGCTAATTTTTTAACAGAAACTGTTAAATTTTTATCTAATTTTCTTAGTATGTTGTCTTTTCTTTCTTTGGCTAGCATATAAGTTGATCCTTAAAATAGTTCATAAAAGTTAAGATTAGAATACCATTATTAAAATTGCAAGTAAAGTAAAGTAAAATTGCACTTTTTTGAATAGTATGAGGGAAAGGGCAAAAAAGTATTCCATATCATCAAAACAATATGGATTAAAAGTAAAAAATAATTTGGAAAATCTACTTTAGTTCTAATTAAATTTGTTATTATTATAATAATTATATTTTTATATGTGCTTAGAAAGGCCTATTAAGGCATATTAGCTATTTTTTTAACATTTGTATAATTTTACAAATTTGTATAAAAAAAACAATAATTAATATTTAGATTTATAATAAAGTATAAAATGAGAAATCTACATTTGAATAAAAAGAGTATAATTGCAGAAAGTTTTTTTAAAACAGCTTGTTTAGTATAATGAATATGTATTAAAAATTATTTTAACTTAAATAGTGTTAAGTCTAATAAGTATATTAAATGTTAGTTTTATTACTTTAATGCCCATTAATTTACTCGATAAATTTGAAAAAGATGTTTTTTGGGGGTTGTTGTTATGTGATTTTATTGAATTTTTAATAAAATTGCTTTTTTGCTTTAAATAATGTTTTAAGGTCAATAATATTTTAACTTGTCGAACTTGACTCTTATTAAGTATTAAACAATAACTTTAATTTATTTGTCATATGATAAATTATTATGTATATTCTATATGACAAATGTAATATGAAATACATCAAATTTTTAAAAATAATGAATTGGTTAATTTATTGTTTTTCAGGCACTTGCTTGAAATAATTATTTTTTGGTTGTTAAATTGCACATTTGATCAATTAAATATTAAGGAATACATAACAATTAAAATGTTAATTATGTTATAATTAAACTGATGAAAACAGATACTACTCTTTGGGGTAAATTAGATAATACAGCACATTTATTTCCAGTAATTGCTAGACGAAAAACACCCAACGTTTTTCGTGAGAGCATTAGTTTGTATGATGAAATAGATCCAGCCATTTTACAAATTGCAGTTGGACAAACTCTTAAGTCTTTTTCTGGTTTCAGCGTTCGTCTTAAAAGGGGTTTGTTTTGGTATTATTTGGAAGAGAATTCAAAACCCTTTCCTGCCATCCTAGAAGAAGATGAATATCCTTGTAAATTGATAGATTTTAAAGATAGCAATGAGTACTTATTTAAGGTTTCTTATTATAAGAATAGAATCAATCTTGAAATGTTTCATGTCTTGGCTGATGGTGTTGGGGCTAAGATGTTCTTAAAGGCTTTGATATATCACTATTTAAGTTTGAAGTGCTCTGATGTTGCACAGCTACCAGGTGATGATGAGTTCACTCTTGAAAGAGAGGATGGTTTCCAAGTTTGTTATAATAAATCATCTTCCAATAAATCAAACTATTCAAAGTTGGACGCTCTCACCATTAAGGGTAGAAAGCTTCCATATAATGGATTAAGTGTTATTGAAGGTTCCATGAGTGTTAAAGACGTAAAGGCTCTTGCCCGTCAACATAATTCAAGTATCAATGAATTCCTTGTTTCAGCTCTTGTTTATTCAATCTATCAAATTTATTATGGAGAGAATAAACCAATAATTGTAACAGTACCTGTTGATTTAAGAAAATTCTTCAATTCAACAACAACAAAAAACTTCTTTGCAATGGTTAATGCAACTTTCATTCCAGTTAATGATGATTATAGCTTTGATGAAGTTTTGCTCATTATTAAAGAAAGTCTTAAATCTCAGATGGTGAAAGAAAATTTTAAAAAGACAATCAGCTATAATGTTTCAAATGAACAAGCCGGATTTGTAAAGTGGATACCTCTTTTTATAAAGAATCTTGGAATAAAATATGTATATAGCAGTGCTGCTAAGGCAAGTACAATTACCATGAGTAATCTAGGATTGTTTGCATTAAAAGCTCCATATAACAAACATGTTAAAAAGTTTAGTGGAATGCTTCCAATGTCCCTAGGTCAAAATGTTAAAGCAACAATAGCTTCCTTTGATGATGTTTTATGCATAACTTTTACCTCTTCCTTAAGAGCCTCTAAAGTTCAAAGAGAATTTTTTAGGCTTTTATCAGCAATGTCAATTAATATAAGGATTACAAGCAATGGGGAAAACAATGTATCATTGTAATAATTGCGATGTGGATGTTGATTATAAGGTTTGTCCTTTATGCCACAGTGCAACTAAAAAAACAGATATTGAAAATGATTTAACAGGATATCCTTTTGTGAAGATTAAAATGAGCAAGAGAGCAATTGCTAGCAAGATGTATCTTGCAATAGAGGCAATCTGTACCTTTATATTATTTGCTATTGATTATCATTTTTTTCAAACACTCACTTGGAGTGTTGTAGGATTTTTTTCAATTTTTCTTGGTTATATCATAATGCAGATATTTTTTAACTCGCTTCCAACTGTGTTTGCAAAGATCTCCAAATCACTATTGGCGGCTACTATCTATCTTTTCTTTTTGGATTGCTTTTTAAATATCAATAGAGGATGGAGCATTGAATATGTAATGCCTGTATTCTTAATAGGCGAGACTGTTATGAACTTTTTCTTTACAGTTATAAATCATAGGAGTTTTCAAAACTACATGATAGCTCAACTAGTAACCATAATATTGGCAGCTTTTGCTTTTTCAATTGGTGCTAATTTCTATTTATCATTGATTGCAATTGTACTTAGTGTACTGTTATTTGCCTCGACTCTCTTATTTGGTGGTTTTAAAGGTGTGTCTGAAATTAAAAGACGATTTCATATCAATCCTGAAGAATAGAATCCTAATATTGTTATTGATAAGTAATTATGTCAAATAGTTGCTCTCTTACTTTACCAAT
>CAYWGU010000074.1:0-13530 GCA_964457975.1 uncultured Spirochaetaceae bacterium | reverse complement strand
AACAGTTCTCCTTTTCCTTATTGTTTTAATTTTTGTTACAAAGGGCTTAAGTGCTTTAGTAAGTAAAATTAATGCAAATAGACCAGCACCTGCAGCAGCACCTGCTCGTCGAACCGCACAAACTAGTGCAAAAGCAGTAAATGCTGAATTCGAAATTGCAGCCGCTATCGCAGCCGCTGTTGCAAAATCCAGAGAATAAAAAAAGGTAAAATTATGAAGAAGAAAGTTGATTTTATGTTAACAGCATTTCGTGACGGTTTTCAATCTGTTTACGGAGCACGTGTTATTACAAAAGATTTCATGCCAGCTGTAGCTGCAGCAAAAGACGCAGGAATTAGACATATGGAAGCAGGTGGTGGAGCTCGTTTCCAATCATTATATTTCTATACAAATGAAAATGCATTTGATATGATGGATGAATTTAGAAACGTTGCCGGTCCAGATGTTAACTTACAGACACTATCACGTGGTGTTAATGTAGTAGGTTTGGATTCTCAATCAAGAGACATTATTAAGTTACATGCTCAAATGTTTAAAAAACATGGTATGACAACAATTCGTAACTTTGATGCATTGAACGATGTTAACAACCTTATTGATAGTGGTCGAGATATTGTAGAAGCTGGTCTAAAACATGAAGTAACAATTACAATGATGAGTTTACCACCTGGAGTAGAAGGTGCCCATAATCCTGATTTCTATATTGGTGTTTTACAATCTATTTTAGATGCAGGTATAAAATTTGATTCAGTATGTTTCAAAGATGCATCAGGTACATCAGCACCACACGTAATTTATGAAACAATTAAAAGAGCTCGTAAATTATTAGGTAAAGACGCTAATATTAGAATGCATAGCCATGAAACAGCTGGTGTATCTATTCAACAATATATGAGTGCTATTGAAGCTGGTGCAAGTGGTGTTGATCTTTCAATGTCTCCTGTATCAGGTGGTACTGGTCAACCAGATATCATTACAATGTGGCATGCTTTACGTGGAACAGATTATGAATTAGATATTGATATTGAAAAAATTAGAAAAGCCGAAACTGTATTTGAAGAATGTATGAAAGATTATAT
Organism: uncultured Spirochaetaceae bacterium; assembly: GCA_964457975.1. Taxonomy (GTDB): domain Bacteria; phylum Spirochaetota; class Spirochaetia; order Sphaerochaetales; family Sphaerochaetaceae; genus Pleomorphochaeta. Next base: position 12,451 of record CAYWGU010000074.1, on the reverse strand, counting down.
CGTACCTCCAGAAGCAGCTAAGGTTAATCCTAACATCCCATTCTTCCCACTACCAGGTGGTGCATTAACTGCAAACACTCAAATGTTAAGAGATAACAACCTAATGCACAAATTCCCTGAAATTGTTCAAGCAATGGGTGAAACTGTAGCTAAGGGTGGTTTCGGTACATCTGTAACTCCTGTATCTCAGTTCTATTTCCAACAAGCTTTCAATAACGTTATGTTTGAACCTTGGAAGAAGATTGCTGAAGGTTACGGTAAGATGGTACTTGGTTACTTTGGTAAAACCCCAGTTGCTCCAGATCCTGAAATAGTAAAACTTGCTTCTGAACAACTTGGATTAAAACCTACAACTAAGATGGTTGCTGACATCAATGATGCTGATACCTCTAAGGGTAGAAAACCTGCTATTAAAATGCTTGAAGAAGCTGACTTACCAACAACTGAAGAAAATATCTTCATTGCTGCATCATGTAAAGAAAAGGGAATCCAATTCTTAACAGGTAAGGCAAAAGTTAACGGTGTTAGAAAAATTGATCGAGAAGCAGAAAAAGCAAAGAAAGCTGGAGAATACACAGTATCTGTTAATGGCTCAGCTTACGGCGTAAAAGTTGGTAAGAGTGACGTTAAAGTTAATGGTGTTTCTTATCCTCTTGATGTTGCAAACGGTATTGATGAAGCAGCGATTGCAGCTTCAAAAGCTGTTGCTGCTCCTTCTGCTGCAGCTCCTGTTGCAACCGGCGCAGGTACATCCGTTAAAGCTCCAATGCCAGGTCTAGCACTTCGTTTCAACTGTAAAGTTGGTGAAGTTGTAGGAGAAGGCGATAGTTTGATGGTAATGGAAGCTATGAAGATGGAAAATGAGATTTTTGCTCCATGTGCAGGAACTATAACAGAAATTTGCGTTAATCAAGGTGATCAAATCACCGCAGATGAAGATTTAATCGTAATCAGTTAAGGGGTATAACGTATGATTGGTGAAGCGTTTTCACAATTAGGTCAAACCACAGGTATTTATGGTTTCTTAGGTTTCGCTGGAGCTCAATTTGGTCCAGGAAACTTTGTAATGATTCTTATCGGTTTGGTCTTAATATATTTGGCAATTAGCAAAGGGTTTGAACCTTTATTGTTATTGCCTATAGGTTTTGGTTGTATGTTATCTAATATACCACTAGCTTATATTGCAGGTGTAGATCCTAATAATGGAGCTATAGGTTATATTAAATTGTTATTTGATGCTGGTATTGATACTGGTTTGTTCCCAATACTTATTTTCATGGGTGTTGGTGCAATGACCGATTTCGGTCCATTAATTGCAAATCCTAAAACATTGATCTTAGGTGCTGCTGCTCAATTTGGTATTTTCGTAGCATTGTTAGGTGCATTAGCATTGAACTTTGTTCCTGGTATTAGTTTTGATTTACATGCTGCGGCAGCTATTGGTATCATTGGTGGTGCTGATGGTCCTACCGCTATTTATGTAGCAAGTAGGTTAAAGCCTGAACTATTAGGTTCAATTGCTGTAGCTGCTTACTCATATATGGCTTTGGTTCCTATTATTCAACCACCTATCATGAGACTATTAACAACCAAAGAAGAAAGATTAATTAAGATGGAACAGCTAAAACCTGTTTCAAAACTTGAAAAAATCTTATTCCCACTAGCAGTATTACTGGTATGTGCATTGTTACTTCCTTCAGCAACTCCATTATTAGGTTCTCTAATGTTTGGTAACCTTGCTAAAGAAAGCGGTGTTGTAAACAGATTAAGTGATACCATGCAGAATGCATTGATGAACATTGTTACAATCTGTTTGGGATTGGCTGTTGGATCAAAGATGGAAGCAAGTCACTTCTTAAATTTGAATACCTTAGGTATTTTATTATTAGGTTTGGTTGCTTTCTCCATTGGTACTGGTACAGGTATAATGATTGCCAAGATTATGAATAAATTAACAAAGCATCCAGTTAATCCGTTAATCGGTGCTGCTGGTGTATCTGCTGTTCCTATGGCAGCACGTGTAGCAAGTAAAGTTGGTCAGGAAGAGAATCCTCAAAACTTCTTATTAATGCACGCTATGGGACCAAATGTAGCAGGTGTATTAGGTTCAGCTGTTGCAGCTGGTGTATTACTAGCTGTTGTTCCAACAATGGAAGCTGTAGCTGCATCACCATTGCTTTAATTAATTAAATATAATTTTATAATATAAGATTTAATTCTTCCCTTTTAATTAGGGGAAGTTTTTTTGTACTTTTTTGTTGTCAATTTTTTATAAGTCTAGTATTATTTAATTCATGAACATATTATTACCAATTATATTTATTATTATTCTAATATCTCTTTGGAGTATTACTTTAATATTTTTTAAAGATAGAAATTCCCAACCAATAGAAACAGATGAATCAAAATGCTTTGCACCAAGATGTCATAGCATAATAAGATTAGATAAAAATGAAGAGGTTGATACTGCCATACTTTTAATACATGGCTTTCCTTCTACTCCACATGTTTATGATTACTGCAGCCAACAGTTTTTCGAAAATAAAATTGATAGCTATGCTTATTTGATGCCTGGTTTTGGAACAAGTACCAAGGACTTTGAAAAAACTAACTTTACACAGTGGTTTGATTTTCAATGCAGAAAATATGAAGAGCTCAAGAGCAAATATAAAAATGTATTTATACTTGGAGTTAGCATGGGTGGTTTAATATCATTAAAGCTTGGAGAGAAGTATAGTGATACAGAATTGGAGCCTAAAGCAATAATTTCAATATCAGCTCCAATAGTTTATAACAGCATCAAAGATAGAATGATAACCAATCCTTCCTTCATGTTTGCAAGAGTGATTAATATATTTAAAAGTACCTTTAATCCCTCAACTGTAAATGGAATTGATGGTGAGGATGGTAATGAGGATTGGACAGGTTATCAAGGATTATTCTTAAAACAATCTTTGAGCTTGATAAAAAGTGAGATGATTGTTAGGAAGAATCTTTCAAAGTTAACTTGCCCATTATTTTTAATTCATGATACAGGAGATCAAACTGTTCCTTTTGGGAATTTTCCCATTATTTCAAAGGAAAATGGATCAAGAGAATTCACTGGTAAGGTCACCCGAATGCAAAACTATAGGCATTCACACCATGTACTGGTATTATATAAATCAAGTAGAGTCAAACTTACTAAAGAAATAATTGCATATATCAAGGAGAAAACTAATGCCTAAAAGAACAGATTATCTAAGTTGGGATGAATATTTTATGGGACTTGCAATGCTATCTGCAATGCGCAGTAAAGATCCCAGCACTCAAGTTGGAGCTTGCATTGTAAATGAAAATAAGAAAATAGTTGGAATAGGTTATAATGGTTTTCCAATAGGTTGTGAGGATGAAGAATATCCTTGGGAAAGGGAAGGTGAATGGCTTGATACCAAATACCCTTTTGTTTGCCATGCAGAATTAAATGCTATATTAAATAGTGCGGGTGGACATCTTAATGGTTCAACTATTTATGTTGGATTGTTCCCATGCAATGAATGTGCTAAAGCAATAATTCAATCTGGAATAAAGCATGTTGTATATCTTTCAGATAAATATGATACGACTGATAGCACACGAGCGTCGAAGAGGATGTTTGATTCCACAGGCGTGGAATATAGAAAATTGATACCTACTCACCAGAGTTTAAGTATTGTTATGAATGAAAATGACGTATAATATTAGGTCATTGTTTAAAATTAGATAATTATCTTCTATAAAATAAGGTGAATGGTGTCTTTATGAAAAGGCAGAGAGCTACTCGTAATGATGGTGTTTTTATTTGCTCTCCTTGGTTCCTGTGCAAGCATGAATGAGTTTGTTGCAAATGAAGAAGAGTGTTTGAATACATTCGCAAAGACTGATTTGATTGATCAATAAGTTAATCGAAATTATTCATTTAGCGATAAGCATGCACTAATTCAGGTAGTGCGAGATGGAAATTGAATGAACCTTTCATTCACCAACAAAAGCAAGTATAGAAGAATGTTGCATATTGAGAGTGCAAGAGTTGCTATATTGGGAAGTGATGTGACTTCCCAAATTGTAACTCTTGAACAATCAATGCAGAATACAAGTTATTTTGAAAAATTATGAGTCGTTATTAAGACTGGAAAAACTTTCACTAAAAAATATGGGGCTCTTGATTTCATAATTTTTGATGTATTTACATCTAATAAATATGCGATTCCAGAATGGGTTACTGATAAAACTTTTCAACTTTCAATCTCATATGGGTTGGTAGCCAAAGATGGTGAGATTGTGAAGAGTATAATAATTAATCAATATCCGAATTCGAAGAAAATAAACATTAATAAGTTCAAACTTTCATTTTTAGTAATTAACCCAATATACTTCACGTTGAGAGTGCAACTTGAATATTACAATAGATTTTACGAATCTATTGTAAAGAGAACAGGTGGAATTTAGTGTAGGCCAAAATAAAAAAATGTTTCTTTATTGTGGTCAATTTTTTGCATATTATGCTATAAATATTGATAAATTTACATAGCCATGTTGTAATAATGCAAATAATAGTGCATTCTTAGACGAATTTGATAAATCTATAAGTCTCCTTTATATTATAAGATTGATATAGAACTTATAAAATAGTATAATAAAGTATATTATATGATAGCCTTTTTTAGTTTACTATCGTATAGTAATTGAATCACTTTTTTCTTTACAAGGAATTAAATAATGCGAATAACAAAAAAAGTTTTCACAGATTTGGCACTTTTCATGATTGGGTTTGGGGTAATAATTGGAGTAGTTTTCCCATTCTTTGTCGTAGCTACAGGGGTTCCAAAATCTTATATATTAACTCCCTTTTTCATAATTCTCTGTATTTCAGCAGGAATTTTTGTTGGAGCGATAAATATAATTCTTGCTAGAGTTATTGTTGGCAAAAGATTGAGACTGCTTGCAGATAGAATGGTATATGTAAAAGACAAACTTGGTTCAGGTTTATCCTCTTCTGAACTATCAGACGATTGTGAAAACAACTGCATCATACTTGTTGATTCTGAAGATGAAATTGGTGATAGTGCTAAAGCTTTTAATGATTTAGTTCATACTTTATCGAATTCTATGAAAAATGAGCAGGCAATAAAGAAATTTAACGAAATGTTATCCAGTCAATTGGAAATTTTGCAATTGGCTCAAAAAGCATTGGTACAAATTAATGATTTTATGGGAGCTGAAGCAGGAGCAATCCTTTACGAACAGGGAGGCGAACTTCTTATTGCAGCTTCTATGAATATCAAGACTCCAGAAGCACTTATAACAAATGACGCTGTTTGGACAGCAATTAAACTTAAATCGAGACAGAAATTTAGCTTATCAAGTACAATAAAAATTGAATCACCATTAATTGATTTTTTCCCTATTGAGACAATTGTTGAGCCCTTACTCTATAAAAATTTACCAATTGGAGTATTAATAATATCCTCATCTACAAAATTTAAGGATGAAAATACCTATGCCTTTGAGATGTTTCTACGTGGTCTTGCTTTATCCTTTAGAAATGCTATTACCTATGAGCAACTTCAAAAACTTGCAGCAAATGACCCATTAACAAGTTTATATAACAGAAGGTTTGGAATGATCCGATTAACAGAAGAATTTTCCAGAGCTGTACGTAACAATATTCCTCTCGGAATCATCATGTTTGATATTGATCATTTTAAATCTGTTAATGATACATATGGTCATACTGTTGGGGATAGAGCTCTTGTGAATATATCTAAAATTTCACGCATGGCAATACGTGAAGGAGATTTCCTTATTAGATATGGTGGAGAAGAATTTCTTGTAATATTGCCAGGTGCATCAAAAGAAGATACACAATTTGTTGCAGAAAGATTACGACATATGATCGAAGATAGCTCCATAAAACATGGTGATCAACAAATCAAAATAACTATCAGTGCAGGGTTTTCTTCATACCCTGAAAATGATGTAAAGGATGAAACAACTTTGGTTACAATTGCTGATAAAGCACTTTATACAGCAAAAGAATCCGGAAGGAATAAAGTAGTTTGTTATAGTGATTAGAATATATTATTGCAGCTTAAAATTTATAAAATAGCTTTGTTCTTATTTGAAGCTCAGTGGTGTTTATTGAATATATATTAAAATTTTTTAAATTAAGTATTTTAAGATAATTTTATGAATTATTAATGCCTAAGGGATTTAAAATATTGCATGAAACTTATGTACCTGTATGTTCAAAGTATTGTAAAAAGTACTGCGATACACAGGTATTTTTTAGAAAATTTTTGCAATCATGTATCAAAGCTTTTTCAAAAACTGCAGGTAATTATGCACCCATCTTCATTGTGAGAAACTCAACTAAAAGAGTAAGGAAATTAATCTGAAATCAAGAAATAATCCTAAACCATCAAATCAATCTCACGAGTACTGAGCTCTCATTACTCAGACAAAGCTTCTACCCAGTACTGAAGTAGTACTGGGTGGAGATTCAATTTAATACTCTAATTAATCTGATTTCATTAAATTAAATGCAAACAAAAGATTCTGTTTTAGTAGAAGTTGAATTGGTTTTCTCATTGCTATTCATTTTGCTTATTATAATTAAGCTTTTCAGGAATCTAATCTCATTTATTTTGCAATGAGAAAACTTGAGAGAGCAATAGCAGTATTATGAGATGAAAAGAAGGCCCATAAGTCAATTGAGATTTATGGGCTATTAATTTACTGAATATAAGCTAAAAAGCCTTAATCAGTTATCTCTGAGCATCCTGCAAGGCATTGTGATTCTGTTTGGAATGCACCTAATCCTTCACTTGGGAATTCTGTTCGAAGTTTCATTACGATTCTTGCTAAATCAGAAGCTTTTTTATCTCCTATATAGAAAATATATAGCTTGTTTGTTTGAGGCCAAACCTCATCACCAAGTTTTGGACTTGAAAATCCCTTTCCCATTGCAGGTGATATTGCTGTGAAATGATTTAAACCATTTGCTTCAATTAGTTCAATAAACTCTTCATCGAGAGCTCTAGATATCATGATTTCAATACGTTTCATTATTTATCATCTCCTTTATCACTGTTATCGAGTAAAGATCTTTTCATGTTAGCAGCTTGTTTTTTTATTTTTCTTTTTTCACTACCTTTATTAAAGATATAGTAAATTATAGGCATCATTGTTAATGTCATCAATGTACCAAAGGAAAGGCCACCAAAGATAACCTGACCAATAGGTTGGATTAACTGTGAACCTTCTGCAGGGAAGAAAGTCATTGGAACCAATGCAAGTACTGTTGTTAGTGTTGTCATTAAGATAGGTCTTAGACGTGTTCGAGAAGATTCAATACATGCTTCTTCAAGCGTATATCCTCTTTTCCTTAGTAGGTTTGTATAATCTACCAAAACAATACCATTGTTAACAATAATACCGACAAGAACCAACATTCCTACAAGAGTCATCAATGAGATTACTGAATTCTGTATTGTAAGCAATCCTACTACACCAATTAGTGCCATTGGCAAGGTGAAAATAATGATGAATGGATCTTTAAAGGATTCAAATTGTGATGCCATAACAGCAAATACTAGAATTGCAGCCATTAAGATAATTTTTATGAATACCTCAATACCTTCAGACATTGATTCCCATGCACCACCTACAGAGTATGATAAGTTTTCATCAGTCTGTACATTTGCATTAAGTAATTTAACAACATTAGCATCTAATGCATTGATTGATAAGTTACCAGCATTGCTTGCTGTGATGTGTGCAACACGTCCCTGACTTGCTCGAGAGATGGACATTGGCGATGTTGTTTCTTCAAGATGTGCAATTGCAGATAATGGAATTTTTTGTCCAAGTTGGTTTGTTACTGTAATTTGATCTAAATTGAACTTTTTATATTGTTCAGAATCACTTAGTTTTAATACCATATCGATATCATTACCAGAATCAGTAAATCTACCTACAGTTGTGCCGCTTAATGAAGTCTTTAATTCACCTGCAACGCTGAAGGAGTTTATGAAGTTTCTGTTCATGGCAGCTTTATCATATACAATTGATAATTGAGGATTACCTTCAACAATTGAATTTTTAACTTCAACTACTAAATTAGAACCTTGTGTTTCCAATAAATTAACTATTTTATTAGAAACTGTGGTCAACCTAGCAAAGTCATCACATCTTAATGTGATATCAATATCATTTCCATTGATGTTTCCCATTCCAGTTGAAGAGGTATTTGATGAAACACTTATACCTGTATAGTTGTCACCCAATTTGTCAATAACTGCAATAGCTTCATCAGAGGTCATGTCACCAACAACTCTATTATTTGCATCTTTCAAAGTAATATCAATTGATGCAGACGAACCTCCACCACCAGAAAAGAAGGATCCAATTCCTGAACCACTACTTACTGTTGTAGATATTGTTGAGTAGCCTTGTATTTTATCTTCAAGAGCTGTTTGAAAATTTATAGTTTTTTCATTAATTATTTTTATATTTGTTCCTCGTGGGAATTCAAGCGTAGTTGTTATGCTTGTTTGATCAGTTTCAGGAATGAATGTAAAACCAAGCCTTGGAATTTGAACAACCGAAGCGACAAGTAATGCCAATACAATTGCTATAAATAATAACTTATGGTGTAGACACCATTTGATGAATTGTGAATATAACTTTTCTAGTCCAATGAAGAATTTTTCTATAGCTCCATTTAGTCCTCTACGTTTTTCATTGATTCTTTGAACATGTCCTTTAAAGAAGGTTGCTGAAAGAGTAGGAACCAAAATAAGGGCAACAAGCAATGATGTTAAAAGAGATACGATAACAGTAAATGCTAAATCTTCGAAAATTGTAATAACACCATCCAAACTGTTTCTAAATAACAATAAAGGGATGAAAACACAAATTGTTGTTAATGTAGAGCTGGTAATGGCTGTTCTCATTTCATTTGCACCTAGAGATGCTGCAATATGAGGTTTTGCACCTTTTTCTCTATACGAGAATATATTCTCCAAAATAACAATCGAGTTATCAACCAACATACCAATACCAAGCGTTAAACCTGCCAAACTCATCATATTAATTGTACGGTTTGCAAAACGCATAATAAGAAGTGTTATCATAAGAGAGATAGGAATTGTCAATGAAATTGTAAACGTAGATGATATTGATCTTAAGAATATTAAAATAACTATTATAGCTAAAATAGCACCCATAATTGCAGATGATGTTACATTTGATACTGATGTTGAAATTGAATCAGTGGTATTGAAAGCTTCTGCTATGGTAACACCATCAGGTAGAGTTTCATTAAATGATTTAATTTTTTCTTGTACTGCTGCTGCAACTTGCAAGGAGTTTGTTCCTGATTGTTTCGAAATAGCAAGAATAATACCCGGTTGTCCATTTACATATGCAAATGAGGTTGCATCTTTATAACCTTCATAAACGTTTGCAATATTGCCAAGAGTTACCTGACTCATTGTTCCTGTTTGAGGATCTGTTTTTGTTGAAATAATTGTATCTTCAATTTCTTGAAGGGATTGGAAATTACCATCACTACTAATGGTGTAGTTCATACCATGATCTGTAATTACACCTGCATCAGACTTCCAGTTTTGGGCTGCTATGATGTTGGACATTTGAGACAATGATAATCCAAGGGAATCCAAGGTGTTTGAAGGTATTTCAATCATTATAGCCTTTTCACGTCCACCATTTAAAGTTGTCGATGCAACACCATCCAACTGCTCAAGACCTGGTTGAATAATATCAGTTGCAAGGGAAAGTAATTCATCAGGTGTTTTATTACCTGTTAAAGATACTCCCATTATAGGCATCAATGATACATCTAGTTGGATAATCATAGGAGAGGTTGCCTCAGCAGGTAAGAAATCGTTTACCAACGAGAGCCTATCACGTATCATATTTGTCGCTTGGTCGAGATCAGTCGACTGCGAAAATTGAAGAGTAATTACAGAAGAACCAGAACTTGAAGAGGATTCTATATCTGTTAGACCTGTTATACCTGCGAAGGTACCTTCCATGGTTTTGGTTAATTTTGCTTCAACTTCTTCAGGACTTGCATTAGGGTACTGCGTAAGCACAATAACATAAGGCAGAGAAATATCTGGTAACAAATCAATAGCAATATCACTTATTGTATAAGCTCCCAATGCTACTAAAATAATTGTGAAGATCAAAATCGTTTTTGGTTTTTTGATCGATATATCACTTATGCTCATTAAAATGCTCCTTTATTTTGGATGCTAACTGATGCACCGTCACCAAGTAATGAAGATCTTGTGTTTACTATTACAGCACCTTTTTCAAGACCTTCGGTAACCTGTACCCAATCGTATGTTTCAAGACCCTTTTTAATAGGGTTTTTTTTGATTCGATCGCTTTTGATTGTATAAACATAGAAACTATTTTCTTTTGCAAATACAGCTGTTGATGGAATCAACAATGCATCATCTATTGTTTTTATGATGATTTTATTTGATGCATACATACCAGTAAGTATTTTGCTTTGTGGATCTTCAAATTCAATTGTGATACCAAGTGTTTTTGTTTGAGTATTAACGGTTGGGTCCATATCTGTAACCGTACCTTCAAAAACTTCATTTGAGAAAGCTGCGAATGTAATTTCAACAGTTTGTCCCTTTTTAACCTGTGCGATATATTTTTCAATGATGTTTACTTTGATTGATAAATCAGATAGGTCTTCGATGTATCCTAAGGGTGAGGAAGGAGCTACCATTGAGCCTTCTTGAATAGTAACACCTATAACAGTGCCATCAATTGGTGCTTTAACATCCTTCATCTTATAATTCATCCCAGGACGAGATGGATCAATTTGAGCCAAAACTTCATCAGCTTTTACAATATCACCAACTTTTAAAGAGAAGTTCTTTAAAGTACCAGTAGCTTCACCAAGAATTGCAACAGCGTTACCACTAGATACAGTGCCACCAACTTCAATGCTGGAATTAATAGATCCCATTTTAGCAGTTGCTGCATTGATACTAATTGGTTTAATTAGTAATTCTGTTTCTGTGGTTGTAGTTTCTATGTTGGTTGTTTCATCTGAAGTACCTGTAAGCATTCCAGTAACTTTTGAACAAGATGTAAGAGTAAGTAGTGAAATACTTGTTACAATTATTGCCTTAGCAATGTTTCTTTTGTAGTTATTTTTATTCATTTTTTCTATGTCCTTAATATTATCGTGTACATTGATCTTCTAAATCAAGAAGAGCACTTAGATAGGTATATTGTGATTGCAGTAAGCCCAATCTTGCATTGCTAACGCTTAATTGTGCAGATTGTAAATCGGAGAAGGTTGTATCACCATTTTCATATGAGAGTGATGTTAAGTCAAATGCTTGTTGAGACAAATCAATGCTATCTTTACTTAATGCCATTTGTCTTTTTGCTTCTTTGATTGCTTCAATATTTGAGTTATAAGCTAAAATAATTCCAGCTTTTATGCCATTGCTACCCTGTTCAAGTTGCTCAAAAGAAACATCAAGTTTTTTTATTGACTTTTGACTTGAGGAGCCTGGAAGCATGTTTGTAATATTTACTCCAATTGTAGCACTTATTGAACCTGCATCATATAATGAAGAAGGAGCATAGGTGTCAAAATTCGTTATATCAGATGCAATTGGCATGTAGCTAGCTGAAAGAGATAGGGAGGGGACGTAGGTGCTTTCCACCAATGCTTTTCTACTTACTTCAAGTATCTTCTTGTTAAGGTTTGCACTCTGTAAATCAATTGATGAAGTAATTGCTCTATCGATTGAGTACTGAGATAAATCATCTTTAAAGGTTGTTGGAAGCATTGTTGTTAGATTTAAAGTTTCAGTAATATCATCAGCTCCAATTAAGAAGGCAAGGGTTCTCTTCTGCGAAACAATTCCAGTTTGTGACTTTTCAAGGGATGCTTTCTGTGATGAAATCTGTGATTGCAATTGAAGAACACTTAATTCAGGAATATCACCATTTTCATATGCAGCTTTTGTATTATTTAAAGTTTCATTCATGTAATCAATGTTCTTCTGCAGAACATCAAGTGCTGACTGTTGAACAAGGATTCCATAATAGAGCTTTTTAATTTGTAATTCTAAATCACCTTTAGCTTTTTCAAGAGTTATGTTCTTTGATTCTAGCTGAAGAGCAGTGGTTTGAAGATTGGTAATCATTGCAGGATTGAAGTTGAATGATGCAGTAACAGAACCTGTTAAAGATGTGTAATGAGATTCTGTTGTACCCAAAATAGGATTATCCGGAGTCTTTTCATTTTTTCTTGACGCTGTTAATCCTACACTTACTGATGGATAGAATACAGAATACTTTCCATCCTCATCTATTTGGGCACTCTTTATATCTAGGGTTGCGGACAGTATTTGGGTACTTT
>CAYWGU010000073.1:0-13726 GCA_964457975.1 uncultured Spirochaetaceae bacterium | reverse complement strand
AGTTTTTAAAAAAGCAACTGATTTTGGTGAATTAAATTTCTTTTTGCTAATTAAATATTTAATACTTGAAAAATCACTCTATTTTCTATATATTTTTGAAATGAAAACTTTAAATGAGTATAAAAAAAAAGTAATTGATTATCATGACATGGGTAATAGTTGCTCCCAATCAACTGCTTTAACTTTTAAGGATTTGGTTGATGTGGATGAAAAAACACTTTATACCATGATGGAAGCTTTTGGCTCAGGAATGGGAAATAAAGAGGGCACCTGCGGTGCAGCAACAGGTTGTGTTTCAATATTATCATTATTGGCATCATCAGGTACCATTGATAATCCAACAAAATTAAATACATATGAAATTGCATCAGATTTTATGGAAGAGTTCTTTGTTATGAATAAAGCCTATGCATGCAAAACCATAAAAGGTGAAGATAAGGTGCCAGTTGTTTCCTTGGTTTCTTGTTCGAGTGCTATGGAAAATGCTGTTGAGATTCTTTACAACACAATAAACAAATATAATTTAGCTTAAATTACCTTACATATTTTAAATTTAGTAGAAGCCAATCTTACATTTTAAGGTTGACATTATTATTTATTACATTAACAAATGTTTCAAAATCAACAGGTCTTGAATATAAGTATCCCTGGTGAACAAATGCTCCCATATCACATATAAGTTTTGATTGTTCTTTTGTTTCAATTCCTTCAACTACTATTTCAAAGTTAAGATTATTCATTATTTTGATTAATCCTTCTAGCATTACTTTGTATCTTCCATCTTGAGTTAGTAACACAAGCTCACGGTCAATCTTTATTATATCAAATGGTAGTTTTACAACTGCATCTAAATTTGCATAACCAGAGCCAAAATCATCTAGTGCAAAGCTTATTCCCCGTTTTTTTAGATCAAGCATGGTGTCTTTAACCTGTGGGGCAATTGAAGCAACAGTTTCAGTTAATTCAAATACCAGATAGGATGGATCAATATTGTATTTATCAGTTATGTGGTTAATATCTTTAGCTAAATTATTATTAAGACAATCTATAACAGATAGATTGATTGATATTTTCTTAAATGAATTTGGAATCTTTGTTTCCACGATAAATTTACAAACTCTTTCAATTACAATTTGAGTTATTTTTGTTATAGATCCATCTTTTTCTGCAATTTCTATGAATTCGCCCGGCATTATGAGACCCAATTCTGGATCCTTAATTCTAACCAAAGCCTCAGCTTTTTCAAATAATTTTGTTTTTGTATTGTAGATTGGTTGCAGATAAACACAAAAATCCTTTTTTTCAATGGCTCTCGTTAGTGCTTTTTCAACCTTTCTTGTTCTCATCACCTCTTCAAGAGTTGATTTATTTATAAGAGATGTTTTATATTTTTTTGAAATTTTAGCACAGTCTTTAATAACTCCAATTGCTTCTGTTGTCTCCTTAAATTCAGATAAGGTTTCACTATAATTTAGATGAACATGAACTGATATTTTAGATGCTCCTAATTCAATTTCAAAAGGAAATTTTTTATATAAATTTTTAACTATTTTATCTCTGTTCTCTTCTTTTTTGGTAAAGATAATGAAATTATCTCCTTCCAATCTAAATATTAAATTATTGGGACATAATTCTTTAAGACGAGATGCAACTTGAGTAATTATTTGTGATCCAGCTTGTTCCCCTAAAGTTCTATTAATAATAGTTGTATTTACAATATCAATAATTATGATTTGGAATTTGCTTTTGGTGTAAATTAACCTTGATAGATAATCTTGAAAAGATTCTCTAGAATATACCATGGTCAAGCTATCGTAATATGCTGTTGGGTTTTGAAGTGTTAAAAACATTATAAATGTTGCAAGGGCAAGTGCTGCGCCGGTTACATAAACATAGGGAAAGAATACTTGAATGCCATTTGCTGTAAGCAATATTATAATATATGCAGGGATAGCAAATCTTTGCATTCCCGTGAAGTTTTTTTTATTCGTAATAACGAGCAAGCCCGCAAGTAATAAAATAAAAAGGTTTAATATAGCAAGGGGAGCATAAAGGGGGCCATGAGAATATCCTGCAATTGGATCAATATAAAATATTGCATGAGTTAATGAGGTGCTTAAAATTATAAGTTGTTCAAATATCATAAGAGCTAATAAGACATAATTTATCTTGCTTTTTATAAATTTATCTTGCTTTGATAGGAGAAATGTATATCGCAAAAATATAAAAGTCAAAGTCCAATAGAATAAAAAGAAGACAATTGAAACAATATATTGTATTTCATATGAATACTGTGAACTATTGTTGATGACAATAGCTGATAGGATATCAAGTGCTATTGAAATACAAGAAAGTAATAGAACAAGTTTGAAACATTTATTTGATTGATTAGGAAAAATAGGGATTTTTAAAAAATAAATGGTTAAAACCACCAAGAATATCAAACCCATTAAATTATATGAAAAATTATACACAAATATCTCCAAAGTTTAAAAATTAATAAAACGCAAGTTATTATTTTATAATAATAAGCTTCATATAATCTAAAATATTGAATAATTTATACTTTTTATGCGTTTAATATAGTAAAAAGTATAATACCTAATTTTTCAATAAACAATAGAGAATTTAAAATATATGTCATGGCTATGATAATGGTCAAGTTAATAGTATTAAAAATGTATAGTAAAATTATATATTACATTTTTAAATGAAACATAATTAAATGGTGTTATTGCTATAATATACTTGATTATGCATCTAATTTGAGCCCTTAATAAATTTTGTGAAATCATCTAAAGAAAGAGGCTTTGAATAAAGATATCCTTGTTGATAGGTTCCTTTAACATCTCTTACAATTCCAGCTTGCCCTTCTGTTTCAATTCCTTCAACAACTGTTTCCAAATTCAATGAATGCAAGGTGTTCATGATTCCAGAGAACAATATTTTGTATTGTTCATTGTGAACCAATAATAGCAATTTACGATCAATTTTTATTATATCGAACGGTAGCTTTATAACTGCATCAAGATTTGCATATCCTGAACCAAAATCATCAAGAGCAAAGGTGGAACCTGCTGCTTTTATATTTAGCATTGTAGCCTTTAGCTGGGGTGCAAGGGATGCAACGGTTTCTGTTACTTCAAATATTAAACGAGATGGATTAATATCATATTTTTTTAATATGCTAAGGATAAGTTTATCCATATTTGGATTTAAGCAGTCAATAACTGAAAGATTTATTGAGACCTTTTTAAAGCTATCAGGTAAATCATTTTCAGATAAATACTTGCACACGGATTCAATAATTAGAGGAGTAAGTTTTGTAATGTTTCCATCTTTTTCTGCCATTGGAATAAATTCATCTGGCATTATTAAACCAAGCTCGCTATCATATAATCTAACAAGAGCTTCTGCATTGGTTATCTTTTTTGATTTGGTATTTATTATAGGTTGCAAATAAATTCTTATATCACGATTATCAATTGAATTTTTAAGAGCGGTTTCAATTTTTCTATTCTTTTTAATTGAATCTACAGTTCCAGAATTAATAAGAGTTAAGTTTCTTTGCTTTGATATTTCTATGCTTTCAATGATAATTTGATATGCTTCATCGATGTCTTCAAAGTCTTGGAGTGAGTTTGTATAATTTAGGTGTACGTGTGCATCATAGGTGTAATCGTCATTATATTTTTGCTTGAAAGGAAATTCACCTTCAAGATTATTTAAAACTTGATCTCTCTCTGATATAGAGAAGGTAACCACAATAAATACATCGCCATCAATTCTAAATGTTAGATTATTATTGCTTGCCCACTTTACCTTTTGTCCTGTTTTGGTGATTATTTGAGTTCCAATTTTCTCTCCAAATGTTTTATTAATTGTAGCAGTTGAATCTACATCAATAATAATAATTTGAAAAGGTTTGTTCCTAATTGTGAGCATATCTAGGTATTCAAGAAAGGTTGCTCTGGAGTAATTGGTTGTTAATGCATCAAAATAGGAAGTTGGATTCTGCAGTGTTAGGAACATGAGGAATGTAGCAAGAGAGAGAATTAAACCATTAATAAGTAGTAGAGGATATAATAATTGAACCAAATCAAAACCAATAATCATGGCGATATAAAATGGAATAATAACCCTTTGAATTGTGGGCATCCTTTGACCCAATACAATTACAATGATTGCCGACAAACAAAGTATTGAAAAATTAATAAAAACCATTGCAAAGTATAAAGTACCATGATGATAAGCTAGGTTTGAATCAAAATATATTACAAGGTGAGTAAATGGAGTTGAAAGTATGATTAATGATTGTACAACATAATAGCCTATCATTAAGGTATGAAATTTATTTTTAAAATAATTCTTATTTTTAGTTAATATAATTGCGTACTGATAGAGCACAAAAGGAAGTGTCCAGCTGATTAAGAATAAAAGAGTATTTAATACATAATTTAGTTGTATTGAATATTTGCTAGAGTAATTAATGGTATGTGCGGTTAATATGTTTAGAGCAACTGATATGACTGAAATAATTAATATCAAGCGATAGGCTTTATTTGAAAGATTTGGAAAGATTGGGCGGCATAAAAAATAACCAGTTAAAATGATTAAAAATATAAATCCAACTAAATCATAACTTAAATCATACATCCTATGTAACTCCACGGCTAATAAACTAATCTTTTATAATTCGAGTATATACCAAAATACTTTAAAAACATAGTTATTATGGCGTGAAATCCAACTTAAAACCACGGTTTGGTGTTTGTGTTTTATGAATATATTTTTACATTTTTCTTCATTTATGTTATTTATAAGGTAATTTATTGTAATTTTACTCAGGTTTTCCGTTATTTTTATAATTGTATAATTTTCTTTAAGTTCTTTAGCTTGAAGGCATTTATGCCATGCAATAAGCAAGCAAAACTTCTAATTTGAGGCCTTAATAAATTTTGTGAAATCATCTAAAGAAAGAGGCTTTGAATAAAGATATCCTTGTTGATAGGTTCCTTTAACATCTCTTACAATTCCAGCTTGCCCTTCTGTTTCAATTCCTTCAACAACTGTTTCCAAATTCAATGAATGCAAGGTGTTCATGATTCCAGAGAACAATATTTTGTATTGTTCATTGTGAACCAATAATAGCAATTTACGATCAATTTTTATTATATCGAACGGTAGCTTTATAACTGCATCAAGATTTGCATATCCTGAACCAAAATCATCAAGAGCAAAGGTGGAACCTGCTGCTTTTATATTTAGCATTGTAGCCTTTAGCTGGGGTGCAAGGGATGCAACGGTTTCTGTTACTTCAAATATTAAACGAGATGGATTAATATCATATTTTTTTAATATGCTAAGGATAAGTTTATCCATATTTGGATTTAAGCAGTCAATAACTGAAAGATTTATTGAGACCTTTTTAAAGCTATCAGGTAAATCATTTTCAGATAAATACTTGCACACGGATTCAATAATTAGAGGAGTAAGTTTTGTAATGTTTCCATCTTTTTCTGCCATTGGAATAAATTCATCTGGCATTATTAAACCAAGCTCGCTATCATATAATCTAACAAGAGCTTCTGCATTGGTTATCTTTTTTGATTTGGTATTTATTATAGGTTGCAAATAAATTCTTATATCACGATTATCAATTGAATTTTTAAGAGCGGTTTCAATTTTTCTATTCTTTTTAATTGAATCTACAGTTCCAGAATTAATAAGAGTTAAGTTTCTTTGCTTTGATATTTCTATGCTTTCAATGATAATTTGATATGCTTCATCGATGTCTTCAAAGTCTTGGAGTGAGTTTGTATAATTTAGGTGTACGTGTGCATCATAGGTGTAATCGTCATTATATTTTTGCTTGAAAGGAAATTCACCTTCAAGATTATTTAAAACTTGATCTCTCTCTGATATAGAGAAGGTAACCACAATAAATACATCGCCATCAATTCTAAATGTTAGATTATTATTGCTTGCCCACTTTACCTTTTGTCCTGTTTTGGTGATTATTTGAGTTCCAATTTTCTCTCCAAATGTTTTATTAATTGTAGCAGTTGAATCTACATCAATAATAATAATTTGAAAAGGTTTGTTCCTAATTGTGAGCATATCTAGGTATTCAAGAAAGGTTGCTCTGGAGTAATTGGTTGTTAATGTATCATAGTAGGAAGTTGGATTCTGCAGTGTTAGGAACATGAGGAATGCAGCAAGAGACAAAATTAAACCATCAATAAATAATGAAGGATATAATAATTGAATAAAATTGAATCCTATAAGCATAAAGGTGTAAACAGGAACAATAACTCTTTGAATTGTTGGCATTTTTTGACCAAACAGAATTACTAAAATTCCAGATAAACCAAGTAAGGAAAAGTTAAATGCAGCCATTAAAAAGAATAAAGTCCCATGCTGATAAGTTAGGTTTGAATCAAAATATAATACAAAGTGCGTAAAAGGGGTGGAAAGTATAATTATTGATTGGATTACGTAATAAACAATTATAAAGGTATGAAATTTATTTTTAAAATAGTGTTTGTTTTTTATTAATACAATTGCATACTGATAGAATAGAAAAGGAAGTGTCCAGTTGAAAAAGAAGAAAAGAGTATTTAATGCATAATTCAACTGAATTGGATAATTACTTGAATAATTAATGGTGTATGCTGCTATTGTGTTCAATCCAATTGATAGAACAGAGACAATTAATATCAAGCGATAGTATTTATTTGAAAGATTTGGAAAAATTGGTCGATAAAGAAAGTAGCCAGTTAAAATGACTAAAAATATGAATCCGACTAAATTATTACTTAAATCATACATCCTATATAACTCCACGGCTAATAAACTAACTCAATATATAATTTATTATATATCAGTCTGCCACAAAAATAAAGTTAAATTGGCTCGAACTCAGACTTCAGTACCTTGTATAGGTGTTTGTATTTTAGGTACATTTTTTCATATTTTTCTTCATTTTTATTATTTGGCAGGTAGATTCTTTTAATTTTACTCATGCTTTCTGTTGCTTTTTTTATTGAAGAATATTCTTTAAGTTCTGCATAACACAAAATTGCAATACCTAATAGTTCGGGTGATTGGGTATCTATGATATTTATTTTTTTTCCTGTAATATCACATTTTAGTTGTAGATAATAGTTGTTCAATGAATGTGAGTTAGCAAGATTGATTTCATCAATATTTGCACCATGTTCTTCCATTGTTTTGATTACATCTTTTAAAGCAAGGCAGGTTCCAATAACAACAGCATTAGCAACTTCAGCGGACCCTGAATCAAGTCCTAGTCCAAACATCACACCTTTTGCATTTGGATCCCATATAGGAGCCCTCTCTCCACTTAGGTATGGAAGAAATATTAAGTTGCTTTCAGACTTTGAATTCTCAGCTAGTTTATAAAAATCGTTGTAATTCATATCTTTAAGGTTCAATACTTCTTTAATCCAATCAACGGCGGCACCTGTTGTTGAAATCATTCCAGATACATTGTATTTACCTTTAATTGGATGCTCGTAATTTAAAAGACCCTCTATTTTTATAGGCCGATCACAGCAAAGGTTCAATCCATCACTGGTTCCTGCTCGATCGCACATAACGCCATTTTTATTTGCACGAGAGCCAAGTATGTTTACATAAAAATCAACGCCTGCAGTAATTACAATAACATCCTCTTTTAGGTTAAAGGCTTCTGCCACTTCCTTTGTAATTTTAGAAAGTTCAATTCCTGATTTTACAATTGGGGGGAACTTTTCTTCATTTAAATTAAAATAATCCAGACATTTTTTATTCCAGTAATATTTTAGCAGCCCTTTGGGTGAATTAACAGTTGCCAATTTATTTGTGAGTGCATAATTTACAAATCCATCTACTGATAAAAAGCTTTTGGTGTTTTCAAATATAGCACTCTCATTTTCTCTCATAGCAAGAATGGAGGGAATCGGAAAGGAGCCATCAATATATTCTTTCCAGAAATCACTGACTTCTTTGCTTTTGCTCTGTCCTCTTTTATCCAGAAAAAGACGTACTGGATATGCTTTTACCTTTATTAAATCATTTTCAAGGATGGGTGAATCTAGAACAGGTACAATACTTGGACCTGTACCACTAATTGATATTGTATCAATTAAAGAGGTATCAATTTTTTTTAAATAAAGGGATAAGAAAGTAAGATATTCCTGGCTATTGCACTCAGCAATATCTCCATGTATGTGGCTCATGACTCGTTGGTGTTCAAAGTTCTTAAAGTTACCATCTTTATCTACTAAGGCTAATTTTAATGTAGTTGTTCCAATATCATAAGCTAAAACCATAATCTATCTCCTAACGATGTTTTTTTTGTTAACCACAATAGATACAACAACCATTATTATCAATGTAAAAATGGATGGAAGTGCTAGAACTATATCTGGTGGTAAATTTGTAATTCCTTGATAATAAATAGAAAGCGATTCTGCAATTGCAAAGGCAAGTGCTGCAGGCAATATAAATTTAATATTTGCTCCTGCAAGATATATTATTACAAGTCCAATCCAACCTTTTCCCGCGCTAATTCCGGGAACGTAGGTTCCAAGATTGAGGGAAAGATAAGAACCTGCAAGGCCACAGAAGAATCCTGAAAGTAAAAATGCTATTAGCTTTGTTCTGGATCTAGATATTCCATAGCTTTTTAATGAATGAGGATCTATTCCACATGCTCTAATTCTTAAACCTGTTGCAGTTGAATTAAGAAATATATTTACTAGAACTAATACTATTAAAGCCATTATAAAGAAACTTGATATTTCAATTGGACCTAGATTAAATTTTGGGATTCTTTTTAAATTATCAAAAGATACAACACCTCTGGTGTTATAAATTGAATAGGTAATTGTAGCGCATAAACCTGTTGCTAAAAGGTTGGTAGCAAGACCTGTTATGAATATATTTGCCTTAAGCTTTGTTGTTATTGTTGATAATATAAACGCCAAAGTCATTGACGATAATACGCCAATTATGGTTCCTAGTATAATCGAGTGGGTAATAGATACACCAATTATTGAAAACAAGGCCGCAATTGTTACAAGTCCTTCCAACGCTATGTTTAAGGATCCTGAAAGGTCTGTTATTAGACCTCCTGTTGCAATAAGTAGCAGTGGAGTTAATATGCTGAGTGTGTTGTTTATAAAACTATTCATTACTTATTATCTCCTAAGAGTACAACGGATGTGGTTAAGAATAAAATGCAGGACTGAACAATCAAGGCTATATCACTTGTGATATTTGTTGTTTGCATTGCAATAAGAGTTCCTTGATTTATCCAAGCAAAGAAGAAGGCAGCGGGTATTATAGCAATTGGATTGTTAAGTGCAATCAATGATATTGCAATTGAGTTCCATCCCATTCCACTTGAAAAGCTCTTTATTGCAGTTCCATATGTTCCTACAATTGAAAGTCCTCCAGCAATTCCATGAAGACCTCCACTTAGTAGCATTGCAAGAAGGTATGTTTTATTAATTGAAATACCACCATATCTTGCAAACTCTTTGTTGTATCCAACCATTCTAAGCTCATATCCTTTTTCTGTATGATTTAGAAAATAGTGTATAATAAAAACAATTATTACTGCATAGATTATTGCAGTAGTTAGTAGAGATGGTTTCAATATTGGATTCAACATGTATTCCAGCTTTCTTGTTGCAACCAAGTTAGTTTGAGGATCCTTTAAGGGTGATGATATTAGATAGTTTGTAATGTATGTTACCGCTACAGCTATTAAATAGGATGTAATCATCTCTGAGGTTTTAAATAAGATCTTAAAAATGGCAGAAAGGCCAGCAATTAGTGACGATATTATAAAACCTGCTATAAGTCCTATCATAATGCTAAAGTATCCAAGACCACTGAACTTATATGAAAATATAGCAGTAAAGAGAGCTCCTATATATATTTGACCCTCACCGCCTAAATTCATCAATCCACATCTAAGGGCTACAAGAATTCCAAGTCCACCAAGTACCAAGGGAATCATGGAATTTAGAGTGTTGCCAAAGTAGTATACATTTGAGAAAGGTCCAATAAATATTGAACTTAGGGCTATTAAAGGCTCATCGCTAAGAAGCAATGCTAAGATTATTAAAATCAACAAACTTAAGGAAATGATTGTCAATATACCTTTTATTGTCTTTGCTTTTTTTATTTTAATCATACCTTTCTTCCTAACATGTATTCACCAATCAATAGCTTATCTAATTTCTTGCTACCATCGAAGGATTTAATAATTCTTCCATTTGTTATTACATTCACTCTATCAGATAGTAGCAGTACTTCATCAACATCAGATGATAGAAGAATAACACTTGCACCTTTTCTCTTCAATTCAATTATTTGAGAATGAATAAAGGCTGTTGCAGCCAGGTCCATTCCCCATGTTGGGTTTGATAGCACTATGTAACTTTCCATATTTTCAATTTCTCTTGCAACAATTGCCTTTTGAATATTACCACCACTTAAGGTTTTCATCTTTTGATTTACTGTTCCATGTATATCAAATTTATCAATAAGTGGCTGGGAAAATTCATTTCTTTGTTTCAATTTGTTTTTATGATTTATAATTAAATTCTCTGAAAGTGTGGCATCGGCTGCAGATCCATACTGATATCGATCAGCTGGTACAAAGGCAAGACCTTCACGTCTAAGTTTATCTGAGGTGAAATTTGTTATCTCTCCATCATATAAATAAATGTGTCCACTGCTTATTGGCATCATTCCACCTAAGACTGCTTCAAGTACTCCCATACCATTTCCACTTACACCACAAAATCCTAAAATTTCAGTGTGATGCGATTCAAATGAAATGTTGTTTAGTAATGGCTTTTCCTGATCTTTTCGATATATTGTTACATTGCAAAATCTTATGACTCTCTCTTTATCAGAGAAGGACAGTCCTTTTTTTCTAACTGTTACCTTTTTAACAGGCTCTCCCATAATCAAATCAGATAGACGTTTTTCATCTAAATCCAATCGTTTATAAGTACCAATTAACTTACCTTTTCTCATGACTGAGATGATGTCTGAGATGCTGAGTATTTCCTCAACTTTATGTGTTATCAAGATGATGCATTTGTTTTCTTTTTTTAGTTCTCTAACTGTATTAAACAGAGACAGTGCTTCACTTTCAGTGAGCACTGCAGTTGGTTCATCAAAGATCATAATTTCTGCTTTTCTGTAAAGCATTTTAAGTATTTCAACTAGTTGCTTTTCACCTGTACCGAGATCTTTTATTTTATCTCTCGAATTAAGGTTGAAGTTATGATCATCGATTAGTTGCTGAACCTCTTTGTTGATTCTGCTCTTATCCAATAAAAAGTGTTTTTTCTTTTCAACTCCAAGGGAAACATTCTCGCTTATTGTGAGATCTTCAAATAGTTTAAACTTTTGATGGACCATTCCTATTCCTAGTGATTGGGCTACAAGAGGATGGGTAATATTTTCTTTTTTCCCATTAACAAAAATTTGTCCTTCAGTTGGAGTTGTCATTCCAAATAGAATTTTCATCAATGTGGATTTACCAGCTCCATTTTCTCCTGCGATACACACAATCTCACCCCTGTTGAAATTAAGGGTGAGATTATCATTTGCCATAATGGATTCTGCTTTGTACCACTTAGATAGGTGCTCCACAGATATAGCTGGTTTGTTATTCATTAATTATTCTTCTTGATTGTTATTGTCCCGTTTTTAACCTTTTTATACCAGTCCATGAAAGATGAATATACATCATCACTTAGGCCTTGCTTGAAAAGAGGGTCCTCAGTGAAGAAATCAATGTAGCCTTGTTCAATTCCAACTCTTTCGGCAGCTCCCCAGGTAAGTTCTCCATTAGCTGATTCTTTAAGGGCTTCCTTAACAAGTTTAGTAGATTTAACATTACCTGATCCAACAATTGCACCAGGTGCTAAAAGATAGGAATTGGTATCATATGCTACAACATAAAGGTTCTTCTCACTTGCAACTTTGTAGAGTCCTTCAGCAGCTCCACCTGCAATTGAGGTAAATGTATCAACACCATTATCAATCATGGATAGTGCCAACTCAGAGGCCTTTGATGCATCGTACCAGTTACCAATAACTCTAATGTCTGCTGTTATATCCGTGTCTACTTGCTTGAGTCCCTCTTTAAAACCTGGAATTACATTATCATTTATCATTGGATATTCTTGAGATAAGATGAATCCTACTTTCTTGTCTGAATTAACATTTTTCATATTGGAGGTTGTAATCAAACCTGCAAGATAGCCCAATATTACGGATTGTTGGTATTGGTTGTATTCATAGGTTTTTATGCTTTTATTTCCATCGAGATAGGCATCAGTTATTATGAATTTTTGGTTTGGAAACTTCTTAGAAATATTATCGCATATTTCAGGAAGGGAAGGGTTGGTTGTTAAAACAATATCATATTTACCTGAAGCAACTAGGGAGGTTAATTGGCTTTCCCATTCTGCTTGATTGAATCCTGCTTCATAGGATTTAACATTAATGTTTTCATTTTCATCAGCATATTCAAGAGCACCGTTGTTGAGGTTTTCATAAGGTGCACTACCTGCTATTGAACCTGGGATAAATACAAGAATATTCTTTTCATTAACCTCGGGTATTTTTGTGCTATTTGTTTCTGCAAAATCTGAATTATTCTTTGAATCGCTTGTAAATTTGTTGTAGCTAATTAATGCAGCCGCAATAAAAACAAAAACCAATATAATTATATACTTTTTTTTCATGATTTACTTTTTCTCCGTTGATATAACCGTAATTAAAGAGAAAAATAGTTACAATAAACATTTAAAAAAAAGCTACACAAATAAGGCTTATAATCTAACGTAAAATAAATTACGTAAGCTTTATTCAATATTGAATTCAATTAATTCGCAGTTATTCATCAAAAGATTGTAATAATCAGATTCCAAAACATCATTGAAATAGGTACTTATTATTCTTGCACAGGTACCATGACATACAAGCAAAACATTACCATCATCTTCTTTATGACCATCAATAATTTTATCAATTGTTGAATAAATTCTATGAGTTGCACTTAAGATGGATTCACCATTTTGAAATTTCATAAAAGGTTGTCTTCTTAGTTTTCTAAATTCAACATCACCTACAGGGCATTCTTCATATTTACCAAAATTAAACTCAATTATACCTGGTTCAACTTCAGCCGTTATATTAAGAACGTCTTCAATGGGCTTTGAAGTGTTTCTTGCTCTATCTAAGGGCGATACATAAATATGTTTTATATTGTATTTTCCCTTGTTCTCTTTGATATCCTGAGCCAATAGATTGGCTTGAGCGATGCCTTTATCTGTAAGTTGTGCATTTGTCACACCGCATACAAGGCCTCTTTTATTGTAATTTGTTTCACCATGTCTTGTTATATATAATTTCATAGAGTTAAAATACCAATTCATCAATAAAAAATATAGAGCATTTGGACAATCCTTTTATATATAATAGAGAACCAACTGGGGTTATGTTCTAAAAGTGAAATAAAAAAACTGCCCATTTTAAAGGCAGTCTTAAGTCTAAAATATAATTTAATATTTATTTTTCAATTTCTTCAATCATTTCATACATTATTACAACCTCTCCAGTGATTTTTAATTCACCTGTTGGAGCTTGTGTTGAACGATTATCGTAAGCAGCTTCCATTGAACTT
>CAYWGU010000072.1:0-14086 GCA_964457975.1 uncultured Spirochaetaceae bacterium | reverse complement strand
GGCAATGAGTCAAGTATTAGGCTTTGTCAAGATAAATTTGATGCGTAAGTCCTATGGAAACTGGGACTAAAACTGGAAACGTAGTAATAAAAGTAAAATAAGAAGGAACGGGGTAAGTCCTGTCTTTGCGTTGCAACTCTGGACAAGAAGCGATGATATTCCATTGTTCCATGAGTATTTAAATAACCAGCTTTTTATGTTCATATCACTGATAAAAGGCAGTTCTACTTGGATAACCCAGTTTGTAAATTACTGCTGTTATTGATCCTAAACGTTCAAATTCCATGAGAGCTAATTTCTACTCATTTTTTGTGTAAGTCTTTGCACATATTCTGTTTTTTTCCTATTAGAGTCCAACTTTTTGTCTGCATCATCCACTCAAAAATTTTGTGACAGAATGATATGTCCCCTGAAAAAGTACTAAATGTTGATTATTTTACCACCACTAATATTACTAATAATCACTTGAATTAATACTTCCACAGAATATAATTTTAAAATTTTATATTTTTAGGGGAGCCTATTATTTGACTTTGAAAGTTGTAAAGCATGAAAGAGTTTTTCTAAATTGCAGGTTTCTATAGTTTGCCTGTGGTACTTTTGCAATGTCTAAACTGGCATTTTGTTTAAATGGAGTAAAAGAAAAATATTTCTAATAACAAAAACCCCTGCAATCTTACATATAAGTTGTAAGACAATGTATATTTTAATACAAGCTATTATGATTTTCTGTGTAGATATTCTTTTAGAATTTCATAAAATAGTATCTTATCAAGAGGTTTCGATAAATGGGCATTCATTCCAGCCTCAAGACTTTTTCTTACATCCTCATCAAATGCATTTGCGCTTAGGGCAACAATTGGAATTTTCTTATTAAATTCTCTTATTTTTGTTGTTGCTGTAAGTCCATCCATCTCTGGCATTCTTACATCCATTAGAATGATATCAATATTATCTTTTTCATCATGTGTTTTCATGAAATCAACTGCTTCCAGACCATTTGATGCAATAAATATTTCAATACCAACCTTTTCAAGTAGTTTTCTAATAATCAATTGATTTATATCATTATCTTCAACAGATAAGATTTTGAATCCATCATATCTAACAAGTTCTTGATTCTTTCTTACAATATCAACATTTGCAACCTTACTAATTAAATAATTGTATAGTTCAGTTCTGAATATAGGTTTTTGTATAAAGGTGGTTTCAACTTGAAAATTGAAGTTTTCGCATTAATAAAGAACAATTCTTCTAAAGTAGAAGTATCCTTTTTATTGAAAGTTGGTATTGTTTCTTGTCAAACAAGTATCTAAAAGGTTCCTCCGAAACAGAGACTCTAATTGCCAATAATTTTAATATAAATATTATTTTCTACCAAAGGCAAAGGAATTATGATAGTATTCTATGATAAGAAGTTTTCACCTGGTGGAACAAAATATAGTTTTTCAGACAGTTAAGGTGATAGTATTAGGGTTAGTAGTTTGCCTACTGATGATGCACTTACATTACATATGATATAGAAGAATTTAACAATTTAGATCATTTAGAATACACGTGGTGGAAAAATCAACAATCCGGTATCCCCGGAACCAAATCCGTGAAAATTGCGGACACAGGAGATTCAATGCGGAAAAGCCCCCTAGAAAAAGGTTGGATAGTTCTCATTCTGATTGTCACTCTTATAGCGATAGGCACAGTGGGATATATGATACTCACTAACTCCTCTTTGATTGATGGACTCTACATGACCATTATTACAATCTCAACTGTTGGATATCGAGAGATAACTGATTTAACCCCTGCTGGGAAAATATTTACCATCTTCATCATTATCAGCGGATTAGGAATTGTCTCCTACTCTTTGTTGAAAGCGGTTTCGTTTCTTATTGATGGTGGAGTGAATCGAATTTTTAGGAGAAGAGCCATGGAAAAACAGATTGCCAATATGGTTGACCATATAATAGTTTGCGGTGCTGGACAGACTGGTTCCAGCGTTATCGAGCAATTCACACTCATAAAGACGAAATTCATTGTGGTTGAACACCAAGAAGCACGCGCAACTGAGCTTGCAGATGCAGGAATCCCAGTGATTTGTGGTGATGCGACCACCGAGGACGTACTCATCCAAGCCGGAATTTCGCAAGCCAAAGGCATGGTGAGTTGTCTCGATAACGATGCTCATAATGTTTATTCAATCCTTACCGCACGGGAGTTGAATCCCAATCTCTATATTGTCTCCCGATCCATCGAAAAAGGTTCTGCAAAAAAGCTGAAACGTGCTGGTGCAGACAAAACCATCTCCCCTAATGAGATTGGTGGCGTCAGGATGGCATATCTAATGCTCAAGCCTCAAGTCGTGTCGTTCTTGGATATAATTACACGTTTCGATGATGAATTACTTGAGCTTGGAGAAGTCACAGTCGAGGTTGAATCAGAAATTTCCTCCTTGATGATTAAAGATGCTAGCATTCCAAAACGCACAGGTTTGATTATAATCGCCATTCAAAGTCCAGGCGGAAAGTTGCGTTTCAATCCAGGCCCCAATGAACTGCTTCCACCTGGCTGTAGCATGTTGGTCCTAGGAAAACTTGATAAGATTGAAATGCTCAGAGCCATTGCCTCCAACAAAAATGGTGAATAATCCATTCTTGGGAAAATAGGTTTCTAGCCAATGGTAGAACATCTATTCTTTATCCTGATGTCAAATCTAGTTATTGATGAAATATATAATTTAGCAATTCTTGAAATAAATAACCGAAATGTTGAAAGGATGGGAGTAACCCTAATTAAACACAAATCTCTGGATTTAGTTAGGGTTACTGCTATTAAGTATGTAAAGCTATTTAATCACAGAGAATCAAGTGCTGCATAACCAAGGATTAAATATATTATTACTTATGAAAATATTTATCTACAATGCTTTGGTTAAAGTTCGATATAAGGGGGGGGGGGAATGAAGTCTGGGTATTCAAAATTAGTTGTTCCAAGCAGATGATTTCTTCTTCTGGAAATGTACTACCAGCTGTAAATTATATCAGCCCTATTATTGCTAAGTGTTTCACTATCTATTCAGTAGAGCACCTTTTGTATGATATTTATATTCTATTGAAGTATTATTTCAATAGAATATAAATCCAGCGATTTAATATTTTATGGGAGCCTATAGTTAGATTTTAAAATTCATAAAGGATGAAGATACTTTTCTAAATTGCTTTTTAACACCTTTTAAATTTTCTAAAAGCTGTTACTCCATTACACTAAAAATATTTATTTATTGTGTTAACAAGTATATTTTTATCCACTGGTTTTGATAAATGTTCACTCATTCCCGCTTTAATTGATTTTTCAATATCTTTTTCGTATGCATTAGCACTTAAAGCAATAATAGGAATTTTTGAATTAAAAGTTCTAATTCTTCTAGCAGCCTCCAATCCATCCATGATAGGCATTCTAATATCCATTAGTATCAAATCAAAGTTCTCTTCCTTTGCCAAATTAACGCCTTCCAAACCATTTTTAGCAAATGTTAACAATGCATGTTCATTGCTTAAAATTTTATTAACTACAAGACGATTTATTGCATTATCTTCACATACAAGATTTTTTTTACCTGAAATTTTATTTTCACTTTTTATAATTTTTTTATCTTCGATACACTTTTCATAATTATATTTTGAAATCAATTCAACAGGAATTGTTAGGGTAAAAGTAGTACCAATTGATAATTCGCTTTTACAATTAATGCTACCACCTATTAGTCGTATAAGTGATTCTGTAATTGCTAATCCAAGTCCTACACCACCTTCTTTTTCTGATAGTTTATTACTTTCTGACGCAAAGTTTTCATACATGTGTTTTTGAAATTCTTCACTCATTCCAACACCATTGTTTTAAAAAAAAAGTTATTATTATCACATAAAATAATTTTATAAATGTACTATCAAAGGAATTATTAAATCCTTTTTCGCACAGAAAATATTTCTTTAAGGAGAATTTTATGGTTACATATTTAATTGTACTGTTTGTTATCGTTGCGATACTTTTTGGCTCGACTGCTGCGGGTTTTCTTGCTTTGAGGCTTGTCTTATGGATAGTAATAATTCTCGGAGTTCTATCTTTATTTGGTTTTGGATTTTATCAATGGAGATCTCCAATAATTATTAGCTCCATATCAAATACAATTTCCTATTTAGCAGTATAGAAAAAGCCATGAGTTTTATTTGTTTTGTACTCATCAATCTATGATATTTTGGATTGATGACATGATGCAGAAAGACTCATGTTAGGTAAATAAAAGTCTCATACTGGTGGGGACAATAGAAAAGGTGAAGGAGTTTGTTTACTTTTATATTTAAGAGTCACTACAGTGGGCTGTGGAAATATTTTTATAAAATGATGTGCTAAGTAATATAACCAATGAATTTAAAATGACTATTTTTCTGAAAACAACTAAACATAAAATTATAATGGGTATTTCTCTGATTTGTCTTAAAAATATCCAATTAACTCATTAACAAATCTCGTTCTATTAGGGTTTTGTTTGGCATGCATTCTCCATAACTAGGTGCTGCAATCTTACTACGAGAACTCATCGCTACTGAAAAGATCAAGTTTAATCGATAGTTAAATTCAAATGTTTATTCTTGAGGTTAGGCTTTAATGGCAAGGCGTTTTGATCACCTTTCGATAAGCTATGTTAAGTGTCTGCATACAAGGGGTGCATAGCTCTTTCTACATGGGTATAGTTCATACCACTTTCTATTATGTATTCTATTTATTTTATCAAGGTGTTGTAATCTTTCAAATGTAAAATTGGATCATCAATATATCCCGCCGGTTTTATTCTCAAGGCTTCAAATAACCGAGCCCAATAATTTACCTTTGCAGAAAGAGCAGCAATTGCAACTATTTCTTTTTCTGAAAAAAGACGCCTTAGGTCATCTAGCTGTTTTTGAGTAAGAACTATAGGTGTTTTTGATAGGGCACAAGCATATTGAAGTGCAACTTTTTCTTTTTCTGTAAAACTCTCTATGTTCTCTATATCTCTTATTCCTCGAAGTCCTTCCACTTCCTCTTCTGTTATATTATAATTTTTATATTTATATGAATTTATATCTATGGTAAATGGACTTGGTACTGTATAAGATATTATAATCCTTAAAAGTGTCACCATTCGATTTTTAAGGCAAAGTGATGAGCCTTTTTCTACATATACTTCCAGAAGAGCTGAGCTGATAGATATTTTTGGTGACCAGGTCAATATTCTTCCCATAAGCATCTTTTTTTTAGCTTTTTTATCTGCTATTTTTATAAATATTTGAAAATACCATGGAATTTTTGAGGGAGGGTTTACCAAGCTTTCCATCGTGTTTTCGTTATAAACATCACCTACTGGGATATTTCCTTTTGTACGAGAACACCATGAAAAAACAAATGAATTAGACAAGGCTGAACAAATACTTCTGTTAAATTTCTGCATTTTAATTTCTCCTAATAACAACTGGTCTATAATACTTTAGCACAGATTTTCATTGCATAGAGACTTTTTTAACAATTAGTAGTTTAGAACCACCTTTGGTAATTTGTTCTGAGTTTTAATATGTCGGCATGTATAGCATTTTTAGCCGACTTAGCCTTGAAAGAATTTGATTTTATCTGAGCTTTTTTGTAGAGGTTGTGTCTATAAATTATCAGATAAATTATAAGTAGTGTAAATTAAAATTCCGATAATCCTACTATTTTAAATATTATTTTGCGATGCACCTCTCTATCAATAAAGTAGTAGTTTAAAAAACTATAGGATAGCCTCAATTATTCGATACTAATTTCAAAGAGACGGGCAATTTCTTTTTTTACAATTCCATAACACTCACAAACTCTCTCTTCAAGACCTTGTCTATCCAAAATGGTGATATGACCTCGATGATAGGTAATTAATCCAGATTCTTGAAGATTCTTTGCAGCTACGGTTACTCCCGCTCGGCGTACACCAAGCATATTTGCAATTAATTCTTGTGTCATGAAAAGCTCGTTTGAAGGCAATCTATCTAGGCTAAGCAAGAGCCAGCGGCATAACTGTTGGTCCACTGTATGATACCTATTGCAAGCAGCAGTTTGGGTTGTCTGAGCAAATAATGCCATGGTATAGCGCAGCAATAGTTGCTGGAAAGGTTTGTAGCGATTAAACTCGGCTCGAAGATATGCTTCACTTAATTTAAATGCATAGCCGCTACTTAGTACTATAGTTCTATTTAGAGTGGTTTTCCCTCCCATGAAGGCCGTAATACCGACGACACCATCGTTACCTACTAAAGCAACTTCTCCCGTCGAGCCATTTTCTATGGTGTAAAGTAATGAAACAATTGCAGTAGTTGGAAAATATACAAAACTTATCTGTTCTCCAGATTCAGAAAGGCATTTTCCTTGTAGAATATTTACCAACTGGAGGTGAGGAAGAATTCGTTTAAATTCTGTTTTGGAAAGAGATGCAAGCAATAGATTCATGCGAGCGTCGGTAGAATCCTGGTTGTTACTTTTATACATACTTCAATTATAACCTCATCAATACACTAGTTCATTATTTATAAATCTGTCAATCAATTTATATTTAAGGTATGCAAGTTTGCAGAGGAATAGAAAAGCTAGAGAAGGTAAATGTTTAGTCATTCCTTCCTTGCAAAGAAACGAAGATAAAATAGGTTTGTTAATAATTAAGGCTTTCTTTCTTGTTCTATTATGTAAAATAAAAGATAGGTAAAACAGTGTATTATGCTAATTTTGTGTGATATTTTGATAAATCGTTGAACAAACGAAAATTTTTAAAAAGATAAATTCCTTAATACTGTGATTCTCTATGTACGCTAACAGACAGACCGTTGGACACTTCAGGTGTATAATATTGCTAAATAGTTAAGATTTATATAATGTAAATATATAATTCAAATAAATAAAATACATTGCTTTAATAGCAAAAAATGATTTTATTCATAGCAAGAATTTTAAAAAAGGAGTTTATAAAATGGCTGATTTAACTACTACGTATATGGGATTAAAACTAAAGAGTCCTGTTATTGCAGGAGCATCTGGACTGACCTCCAATTTAGATATGATTAAAAAAATAGAAGAGGCTGGAGCAGGGGCTATAGTCTGTAAATCATTATTTGAGGAAGAGATCCAACTTGAATCACTTGAGCTCAACAAGGATCTGCACGAGCATGATAATATTCATCCAGAAGGACTTACTCTCTTTCCTGATTTAAAAGAGAAAGGCCCTGATTATCATCTTTATTGGGTTAAGAAAACTAAAGAGAACAGCAAAATTCCAGTTATAGCAAGTTTGAATGCTGTGAATGAAGAAATTTGGATTGAATATGCTAAGAAGATTGAACAGACAGGAGTGGATGGCATTGAACTTAATTTGTATAGTTCCCCTGATATTATTCAGAATAACTCATCAAATATTGAGGAGAAACAGCTTGATGTAATTAAAAAGATTCGAAAGGCTATAGATTTGCCTATAAGTGTAAAACTTAGTTCATATTATACAAATCTCAGCGGATTTGTTGAGCAGATTGATAATATTGGTATTGATGGATTTGTGCTTTTTAATCGTTTCTTTCAATCAAATATTGATATTAACAGTGAAAAGTTTACATTGCCGTTTAGTCTTAGCGATAAGGAAGATAACCTTCTTCCTCTCAGATTTACAGGTCTTCTTGCAGGAAAGGTAAAAGGCTCTCTCTGCTCTAGCACAGGAATAATGAATTCTGATGATGTAATTCGTATGATTTTAGCAGGTGCCGATGCCGTTCAAGTTGTCTCTACACTATACAAGAACGGACCTGATCATATGAAGACTATTCTGACTGGCATGGAAAAATGGATGGATGATAAGAAATATTCAAGTCTCAAGGATTTTCGTGGCAAAATGAGTAGAGAAAGGTTGAATCCAAAAGACACTTGGGCATATACAAGAGCACAGTACGTGCAGATGCTGATGCAACCAAGTGATGATCTTATGGACAAAATTCTATAAGAATCATAAATGACGATTCACGATGTGAGGAAGAATCTATGTATGATACAATTATAATCGGAACAGGAACTGCCGGATTAACCGCGGCTGGAATACTGGCTAAGAATGGAAAAAAAGTTGCAATTGTTGATAACCGCCCTTATGGTGGAACTTGCGCCTTAAGGGGATGTCAGCCCAAAAAGTATTTTGTAAATAATACTCACACTGCCGCTGAAACTCGTGCTCTCCTTGGAAAGGGGTATAAATCTCCCGCTGTTACCAATTGGTCTCAACTACAGCAGTTTAAAAGTGAATTTACTACAAACGTTAGTGAGAATACCAATCAATCTCTTAAAGATAAAGGTATTGATAGATATCAAGGTACAGCAGTATTTAAGAATGCAAAGAGTCTTGCTGTTGAAGATGGTAGCAAGATAATTACTGCTGATTCGTTCATCATTGCTACTGGTGCTTCTGCGGTTCCACTTAGGCTGAAAGGAAGTGTGGTTCCCCATGGTAGCGACGATTTTCTTGAATTGAAGGAACTTCCGAAATCTATGGTGTTTATTGGTGGTGGTTATATATCTCTTGAGTTTGCTTTTATTGCTGCCCTAGCTGGTAGCAAGGTAACTGTTCTTCAGAGGGGGGATAGCTTTCTTACCGCCTTTCCTCAGTCATTGCTTTCTCCGGTAATTGAATCAGCTGAGGACCAGGGAATGGGGATGCTTACTGGAGTTGATGTATCGGCAATAAAGGAAATATCCGGTGGCTACAGGGTGAGTACCTTGAAGCATGGAGATTTTGACGCTGCTTATGTTATTGCTGGAATAGGAAGATCGCCTGAAATAAAGGAATTAAACCTTGATGCAATTGGTGTAAATTATGATAAAAAAGGCATCATCACTGATGAATATATGCAAAGTTCAGTCGCTGGTATATATGCTGCAGGAGATTGTGTCTCGTCCAAAATGCTTGCCCCCGTGGCCGACATGGAAGCTGTAGTAGCAGCCTTAAATATTATTAAAAATAAAAGCAAGCTGATGGATTATAATTCTATACCTTCAGTTGTGTTTACCTATCCTCAAATGGCAAGTGTAGGTCTCACTTCAGAAGAAGCTGAGGCTCAAGGACATAAGATAATTATAAAAAGTGGTTCAGGTAGCGGCTGGATGAACTATCGTAGGCTTCAGTCAAAACATGTCTATTATGAGACCATTACGGATGCTCAATCAGGCAAGCTACTCGGTGCTCATGTAGTAAGTCCTCACGCAGGAGACATCATCAATATTTTTGCTCTTACCATCAAGCATGGATTGCTTTCTTTCTCACTGAAGGATCTTCAATGGGCTTATCCAACCTATACTTCAGATATAAAATATATGGTTTGATTGCAGTATTTACTACCTTTTTGTCTGGGATAGTTTTATTTATCCCATTCAAAGTGTGTACAAATAACAGTTAGGATGCATTAGAAATCTTGCTCAATAGTACTCATTCCACTGAAACCAATGGTTTTGTGTATGGAGTGAAGAGCTAATCTCTAGAACCTTTGTTATGCTAAAGGGGCATTTACTAGAAGTTTTTATATTTATTTCCAATATATGAAGTTTAAAAGCAGGGATTTTTATGTAATTTCAACTGAAATTTTAATAACTATATTTGCAAGATGTTTTTTTTAAAAAGATAAAAACACGATTATTAATCTTATTCATGTACGCTAACAGACAGACTGTTTTTATTTTCCAGGCTATATTTTTTGTAGTGCAAGTACCATAAATAACGTTTTTATAAGAAAGAGGATATATCTAAGTGTTGCACATTAAGCAGGTGCCACATTATATAAATATTTGAAAAATTCTGGATCTAAACCTTTATTACGAAGGTGTTTAACTGAGAGGTATAAAAATATGGTAAATTTGCAAAGAAAAAAGATTCTGTTACTCATCTTCAGTTCATAACTTTATGAACTGAAGAGATTTAAAACGACAATGCAGTTAGGATTGGATTTTACATTTTGAGAGTAGGGAAGAAAATTCTGATAAATAACTAATTTAGTAAATTAAAGAGAATGAAAAGATCATTCATGGAGGTATATATGGAAAAAAGAGATAATTTTTTTAAAGAAGATGTTTCTATCGTTTTATGCGGTGAAGCAGGTCAGGGTATAAAAACTATAGAATTACTTTTGGTTAATATTTTAAAAAAAAGTGGTTATAATGTTTTTTCAACAAAAGAATATATGTCTAGAATTCGTGGAGGAAGTAATTCCACCCTTATTAGAGTATCAGATAAAAATATTAAATCAATGAAACATAAAATTGATATTCTTATTCCTTTAGATAGTAAGGCGATAGATCATGTTGCTGATAGACTTACCAAAAATACAATAATTCTAGGTAATAAAGATTTATTAAAAGGTGCAGAATATGAAATAATTGATATTCCTTTGTTAAAAATTGCCAAAGAAATTGGAAGTAAAATTTATGGAAATATTGTTGCTTGCGGAGTTGTTTTAGCACTATTTAATGGTGATATTAATCTATTAAATGAGTACGTAACTCATAAATTTGATGATAAGGGCAAGGATGTAGTTAATAATAATATTGAAGCTGCAAAAAGAGGATATGAATTAGGAAAAGAATTGTATGATAATTCTTTAGTAAGAATAAATATTAAGAGAAACCCTGAAATTCAAAATGATTATTTCTTAAATGGAAATGATGCAGTTGGTTATGGAGCCTTGATGGGAGGATGTAATTTTATATCGTCTTATCCTATGTCTCCTGGGACAGGTGTATTAACATTTTTGTCTGAGCATTCAAAGGAGATGGGAATTGCTGTTGAACAGGCAGAAGATGAGATTTCTGCTGTAAATATGGGAATAGGCGCTTGGTATGCCGGTGCAAGAGCATTGGTTACAACTTCAGGTGGAGGATTCGCTCTCATGGGTGAGGGAATCAGCTTATCTGGAATGATTGAAACTCCTATAGTTATTCATCTGGCACAGAGACCGGGGCCAGCAACTGGACTTCCCACGAGGACAGAGCAGGGAGATCTTGAAGTAGCATTATACTCAGGGCATGGTGAATTTCCTCGTATAATCTTAGCCCCTTCTACTATAGAAAGCACGATAAAAATTACTGCAGAGGCATTTAACCTGGCTGATAAATATCAGACACCTGTAATAATTCTCACAGATCAGTATTTTTTAGATACTTTCTACAATACGAAGAGTCTTGATCTTGATGTAAAAATTGATAATCAAACCATAAAAACTTCAAAAGATTATAAACGATATGAGTTAACAAAAAATGGTATTTCACCAAGAGGTATTCCTGGATTTGGTGAAGGCTTGGTGTGTGTTGATAGTGATGAACATAATGAGAATGGAAGATTAACAGAAGATCTAGATATACGAGTAAAAATGACCGATAAAAGGCTTAAAAAACTAGAGCTCATAAAAAAAGATGTAATTGAACCTGTATTTGTAGGAGATAAAAATTACGAGTCTTTGGTTATTGGTTGGGGTTCAACCTATAATGTTATAAAAGATGCTTTAGCAGAAATTAATAATAAGAAGATTGGATACCTTCATTTTACCCAAGTTTACCCAATCAGCGAGAAAATTAAACCCTATTTAGAAAAAGCAAAAAATATAATTATTATTGAAAACAATGCTACTGCACAATTTTCGAAGTTATTAACGATTTTTACTGGTATTGAAATAAAAAAGAAGATATTAAAATACAATGGCATGCATTTTTATATGGAAGAATTGGTTGAAAAAATCAATGAATTAGCAGGAGATAATTAATGAATAATAAATTTGATGTGAGCAATCAAGATATAGCATGGTGTCCTGGATGTGGAAATTTCTCTATTTTGGAAATAATCAAAACAGCACTAGATGAACTTTCACTTGAGAGGGAAAATACAGTTATGGTCTCAGGAATTGGTCAGGCTGCAAAGATACCTCAATATATAAATACCAATTTTTTTAACGGTCTTCATGGAAGGGCTTTGCCCGTTGCAACTGCAATTAAAGCTGCAAACCCAAAGCTAACGATTATTGCTGAAAGCGGAGAAGGTGATATGTATGGAGAAGGTGGTAATCATTTTATTCATGCAATAAGAAGAAACGTGAATATAACAAATATAGTTCATAATAATATGATATATGGACTTACAAAAGGACAGGCGTCCCCAACTACACAAAAAGGTATGAAGACAACACTGCAAGTTTTCGGTGTTACAAATGAGCCATTTAATCCTATGGCAGTAGCAATATCTCTTGGAGCGTCATTTGTTGCAAGAGCTTTCAGTGGTGATAAAGATGAAACAAAAGAGATAATAAAAAAGGCTATTTTGCATAAAGGCTATTCTCTTGTAGATATATTTCAGCCTTGTGTTTCATTTAATAAAATTAACAATTTTAAATGGTTTAAAGAAAATAGCTATTATCTAGATGATAAATATGATCCATATGATCAGGTAGAAGCATTTAGAAAATCGCTAGAAACTGAGAAGTTTCCATTGGGAGTATTATACATGAACAAAGAAAGTGTAACTACTTTTGAAGAAAACCTTGCTGTTTACGAAACAAATAAGGCTCCCTTATTTGAAAGAAAAAGAGATACAGAAAAGGTTAAGAGTTTATTGGAAGGTCTGAAATAAAAAATTGAAAGGTGCAGATACTTTGTTGGAGTGATATTTTTAAATCTTCACAACTCTGCACTATTTTTTCTCTATGTTTTCACGTTTAGATTTATGATATTCACCTATAAATCCCAAATCTTTAGGTCTTATGTTGATTGTTAATATAAAATGTAGTATTTCGCATTATAGCTAATCATTGCTGTGGGGTAGTATCTGAAAAACTAAATAATAGTTGCCCACCTAAATGGGTCATATTAGTATGCTTTCTTAATATGCACTGTGCGAAGTAGATCTTAGAAACAGAAGATTATATTGAGGGGGGGGGTACTAAAATAACCCTTTCTAATAAAAGTAGAACTGAATCGAAAATTACATGGTGTGTTTCGTCAAGTAGAAATCCATAAAAACACCACCAGTTTTCCAACATTTCACCATGGAATTTCCAGTCTTTTATCACATTACTATTTTCATTTCAGATCCACATTAACTAATGAGATGATTTCCAATCAGCTACCTTGTATTTATTAAATTCTGAGGATAATACAAACTTGATGATTAGATGGATTTTGTGTAATTGAGGGCAATTTCTCTATTATTACAAAGGGAAGTTACTCCTCTATTAATAAAGGGGTACAGGAAGTCAAATATGAGTTTGTAGTTAATATTGAGATTTATCTTTAATATACTAAAGTAATTAGATAAAATGCTAATTAGACTCATTCTCCGTCAATTGGTATGAATTAAAATTGAAAAAGTTGCAAAAGATATTGTTTTCGTAAGTTTTATACAATCAATAAAATCACCTTTAAAACTAGTCTTTTATATTATATTTATAGCTGACTAACTGTATAGAATTTTACTTTAAAATCTAATATAAATATCATTACTTCTAATTAAATAGGTGACTAAACCTTGTCATATTCACAAATACTAAATATAAAAAACTGGTGGTGTTTTTATGGAATATTACTTGGTGAAATACAACATGGTAAGAGAAAAGAAAAAGTGTCCATTAAAAAACAATAGTTAATTGAATAGGTAAATGCATTTTCCAAAAAAAGTTTTATTTGATTAACTATTGCAAATACCGGTGATGCATTTAGTATTATAAAAATCAGATTAATTTTTTTGTTTGACTTTTAACTTTTTTGGTCGCAAACTTAGAGTGTATTAAGAGAAAAATCAGTGTTTTTGATTATAACTCATCAGAGTTGGCAAATTACTGTTTCTTAGCAAGATAAAATGCAACCCTATTTCAATTAGATTACTTACTATAATTAGACTGTTGGAATTTACAATTTCTTAATATCTTACCAAGCAGGGTTTAAGTAAAATATCATTTAGCGAAATGTATTTTACTCCCAGTTTTTTAAGTTTTCTTTTCCCTTAAATACATTTATTGTGGATCTATAT
>CAYWGU010000071.1:0-14209 GCA_964457975.1 uncultured Spirochaetaceae bacterium | reverse complement strand
TTGCAATTACTTTTACAAACGTGCTTTAAGTTGCATTTACTATTTCAATTGACCAAGGAATTTCTTCCCAAACTAAAAGGCCTAATTTATCACATAGATTTAATACTTCTCAACTTTGTTGATAGTGAGCCAAGCATATAAAATTAGCACCCATTTCTTTAATCAGATGCATTTCTTTTTCAATGGATTCACTGTTTTGAGCAGCTCCAACTCCTTCATGGTCTTCATGTCTATGAGTACCTTTGAGTAAAAGCCTTTTACCATTAAGATAAAAAGATCCATGCTTTTCAAATTTGAAATTTCTAAATCCAAAAGAATCTTCTATAAAAGCTGTTTCACCATTTACAACCCATTTTTTTTACACTTATATAATGAGGGAGAATCAGGTGACCAAGCTTTTACAGAATCAAAATCAATATCAATATCAATTTTAAATCTTTTATTAGATGAAAATTCTTTTTCATCAAAGATGATTTTCTCATTATCTTCATAGCTTGTAATAGATACAATCAAATTAGAGGAAACTTTATTAAACTCTCCTATAATTGTTACGACTCCACCATTATTTATATCATCATAAATTGGAGTTATTTGGAGCTTTTCTATATAGATATTTGGTTCATAATTAAGATTGACATTTCTGTAAAGTCCACCATATATATTAAAGTCAGATAAATCTGAGGGAATAATTTCAAGGTTTCTCGAGTTATCACACCTTATTGATAAGGTGTATGTTTTTGATGCTTTATCAAGATATTTAGTAAGATCGACTTTCCATTCATTATATCCAGCTACATGTGTGTGGATATGTTTATCATCTAAATATACATCAGTTATTTGCCCAGCACCTTCAAACAAAATGAAGGTGTTGCCATCATCATAGGGATTATCAATAGTAAGTTTTGTTCGATACCACCCAGGTCCCTGATAGTAATAATTATCAGGATCAAGTGCATCTTTTTCATTGTAGCAATGAGGAAGTGTAACTTTTTCTCATTTTAAGGTATCTTCTGGTAAGCCTTTAAAAGAGGGGCGAAGTGCTTCCCATATCCTTCCTATATCACCTTTATGAAATTCAAAAGAATTTATTCTCATTTTAATCCTGCCGTCCATACAAAATCCTCTTTACCTAATGCTCTTAGAACAGCTTCATAGTAGTAGTAGTCCCCATAGCTAATCATTGATGATGATAAATAACCACCATCTTTTGCATGACTAGCTCCCTGATTAAGGAGGCCAAGGGATCCATCTATTTTTGTTATATCACAATATTTTCTAAGACCTTTAAGCATAGCTAATCCTGCTTGATTGTATTTATCAGCTCGTGAATCTTTTAATTCTTTTAAAATTGAAGCTTTGGTTAACATACCTGCACTTAGAATTGCTCCAGCAGAGCTATCTTTAACTTGTGGAACCTTTTTTGGACACTTGACTTGACAATTCAAGAGTAAAAGAAATTTTAACCTTTTGATTTTATTTTTCGTAGATCATTTATATGCTTACCTGGAGATACCTTGGTTGGACATACTTTGCTACACAAGTAATGTTTATCACAAGAGTCAACTCCATTTTGTTTAAAGGCTTTATCTTTTAAGTTTTCTATTGTTTTTTCATCAGTTTGTTTGCTAATTTCTCTATTGATTGAAGCTAAAGATGCAGGGCCAATAAAATCTGATTTTACTGGGCAAGCACTAACACACGAGCCACATTCTATGCAGTTCTCAAAACGATTCCAGGTGAGTATTCCTTTTGGTTTTATAGAATCTTTTCCTATTTCACTCGCTCTTAAATAAGTTGATCCTTCCATTTTATTTATCATGGTTGAAATATCAACTACTAAATCTGATATTATTCTAAAAGAATTTAATGGTTCAATGATTATTTTATTATCTTCAAATTCATTTAAAAAGGTCATGCAGGCCAATCTTTCTTTTTTATTAATGATGCAGGCACAGGTACCACAAGATCCATGGTGGCAAGAATGCCTATAGGTAATGGTGGAATCAATCGTTATCCTAATTTCATCTAAAGCATCAAGTACAGTTAGAGACTTATCCATTTCAACAATGAAATTCATATAACTATTTTCATCTCTCTTAATCGATATTGAATAGCTTTCAATTTGTTTATTCATTATATCCTCCCCTGTAATATTCTCTGTAGTTAGGTAATATAATTTTAGATGTCTGACATTTTATATGGAGTCCCATTTTCTTACAGAGCATATTGGAAACCACCTCCCCCATTGCTCTAAGTGTTGTTGCTTTTCCTCCAACAATACTTATCATGTTATCAATGTTGTCAGTAATTTTATGATCTATTGTAGCAAAATCTCTACTGAGATTTCGTACATCTTCATCTTTGTTAGGAGCTCCAAATAAAGGTCTCGCGGCAGCCCAAGCAGCATGATAATCCAAATATTTAAAAGAAGGGAAAATATCGATAGCCGATTGATTTAGAAAATCTACATCCGCCTTAGGAACTCTATTTATATCTGGATTATCACTTATCCATTGAGTTGAACCGATGATTGTTAATTGTCTTTGAGGGACAACAATATCTCCATCACCAGCTTTGTGTAACCTACTAACAACCATATTAGAAATTCTTTTCTTTGCAGCTAGCATTGTTCCAGGAGATGGGAAAACAGGTAAATCTATGTCTGCAAGTTTTGCGATTTTTCCAGCCCAAGGTCCACCTGCATTGATAAAAGCATCAGCTTTTATAAGTTCTTCTTTGTTTGTTATATGATTGATAACTGTAACTGATTCTATATTGTTATATCTTTTATTTATTGAAATTACTTCATGATACGTTTTGATTTCAGCATTTTTAGTTTTTAAAGCTCCAGCGGCAAAACTAATTGCAAGTCGCCATGGATCAATTGTTCCATCAGGGACTAAAACTGAAGCTTTAATACTTCTATTCAGTTCTTTCTCATATTCAAAGGCAAGAGATGTTGGAATTTCCCTCGCTGGTATGTCTGCATCTAAACAACTTTGAATAAAAATATCTTTATATTGCATGTCATCATCATTTAATGCAACAAACATTCCCATGTTATATTCTATAGCATTAGGAGCAATATTTCGAAGGATTGCACTTTCAACCATGCATTCCTTAGCTATATTTTTATCTCCCATAGCATATCTAGCACCACAGTGTAATTGGCCATGATGTCTGCCTGTTG
Organism: uncultured Spirochaetaceae bacterium; assembly: GCA_964457975.1. Taxonomy (GTDB): domain Bacteria; phylum Spirochaetota; class Spirochaetia; order Sphaerochaetales; family Sphaerochaetaceae; genus Pleomorphochaeta. Next base: position 11,019 of record CAYWGU010000071.1, on the reverse strand, counting down.
TTCCACTTGTTAATTCACCTTTTTCGATTAAGGTAACCTTAAATCCTCTTAGGCACAAATCATACATGGTGGCAATGGCTGTTGCGCCTCCACCAATAATAACAACATGATTATTATTATGAGTCATTACTTTTCTCCTCACTTTATTAAATTAAGTATAGCACTAAAAATAACTCATAATAATTAATTTTATTATTTATTTTTTTCCCTTCTTCAAAAGTGAAAAGGCTTTAAAGATAGTTGAATTTGTTTGTAATTGTTATCGTTAAGTTAAGAGTTACCACTTTGCAATTTTTGTAGAAAATTTAGACAATTCAAGAGTTAATTAACTTATCTAATTGAACAACTACACTTATAAGGTACCAAAGGACATTTGTAATCTATTAATATTAATTATAAAAATTTCTTAATTTTGTAACTAAGAAAAAAGAAAAGTGAGAGCTTTATCACAAGTAGTGTAATAAAATTGATAGGCTAACACAACAATTGGGAATTGAGAATGATGAATTCCATGGCAGCAACATGAGTAAACAACCAAGCAATCCAGTTGAGATGCTTGAAAACAAACCTTTGAATAACGAATACCCAGTAATAGGGATTGCTGAAGTCGATTATAAAGTTAGGTATAATTTGAAAATCTTTTAATATGATTTAAATAAAAAAGAATGCTAAAAGGTTTATCGCCAATGTAGCATTCTTTATAATTGTCAATCAATCCACTTTGTAAGGAACCTTTCGAACTAAAGTGTTAACGGTTTGCTCCGTATGGAGCCAGACTAATTAATTTATAGTTTTTGACTATTGTATAGTTGAGTATATTTGCCATTTTGTTTTATTAAGGTCTGATGATTTCCTTTCTCGAGTATTTTTCCATCATCTATTACTATAATATTATCAGCTTTTACTACAGTAGATAATCTATGAGCTATTACAATAGAAGTTCTACCCTTAGTTAATCTTTCAAAAGCCTCTATAATCAAATGTTCACTTTCACTATCGAGAGCACTTGTTGCTTCATCAAATATTAAAACAGGAGGGTTTTTCAGAAATACTCTTGCAATTGAAAGTCTTTGTTTTTGTCCTCCAGATAGTCTAGCACCATGTTCTCCAACTTGAGTATCTAATCCTTGAGGTAAAGAAGCTACAAATTTTTCTAAATTAGCAGCTTTAAGAGCATCCCATAATTCTTGATCAGTTGCACCAGCTTTACCATACTTCAAATTTTCTCTAATTGAAGCATCAAATAAAAATATATTTTGCTGTACAAATCCAATTTTTTTATGCAAAGAAGATTGGAGTATCGTTTTTATATCTTGATCATCAATAAAAATTGTTCCAGAAGTAATTTCATAAAAACGTGGTATTAAATTTGCTAAAGTACTTTTACCTGCTCCAGATTCTCCAACTAAAGCTATTGTCGAACCACCTTCAATAGTTAAATTAATATTATTTAATACTGGTAATCCATTATCATAAGAAAAATTAACATTTTCATAACGAATAACGCCTTCTTTTATCTTTAAGTCCTTTGAATTTGGTGAATCTTCAATTTCAGGATTTATATCCATTACTTCAATAAACCTTTGAAAACAAACAATTCCTTGCTGCAATTGTTCCATAAAATTAATTAATCTATCAATTGGAGGTAGCATAACGGTAATAAATAAAACAAATGTTATTAAATCATAAGTTTGTAATTGCCCTTTCGAAATCAATAAGGAACCCCCTACTATTGGGAATAAATAACATAAATTTCTAAAAAAATTCATTACTGAATGAAACTTTGCCATTGCATCATATTGTTTTTTCTTAGCATCCATTAATACATTATTGCTATTTGCAAATTGCTCTTGTTGATAATCTTCTTTATTGAAAGATTTTACTTCTCTAATTCCTTGGATAGAATTTTCAACAGTACTATTTACGTCTGCTAGAGTTTCTCTAACTTTTGCAAATCGACTTTTCAATCTTTTACCAAAGACAGCGCCGTAAATAGCTAATAATGGAAATGGAATAATTGTAACAAGTGCTAATTTCCAATTGAAAATAAACATAGCAATAAAACCACCAATAATTGTAACACTACTAATTATTATGTCTTCAGGACAATGATGTGCAGTTTCTGTTATTTGAAACAAATCATTTGTTATCCTACTCATTATATGACCTGTTTTTGTTTGATCATAATAACTGAATGATAATTTCTGCAAATGAGAGAAGATAGCTGTTCTCATATCTGTTTCAATATATACTCCTAGAATATGTCCCCATTTAAGACGTATAAAGTCGCAAATTAATTGAATAATATATATTACTAAAATAATAACAAATGACATAATCATATAATTCCACATCATATTTGGAAGATATGTTTTCATTAAATTTCTTGTTACTATAGGGAAGAAAATAGATACTACCGAAAAAACTATGGCTGCAACAATATCTAAAACAAACAAGCTAATATATGGCTTGTAATATGAAAAAAACTTTTTTAACATTAATATTCTCCGTTAAGTTTGTATAACTACATTATATAAAAATTAGGCTATGTTTATTACTTTCAGAGCTTTTACTTAAAAAGGCACATATCCATAAGCAGAGTTCTCTTATTCTATCGATTTAGATAAAGACTCTTTTGATAGTAATAGTGTTTCATCTTTTTATAGCTAAAATATTACCATAATTAAGAATATTTATCTATCGATTCCTAAATTCCATAATCAGAACCCAATAGTATTAATTTCTAACAATGTAATATACCTTTAGTATCATTTTTGATTAATAAATAACAGTCCTATTAAAACTAATATACCACCAATAATATTTTCTATATATCATGTTTTAATTAAAAATAATCAATTAATAGAACAACTGTTATTTGACTGCCCTAAGCCACCCTTTTCAGACACCTATTCTGTATTATCTAGTCATAAGTAACATCTTGAATTGGATTTATAAACCAACATCACTTATGCCAACGAAATTAAGATACATCCTAGAAAGAGATCATCTTGATTGTTACTTAAAACTTTTATCTATTTTTTACTGATAGATAAGATTTCAATAAAAAGGGTTATCACTTTCTCCTAGAAATACATAGATTGATAACAGGATGGATCGAGTAGTGGTTTACAACTCTGAAAGTCTTATCTTCGAAGGTATAATACCAAGTTGACCCGGAAAATAGAGAATCAATCCATGAAGATTCCTTGGAAATGTATCAATCAACAATGATATCACGCTTATCGCTACTTTCTAGAGGATTAAACTTCTCCAATCAAAAAACGGCTAATTATACAGATTCCAGTATAATTGGTTGAATAAAGCCTTAAAACAAACACTTATGCATGTAAAGATGAGGTATTATAATGGCATAGATTTGGTGAAAAATATGTTAAAACATGAAAGGATATATGCAACAATTAATTGTGATATTGAATGAGGAGGTGTAGCATGATACAGATGATATTTTTTCTATGCACATGTTTATTATTATATATGCTAATTTATGTAATTACAGTGTACCAAGTGCTATATAACCAAGTACTAAATGTATTATTACCTACGAACACCCTTATCTGAAATACTATGGCCTAAGCACAATATAAAGGTGGCAGGTTAAAGTGAAATAGGTGTCCAAAATTAGGTACTTCACCCATACATTGAATACCAACATTATTTTTTACTCAAGTATGATTTTATCACTAATTCTCATTGGTGTAGTTAGAGTTTTTTTCGATTGAATACAGCAAGACTATTATTAATATATTCTTTAGAATTTTTTCAAATTTTATTAATTTCATTTTCTTTTAATTTGGAAATTTTAATAAAGGAATTATCAAGCCTTTTCACAATAAGATCGATTGTTTCTTCCATGAATGTAAATAATAAATTATCAGTAGTAACTAATGATTCTTGATAATAAAGTGCTGTAGCCAAAATTAGTAGATCATTAATGCTATTACGAGAATTATCTTTTACAGAATATTTCCTCTCAAATTGTGTAAACAAGGTGTACCTATTATTAATAATTTCCTAATTTAGAGGGTAACAGGTTATTTCTTTACCAAAAAGAAACTGAATTTATTTTAAGAATCTCTTTTGTTCATACTTCTTGTAATGATAAGTTGCTACTTTAAACGCAATTAAATCTTTGTTTTTCAAAGCATTATGAAGTGCAAGCCCGTTAAATTCAACTATAGGAGCGAAACCTTTCCCTAAATTTATGGATATTTGATCTGTCCTCTTTTTCTCTAAGACTAAATATTTTTTGCTGATACTCTTACTTATTTCCTTGATATCAATATTAAGATGCCAGTGAGATATCAGATTTATACAGCATTTGGAAGTTGTTTTACTACCTGGGATATATAGTCCACGAAATTCATTGAGCACTATTGATGAAACCTTTCCTCTATTTATATTATAATCATCATTTCCTTTAAAAACATAAAAATCATTTGTGTATCAAAAAAAACCATTACCTATTTTTCACCACATTTTCTCTAGAAATACTATTTATGCACTGATTACTTTTATTCATTTCTAATTTCTCGTATCCAATTTATAATTCAAGAAGAAAATATCTATTAAAACAAAAATTTCACACCTTTGGATCCCAACATTTCAGAAAACAATGAAAAATTTCCCGTTTCATACCGTATCCGACCTGCAAGTATTGCTGGTGAACGTCTTATTTCTTTTGCAGTTGCTACTACTTTGGAAGGTGTCCAAAGGGATAACTCACATAATTCACTAATTTTTACTTTCGTTGAGGGGATAAGATGCTCCATGGCAAATTCATTTGCTTCTTGTTCCTCCATAGATATACAGTCTTTAGAACTTGAAAATGTGTCATCAAAAAAAGCTCGGTTATTTGTTTCGCTGTAGAGATGCTTGATTACATGCCCCAACTCATGAAGAAGAGTAAACCAGAAATTATCAATCCGGTCATGCCGTAAGGAAAGAACAACTATAGGTTTATCATCGGGAGATTTAAATACCGCCCCATCTAAATAAGTCTTAGGAAGATGCTGTTCTATCATAAAATGAATCCCAAACGATTGCAGATAGTCCTTAACTAACAGTGGACCTTTCAAATGCATACTGAAGGAGAGTAACTCTTCAATAAAAGAATCACCAATAGATTCCAGAGAGAAATCAGCAATCTCATCAAAAGAAACTTGCTGAAGAATATGAGCCTGCCAGGCCAGTAAAGCGTTCATATTTGGTTCTGATTTTCTGTTTGATTGTTTACAATAAACAGGCTTGGGTATTCTATCAGCAAACTGACTGAACAATTCTGACATAATTCCTTCAAAACACTCTTTAACTTGAGAAATTTTGTTACAATAGGGGAAGTACCCTAACTTAAACATAGCTAAAACGGGGTAATCTTTATACGAGAATTGTTTTTCGGGAATACTATTCTTTTGCGTATCTTGAAGAAGAATCTCTGCAGGTATGTGCAGTTCGTCATGCAATTTTCGCATCATCGAAAGACTAAGTGAACGTTTCCGATTTAATACTTCAGAAACTTTGCTCTGACTACCAATGATGGAAATAAGATTTTTCCTCTTTAACCTCTGTTGATCCATAACAAAGAGGATTGCATCAATCGGGTCAGGTAAATCAGCAGGAAAAGTTTCATCCTCATAGATAGTAATCAATGAAGTGAATAATTCAATTTCGTCATTGATATCTTCAGATTCAGGTTCTTCCATAAGAGATTCAATGTATTCTAATGCAATCTCATAATCATGATCATTTTTTAATATTTTAGGTTTCATCATATTTTCTCCGCATCAACTTTGTCATACTCTACATGAGTACCAATAAACCTGATAAACATCGTCTGTGTAGAATATCGTATTTTCACAATAATCCTGTAAGAATTCCCTTTGATGTTAAATACTACTCTATCGCCTGGAATTATATCTGCAAATCCAAATATTCTTATAATAGAATTTGAAGTGGGATAATCATTCTTCGATATCATGTGATACCACACATCTAGCTCACTTTTAACATTTGGATGGTTAACACCAAAACCATTTAGTTTTTTTCTCGATATCACATGCATACAGTATAATCCCTTTTACGAAATAATCAATATAAATAATCCCTTTTTGGGATAATTTATAATTCGGTAATTCTTTTGTAGAGATATCTCCAAACAATTCAAACATGTTAATCCCTCAAATCGCTAAGAATTTAATTTTAAGATTCGTTTACTGTTGTAGATAAAACAACTGCAATAAGGAAAAGTTAAGCCTAATTTTATCGAATTTAATCATTACTTAAATTTTTTGAAATAATTATTTATATTTTATCCTATCCTAGCATTTACACAAGTTTTAATATTCTGGAAATATTTTTGACTTACAATTTTTTATAGTTTTAACATTATCATCTGATCAAATAACAACAATAGAAAGAATCAAATTTATTAATTTCAATTTTTCTCCCATTAGGAAGTATGATACTGCCATCTTTATCATAAAATATAACAATACAATTCAATTTATATTATGAAGTTTAATTATAATTAGTATTATAATTTAATAATAATATAAAAATATTCATACCAAATAGTTTCTCTATCCTCTAGCTTTGGAAATTTTCTGTATTTGTTTTTAACAGTATAGCACTTTTGTGCTGTTTATTATTACAACTATTTTGTGTTTGTATCTTACCATTAATATAACTTATAATAACATAAACGAGGTCTATAATAAATAAAAAATTGGAAAAAATCAGGAAAGGTTAATATTAGCTAATTAAAATATTACTTTGTAAGATAGTAAAATACTAGAAGTAGGACTTTAAATAAAACGGCTCTAAATAGATACTTTTTTTATCAAATTGCACGATTACATAAACAGTTATAATATTTAATAAAAAAAAGGTTCACTCCTACCAATTTATACAAAACAAGCCTTCACTTTTAGTACAGAGTGAATGGTGAAAAATAAAGGCTAGCTTATTCCTTATATTTTAAGAATTAAACTAGCTTTTTGTATTTGTGAATTGTATTAACGCTATTAATGAAGGTTTCTTTGTAACCATACTTTAATACAAATAATATATTATAGAAAAATGTGAAAATCATTTTGACCCTATAAGATTACAATGGATTCTAAGTGTAAACTAAAATGGGACCATATCAATTTTGATGGCTCTGAAAACCTATTTTAAACTATTTTTTATCTCTAAAAATTCTTTTAAAACTATAGAATCTGTTTGCGGATTAAATTTATTAATTAATAAAATTACAATATAGTTTGCAATAAAGCCTGGTACAATTTCATACATGACACTACCAAGGCCCACTTCTTTCCAAACAACACATACAATAGCTCCAGTAACCATTCCTAATAAAGCCGATTTCCAAGTGGTATTTTTTGAAAATAATGCCATCAATACTACTGGACCAAAAGCAGCACCAAAGCCACCCCATGCATATGATACTAAAGATAAAATACTGCTTTTAGGATTCAATGCAAGAACCATTGCAATTACAGATATTATAATTACGCAAAGTCTTCCAATCCAAATTAATTCTTTCTCAGTTGCATCATGATTTATAATTTTTTGGTAAAAATCTTCTGTTAAAGCCGAAGATGAAACAAGCAATTGAGAATCAATTGTTGACATGATTGCTGATAAAATAGCAGCTAATAATATACCACCAACCCAAGGATTGAATAAATCACTTATCATATAAATAAATACTTTTTCAGCATCTCCACCAGGAGCTTCTTTGTAAATTGTAAATCCAATTAATCCTACAAAAATAGCACCAATTAATGAAATAAATACCCATGTAGTGGCAATTACAGTAGCTCTAGATAATTCTTTTACATCTTTTATACTCATAAACCTGGCTAAAATATGAGGTTGACCAAAATATCCTAAACCCCATGCCATTGTCGATATTATTGCAACAATTCCTGCAATTCCAGAATTAGAATCAAATAACGACATTGAAATCTCTTTTGCTTGTGCTGCTGCATTTATTGCATCAAAGCCACCTCTAGTCGAAATTGCAAAAATAGGAACAAAAAGAATAGAGAAGAACATTAAAGCACCTTGAAAAAGGTCTGTCCAACATACAGCTAAAAAGCCACCTAGGGAAGTATATAATACAATTACAATACAACCACCAATTACAGCTGTTGTATATGGAATATTAAACATTGATTCAAATAATTTTCCAGCTCCTGCCATTCCTGATGATGCATATATAGTAAAAAATATTAATGTAATAATTGCTGAAATAATTCTTAATAATCCAGTTGGATCTCTAAATCTATTTTCAAAAAAGCTTGAAAGGGTTAAAGAATTAGTTTTCTCTGTATAGATTCTAAGTCGAGGTGCAACTAAAACCCAGTTTAGGACTGTTCCAATAAATAAACCAATAGCTATCCAGCTTTGACCTAGTCCATATAAAAATACTGCACCAGGGAGTCCCATTAATAGCCATCCAGACATATCACTTGCTTGTGCAGAAAGGGCAGTAACCCAAACTCCCATAGATCTACCACCAAGTAGATAATCCTCTAAATTATTCGTTTTTTTATAAAAGTAAAACCCAATAAATAGTAAAAATATTAAATAAATAATAAATGTAATAATAGTTGCAATAGTTGCCATATAATCTCCTAATATTTAATTATAATACACAAAACTGCATATTTATGCAACTATTATACTATATTAATTAGTTTCAAGTTTTCCACAGATAAGGATCTTATACTTTAAGCTATAAAAAATGTTTAAAGTCACAACAAAAGAATCTTACAAACTGGCAATCATCTTATAATTTAATTAATAGATAATCCTACAGCTTAGAAAAGTATATTTAAAATAATTGTTATGGATAAAATACTTGCTTATAAATTGTATTTTGTAATGATGAGAAATTGTATATTTAGATTACCATATACAATCTCTCACCCTAGTATTATCGTATAATACTTTATGTTAATTTAATCATGTCCTTTATAAGACACAATGCACTACCAATCACTTCATCAAAAGTTATTCCTTTCACATATATATTCTTCTGTGAGTAAGATTTCCAACGTTTCAAAAAAGTTTCATCTGTTCTTAACTCTTCTAATAATTTTGAAATTTTCATCAACTCAAATTCTGTTTTACGGTATTCAAATGTTCTTTTACAAGCTTTGATTAAGGTTGGTATATCTAGTTCTTTTCTTAATTTATATAAAATGTAGAGATCATAATAATCTTTACTACGACTATTAAAGAACCCTCTCTCATAAATAGTTTGTATCTTCTCTGCAAGCATTGTTTCAATTGTATATGCTGTAATTAAAATATCCTCGTTTCCGAAGACACTACGATAACTATGCTCTATGGGATATGGTGTTATTACATCTCCAGTTGCAATATCTAGTGGAATTACCTGTCTTATATTTTCTAATTTGCAAAGAATATTTGCTCTAAATCCACCATACTAATCTACTTCTTTAATAGGAGTGATATCTTTTATTTCATAACTTATCGCATCACCTTCAATTTCTTTTAATGATTCTCTAAGCATCTCAGAAATATTTTCTTCTGATAATTTAATATTTCTTAAAAGAAAGTCTATATCCATAGTACTTCGTGACTCTATTCCTACAACATTAGAAAGCAAAAAACCACCTTTAAAAATAAAGTTTTTGCTATATTTCCCTTTTGAGAGTCTTTTTAGTATACTCTCTAAAAAATAATACAACATTGCGGAATTAAAAGTTACTCCACTTTCCTTACTTACTTTATGACAAATGCTTGTCAGCTTATTTTTATTCATAAAGAACTTCCATAATCTCTCGGACTTTTTTATCTACTCCCATTTTTTGTGCTATTGTATGAAGAACATCAAGATTTTTATTTTTATAATTCAGATATGACCGCAAAATCTTTACATAAACTTCTATATCCATATCTTTTTTATGGGAGATAAAATCACAAAGAGTTCTTTCATAAGAATACACTCTTACAGGATTATTAAACATGGTATTAATCTCAATTACACCTAAATCAAAAATTTCATCTTTAACATAATGGATGTTAATACCTGGCTTTTCAGAATTAAACTTATAACCATTATTGACGGTTACATCATATATTTGAGGAATCTTATCTATTACTCCTAGCAAATAAAGTGATGTTTCATACGAATAAATTGATTTCCTATAACGATATTGGAAAAAGTATAATTCATCGTAATTCCCATCCTCTGAAGCATAAATACCTTTATCTACTTTTGACAATATACCTTTTTTTACAAATCGACTTAGATATATCGTTGGAATTTTTTGTTCCCTACAATATGCAGCGGTAATTATACCTCCTGATTTTTTTAGGAAATCTTCAATTTGCTTTCTATAATTCATAAGCACCTCTTTAATGTTGCATTTACACTGTAATTTTAATATTTATTTAGTTTATATGCAACACAATTTACATCAGGTAGATTTTTAATCTGCAATAAAGCTCCTTCATTAAATTCTTCAAAAATAGTCCATGGTTAATGGATATTTAAATACAATAAATTTAATTATTTTAGCACCAAAGGCTGAATGTGATTTGAAAATTTAAGGTAAATTAAAAAGCAATTAGAGTTTCTTCACCACCTAAACTGTTTATAATTCTTGTATTCTGAATCCTTAGAATCATTTCTAATATTCCATTAAAGGAATATCCTAAGCAACATTTAAAATGAAGCTATTTATTACTATCGTCTAATAGAAAATCAATAATATTTTTATGAATGATGCCATCTTGACTAAAATCAATTCGATCCATCGACAATACATATTTCGGAAAGTTATCTTCTACCATTTTATAAACCCCAAATTTTCTTTCCCTTGTTTTTTCATCCCACATCATATAAGAAACTTGATAAAAGGATAATTGATTGCCCTTATTAGCAATAAAATCAATTTCTTTATCTTTTATTTTTCAAATTTTTACATCGTAGCCTCTTGAAATAAGCTCGATATAAAC
>CAYWGU010000070.1:0-14433 GCA_964457975.1 uncultured Spirochaetaceae bacterium | reverse complement strand
TCCAAAATACCTTATTGGAGAGTAAGATCCAAATGTTAACATCAACATCCCAAGAACAATTGAGAAGGTTGTAAGCATTATTGGCCTACCTGTTTCAAGTATTGTTTGATGAAGGATATCTCGTGTTGGTATTGCTGGACCTTCTTTCTTAAGTGTTGAATACTTCAAGAGGAAGTGAATTGCATCATCAACTCCAGCCCCGATTGCAACTGATGCAAAGCTAACTGTCACCATATCAAAGGGTATATTTAGGGTGTACATTATTATGTAGTTGCTCATGACACCGACAGCTACAGGAATAAGCGTTAATATTCCACTAAATAACGATTTGAATGCAATTGCTGCAATTATAAATACAAGAATATAAGCTAAAATTTGAGATGTTATTTGATCTTTCATTAATTGATTGCTAAATCTAAGTGCTTCTGGGTTTGTTCCTTTGTATGTAATGGTTACATCCTTAGGCAGTAGAGGTAATGCACACTCCATTAAATCTTCCAATTTAGCAGATGATCCAACAGTTGTTATATCACCATTATCACTATCATATGATTGTAGATAAATTTTAAGAGAGTTGCCATCATTACTTATAGTATTTCCTAGTAGCCCTGGACTCTTTGGTCTCAGCATTGTCATAATTCTACTAAATAAATTTATAAGAGCAGGTTTATCAGGTATCTCATCAACACCGGTATAAAGGGAATTTAGATGCGCTACATATGAAGCAAAGCTTATATTTTGAAGTACATCAGGACTTTTATTAACAGCAATCTCAAAATCATATACTTTCTTTAAGTTTTCACTATCTAAGAAGTAGCTATCACTTCCTTGAGGTGCGTTGAGTTCCAATTGATAAGGCATATCACCACCAAGAGCCTTTGAGATATTCTGTGTATCGCTAGCAATCCTATCTGATTCAGGAAAGTAAGCCATGTAATTTGTATCCACAGAAACCTTATCTTTGGTATAGAGGAATCCAAATATAATCAAAACAAATAATACAGAGAATATTATATAATGACTTAATACTACATTTGACATTTTTTTTATAAAGGTTGTAAGCAAGCCTTTGTTAACTACCTGTGATTGCTTTTCCTTTGGTTCACTTATATAAGAGAGCATTATTGGAATAAACGTAAGAGCTAATATTACACAATATATAATTCCAATCGATACAGATAATCCAAATTCTTTTAAGCCTTGAATTTCACTTATAAGAAGACTTAAGAAACCTGCAATTGTAGTAAGACCAGCAAATAAAATTGTTTTAGAAATCTTTTCAGCTGAAATAAATGGTAAATCCAATCTTGTTCCTTTATTGTAATCAGCATAGAATTGGCTCAACATATGAACCGAATATGATGAACCAAGAGTTAATACCATACACGGAGTGACTATGTTTATTAGTGTGATTTGATAGCCTAGAATAACCATTGTTCCAAATGTCCATATGATTGCAATAACAGATAGAGCAAAAGGTAACATCATTGATCTTTTAGCCCTAAATGAAAGGTAAAAAACAACAAGAATAACAATTAAACTTAAGGCTAATAGAAGTGCCAAATCATGTGTGAGATAGTATGTAATTCTATAGGTAATTGGAAGTTGTCCTGTAATTGCGAAGGTTGCACCAAGAACTTTTAAAGGCTTTAGAGTTTCAAGTAAGTCATATATTTCCCCTTCACTTAAATCACTTATTTGAAGATTAAATATTACAGATTTTAAATCACGACTAACCATGTAACCTGTTGCAGTTGGATCTTCACTAAGACGAGTTCTAAGTGTTTTTACCATCTCTTCAGTCCATTTATTACCCTTATTATTGGGGCTGAAAGGAACAATCGATAATCTTGTTCCCTTCTTTTCTATTGTAAAGTAGTTAAAAACAGAAGTAATGTTTGTAATATTCTCTTGGTTTTCTAGATTTTGTAGGCTTGCATCAAGTGTATTTAAAAAGACAGGGGTAAAAAAATTATCACTACTAATTAAAAGCAGCAATCCTGAAGATCTAGGTAAATTTTCTTGAGCCTCAGTTGCATTTGGATATGTATAATTGGAATTTTCTCCATACTCATCAGGAATTGGAAGATTTGCATAATCAGCTGAATTTACTTTTTCTAGATTGTTGTATTGTGAAAGAATTGTATTAAATTCTTCTTCATTAAAATCTCCATTACCTCCAATGTAGGTAATAGGTTCAGTTTGATTGAAAAGACTACTGAAGTCAGCATTAATTGAAAGCGATGTTGCCTTATATAAAAAGAATGCTGTTACAATTAATATAATTGTTAAAAACAGTGTCCTATGTTTTCGCTGAAAGGTGAAGAATTTATTCATGTGGTGTTCCTTTAATCGTATTGTTTAATATTATCTTTTAATAAGGAAGAATTTGCAAGGTAATTATTTTTAGAGAACTCAAATTGAGGGAAATAAATGGTTGTTTTACTTTTGTTAAGAATAGAGAAAGGACTTTATATAATCTATGTTTTTGATAAGATATATAAAAGGTCAAAAACGAATTTTATCTTTGACCTTTTAAAATTTAAAGAATAAATTTTATTTACTTCATCATGCCACGTGCAGCTCTTATGCCACTTGCCCACGCTCCTGTAATACCTCGAGAGGTTCCAGCACCATCACCAGCAAAGTAAATGTTTTCTGCAACCTTGAAGTAATCATCAAGGTAGGTTGGTTTGTTTGCATATAGTTTTATTTCTGGGTAGTATATTATTGTTGAAGGATGAAGTACTCCAGGAACAATTGTATCTAAGTTTTTCATAGCCTTCCAAATAGCTCTCAATACCTTCGCTGGCATTGCAAGTGAAATATCACTTGGACAGCAACTACCAAGGGAGGGTTTGAAATCATATGGATCATCGTTAAAAGTAGCAACCTTTGACCTAGATCCCAAACGAAAATCACCAACTCTTTGCATTAAAGGCTTTCCACCACCAAGTTGTGTGGCATTTAAACCAAGATTTTCAGCATATTGCTGACCTGATGCAAGAGGAGCTGTTAGCTTGATGGTTTTTAGAATTGCAAAGTTAACAAGATCAGATTGTTTTTCACTATTTGTAGTTGAATAAGCATGACCATTAACACTGTACCAACTATCACCTCTGTCGGTGGTATATTTTTCTTTTACTACATGAGCTCTACCACTGTTTGTGCAAAAGGTTCTAACTTTTTCTGGAAAGTAGAACTTTGGATCATAGTAATCTTTTACTATAGAATAGTGTTCAACCTTTGTTTCAATTCTAACACCAATGTCGACAATATTATCAATATAGGGAACATTCAATGTCTTCATGGTCTCCTGTAAAAAGTGAAACCCATGTCTGCCTGGAGCAATTAAAATTTTACCATATTCAATTGAACGTTTGTTTGTGCTAATGGAGTTGTTTGATTGATTAATTGAAATCATTTCTTCTTCAAGAGCCAAGGTAACACCAGCTTCATCAAGTCTTAGTAAAAGTTCCTTGATTAATTTAAGTCCACCATCAGTGCCAAGGTGGGTTTGTTTTATTGCAAGCAATTCACACCCAAGTCTATCTGCTCTTTTTTGGTAGGTTTCAATGTTTTTCTTTTCAAGAATGGTAGGATTGAAGAATTTGGTTACTTCATCGAGGTATTCTTCAGTTTTATCTCTTTCCCAATAATCAAGAGGAAATCCAATTGGAAATGTGAAATTCATTTTACAATCATTTCTCATACCACCAGTTGAATATTTGTTCTTATCTAAAATCAGAATTTTGAGTGTAGGTTTTTCTTTAAGAATTGTGAAAGCACAACCCATTCCGGCAGGACCTGAGCCAACAATAACTATATCGTAGTAATCCATAGAATATAAACTCCTAAAAGGTGGAGATGTTTTAAGTTTTTTAGCGCTTATCCCTAGGCTATTGTTATGTATATTGGATAAATGGTCAAACCTATTGGAATAAAAAAAATAAAAAGCATCTAATGTGGTAATATATAATCGAATTTTATAATAAATCTTCTTGCATTATATTAATAGATGAATTAATATTCCTAATAAGGAGTATTGTAATGGTTTATATTAGTGTAAAAGAAGCTAGCAAAAATTGGGGCATAACTGAAAGAAGAATCAGAATACTTTGTAGTGAAGGACGTGTTGATGGTGTTGTTAGATCTGGATGGGCCTGGAATATTCCAATTACAGCACAGAAACCTGGTGATGGTAGAAAAATACGGCATATAAAAAACTTTGATCTTAGAACAGGACCGATTAATTTTGATTCATTAAATGAAATTAAAAAAAATATTAAAAATTACAGTGAAAATTCTCATTTGCTTAAGAAATATTTTGATAATAGTTTAAATCGGTTTCTATCTTCAATCTTTATAGAGGAAGGTATCTCTGATCAGCAGGTAATAAGAATCTTAGCAGGTGAAAAAGTTGAAAATATTTCAATGAATAAGCATTACCTGGTTAAAAATGCAAAAACTATTATTGTCGAGTTTTTTAAGGAAACAGGATTTGGTAATATAGAAGGTAATGGTTCAAGACCTGTTCCTTTCTTTAGTGAAAAAAGACTTACTAACATTCAAGATAAATTGTTTGAAGGAATTGATGATTATCATCAATCTGAATTTAGAGATGTTGAAATTCCTTTTGCAGGTGCATGGGTGCAGGACAATAGAACCTACTCAGTAAATGTTCAGATGGAAACCCTGATGGTGCAAAGTGAAAATGAATGGTCAAACATCAACGGCGTTGTAAAGGCAAGTTTCATGTTTGGTGAGCTACTTAGAATAATTCCATTTGACGAGCACTCTTTGGTCTTTTCATCAATAATTCTTGCAGGAAGTTTGCTTGATTCTGGGTTCCCTTTAACTGTTATAAGTTCAGATAGCTACAATGAGATGAAAGCCGATTTATCTCTTACTTTAAAAAGAGGTAACTATAACAAAATACTTAGGATGTTTGAAAAGTCCTTGAAAAATGAAGATTTAATGATAAAAAATTTATGTAAAAATGAAAAAGAATAATTTTGGTCATTTAATACCATAGTCTGTGTTTCGTTTTTTTAACCAAAGTTTAGGATAACTCAATCTAGATCTTTTTGAAAAGATGCAAAGTATAATATAAAGGCCAAAAGGTAAAGTGGTTTAATATGAATCATAATATAAATCAAGTTACTATTATTGCAATATTATGCTTTCAAGAGCAAAATTATGGTGAAATTCAAATTTCAAAATTTAATGTATTCTTAAGCATCTTTTTTATTCATACTCTAATTGCAGAAATTTCAGTTAATTAATAATGGTTAATAAAACAAAAAAGATGTACAATAAACAATTAAATGAAAAAAAATATTAAATATTGGGAAGTTTTTGACCATGGATTAATTGTAAAAATTCGATAAATTAGATTGGCATAGAATGAAATATCATTTTGTTTTTCTCCTATTGGAGTTCAACTTTTTGTCTGCATTCCCGCCCATCTACCTACTCGATTATTATTCTAGTTTATTTTTAAATATATCAATAATAGTCTTTTCAGTACCTACCATGCCAGGTGAAGCAATCAATCCCATATTTTTCATGGTTTCTTCAGGAGTAGTCCCTAGAATACCGTGAATATTGTAAGTATATGCATCCAATAGTGCAAGTTCTGCAGATATATAGCCTGCTTTTGTTGCAACAATACCTTTCATAGTACAGCCTTGGTTACCACCATCACAAATCATACCAGTAACACTAGATGCCATATTATTCAAGGCTTTTACAATTTCATCATATCCACCATTTTTCATATAAACCAATGCACATGACATTCCAGTACCAGCTGCAACCGCACAACCACAAAACGCAGACAATTTTCCAGAATAATCTTTAATGAATATACAAATTAAATAGCTTAATACAGTTGCTCTGATTAACATTTCTTCTGACAATTTTCTTACTTTATATTCTGCATAAAGAGGCATAGTTGCGATAATACCATGCGCACCTGAACCAGAAATACTCATAGCAGCTTTACTCAAACCAATTACACGTGCTTCAATTGCACCGCCACACAATAATACAGCCGTTTTAGTTGTGTTATCAGAGAATATTACATCACCATTCATCTTTAATAATTTTCTTGAGAATGTAGTTCTAGAATTCCTTTGACCTTCTTCAAAAAGATCCATATTCATTTCATAGGCTTTTTTGATGAACTCAATTTCAGAATAGTCAACGGTATTCACAAAATTGAGAATTTCTTTTAATGTATACTTATGAATCAGAGCGGTTGTTTCGTTCGTGGTTCCTTCTGCTTCAATAGTTTTATTTTCCTCTTCTTTTTCAAAGATAATTTTACCATTTTTTTTGATTTCAACGATATTTTCATGTGCATGTTTAATGATTACAGAACAAGTATCATGTTCTGTTTCAAGAATAGCTTTGATATAAATATCTGAAGAGATTCCGCTCAATTTAACTTTTACTTTTCCTTCATTAATCAATTGATATGCTAATTTGTTATCGTCAAGAGTAATATCACACAAAACTTCTAGACCTTTATCTGGGTTTCCTGCTACTACACCTAATGCAACAGCAAAAACATTGCCCACTTCATTTGAGTTAGGAATTCCACAAGTAAAACCATTTTTGTACATTCCTGAGTTCATTTCCACCAAAATACTCTTAATTTTTCCTGTCGTGTTTTTACGAGCCGTAGCTGCGGCAAGAGCAATGGCTCCTGGTTCAGTAACACCAAAAGCAGGCTTCATTTCATCATTGATTAATTGACTTAATTCATGCATAAAAAATTTCCTTTTATTTTATATATTTAATTTGGTTTGCCCCCAAAATAGTTTTCATTCTTAGTTGGACTGAACCCATTAAAGTTAATACTTTAAATTGCACCGTTACCATTTAGGTTAACAGTTCTTTATTCTTTTATTATAATACTGCCACTGACAGAGTCAATTGGTTTGTAATAAAAATGTGTAAAGTACCTTTTGTAGGACTTCTTCTTTTCTTACTCTTCGATCTTTAAACTTAGTTTTACCAAACCAATTATACAATCCTTTAGTCTTTAATATTGAGTTAAAAGACTCGTCACTTGCATTGTCATAGCAACTCCCAATTAATTCGCTAGTAGTTGCTCCTACTTCATCTATTAGACATATATACTTTTTACTTACAAACGAGGTTTAACCATCTGTATGAATGATGCATCCAGCTAAATCATACTTATTTGATAAGTCTCTTACAGTTTCAGTACAAAGAATACTATTAGAGGTAGTGCCTATTTCTCAAATAATAATTCTTTGTTAAAAATGTCCATAATAGTATCTAAATAATGCATTCTTTAAGCAATAAAGCTAAGCAATATCTTCAACATAGACCTTCCTGAAAATACCTGAGAAGAAGGTTCTTTCCAATAAATCCTTTGTCTTGTTTAACTTTAGATATTTTTTCTTTTTACACTGTTCAGGAGTATATTTCCGTGGTCTATAATAGATAAAAAGTTATTATCAGCCATAATCTGATGTATTTTCTTCTTATTAAAGTTAATATCAAATAAAGCACCGTACAATAGCATAATTTGTGAATTGGTTGAATTCTTTTGGCCATTCGTCGTTTATTTTGACTAAATATCAATAATTAATGGGGTATTATCAAACTTTTGGTTATATCTATTTTTAAGACTTGTATTCCTTTATATTTGGTGGTAATACAGATTATACAGAGGCATGTAAAATGGAAAAAGAAATGGATTATTTATTAAAAAATGCAATTATAGTTGATGGTATGAATCAAAAGCCTTTTCTTGGCAGCATCACAATATCAAATGATAAAATAGATAAGGTATATAAAGATGGAGAGAAGCTCTCACCTATAAAAGCTTTAACAACAATAGATGTTAATAAACGATATTTGTTTCCAGGGTTTATCGATTTTCACGGTCATAGTGATCTTCAAGTAATAAGAGATCCGTCGATGAAATGTAAAATTCAACAGGGAATCACAACTGAAATAGCAGGTAACTGTGGTGTAGGTGTTTATCCTATTGATATAAATAACAAATCAATTGTTGATGCAATTAACAATAGTACAAAGGATGTATTGGGAGAGGGGAAATACTCACTCAATGAATATAATTGGCATGATTTTAAAACCTACGCTGATTTTATTAAAAAAGAGGGATGTGGTACAAATATTATGTATCTTCAATCCCATACTGCTCTTAGATGCAATGCAATACTAGGGAATCCAAATAGAGCAGCTACAAAAGAAGAACTTAATCTTATGTGTGACTTGCTAGATAAAAGTCTAACTCAAGGTTGCATTGGTTTTTCTACTGGACTTTATTATGCACCTTGCTTGTATGCGACAAGAGAGGAAATGATTGCTTTATTAACTGTAGTTAAAAAGCATAATAAGTTCTTTGCTGTGCATCATAGGTGTGAGGGAGATGAAGTAATTAAATCTTTAAAGGAGGTCATTGAACTTGCAAAAATTACAGGTGTTAGGCTTGAAATAAGTCATCTCAAAGCAATAGGAATGGATAATCAAAAGAATGTTCCACTAATGTTATCAATGATTGACGATGCTAAATTACAAGCAATAGATATTGGATTTGACCAATATCCCTATGACTTTGGATCTACTTCTCTTTCAAGTTTACTTCCTCCATCATATCTAAAATTATCTTACACTGATTTAAAGAGTGCTTTGGATAAATCTGAAGATAGATTAAAGATGAAGAATTTAATAATAAAGGGTGATGGATTTGATTCTCTTATAAAGATGTGTGGCTTTTCAAACATAAGCATAATGTATAGTGAGCATTTAAGAGAGCTAGACGGCCTGACCCTGCTACAGTGCTCTGATATGTTATATGGAAATCATGATGAAGATAATATGTTCAACGCTTTCTTTGATATTTTACGAGATGAAAAAGGTATCTGCTTGATGGAGGATATAACACAAAGTATCGATAGCATGCAAAAGATTCTATCTCATTCCCTAATGGTATTTGGAACAGATTCACTATATAGTGGTGGAACCTTTCCCTCTCATCCAAGATCCTATCATAGTGTTCCACACTATCTATCATTATTCTACAAGAAACTTCATACCTTACCTCTAGAAGAGCTAATATATAGAGCAACGGGAAAAAGTGCTGAACGACTTAACCTACACGATAGAGGACGAATTAAGGAAGGATGCTTTGCTGATTTAGTTATTTGTGATTTGAATAATTTGGAAGATTTATCATCCAAAAATACACAGGAACCTTCAAAGGGAATTGATGATGTATTTGTTAATGGTATTCATGTTCTACATAAAGGTGAAATATTTAACAAACCAAGTGGTAAGTTAATTATATTTTAATAAAAAAATCCCAAGAGATATAAGCAAAACTTAAATCTATTGGGATCCAACATTATTGAATAATAAGAGGCTTTTTTATCCCTCAAATCTTTGTAGAAATTGAATTGTTCTTGGATTTGTAGGATTTCCAAATACCTCTTCAGGTGTTCCCTTTTCAGCAATCAAACCTTCATCCATGAAAATAACTCTATCGCTAATATCACGGGCAAATGACATTTCATGGGTAACAACCACCATTGTCATTTTTTCCTTAGCAAGATCTTTAATAACTCGCAGGATATCACCTGTTAACTCAGGATCCAGTGCCGAGGTTGGTTCATCAAACCACAATACGTTGGGTTTAAGAGCAAGTGCTCTTGCAATGGACACCCTTTGCTTCTGACCGCCAGATAACTGAGAGGGATAAGAATCACATCTATCTTTAAGACCCATTTTATCGAGTAGGGCTAGAGCTATTTCTTCAGCTTCTGCTTTATCTTTCTTTAGCACATAAATTAATGCTTCTGTTATATTCCTTTTGATGCTCATATGTGGAAATAGGTTGAAATCTTGAAATACCAATCCATTGTGCAATTGAATTTTTCGCAATTCTTCTTGAGAGAGATTAAGACCTTCTTCATACAAGGTATCACCACATATAATAACCTCTCCACCTTCTATTGTCTCCAGTTGGTTTATTGCTCTAAGGAGTGTTGATTTACCAGAACCTGAGGAACCAATGATTGATAGAACCTCACCTTGTGCAACATGAAAAGAAATGTCCTTAAGAACCTCATTGTCGCCATAATTCTTGACCAAATGATTTACTTCAATTACATATTTATTATCTGCCATTTTTCTTTCCTTTATGCCTTACCGTAATAATTCATTTTGATTTCTGCAATATCGAATAATTTTGAAACAAATGCATTCATTACAAAGTAGAATATACCTGCTATAAACAATGGAGTGGTTGAGAACTCTCTCGCAGATGCTGTCTGTGCAACTCTGAATAATTCTGCAACACCAATTGTCTGCGCTAAAGCAGTATCTTTAACAAGTGTTATAACCTCATTACCCATTGCAGGTAATATTTCTTTTACAACTTGTGGAAGAATGATATGAGTGAAGGTATGGATCTTTGTAAATCCAAGTACCTTACCAGCTTCATATTGCCCCTTAGGTATTGATTGTATTCCGCCTCTATATATTTCAGCAAAGTATGCAGCATAGTTAATAACATAAGCAAATATTACAGCATTCATCCTATCAAAGGACGTGCCAAAAATATAATATGGTCCAAAATAAACAAATATTAGCTGCAAGATTAAAGGTGTACCTCTCATAATCATGATATAAAGGTTAACTATTTTTCTAATAATCCATATATTGCTAGTTTTACCTTTTTGAACCAATAGTCCTAATGGTAGGGCAAATAATAATGTAAGAAAGAATATCTTAAAACTTACAAGAGTTCCTTCCATCATTGGAATTAATAATCTACTCATAAACACCTCATATTAATTGTTCTTTTATTTTTTAGTACACCATATATTATTTATAATTTTATTAAAACTGAAATAAGGTATTTTTTATAATGCCTACTGGATTTTAAAAAAAATAAGGGATGAATAATCATCCCCCATTTTATTGAATGTAAATTTATTTACCAATAACTGAAATATCTTTACCAAACCATTTTGTTGTAATTTCTGCTAATGTACCATCTTTTTGCATTGCAACTAGTTGAGCTTCAATAGCATCTTTAAGAGCTATATCACCTTTTCTAAATCCAATAGCATATTCTTCTTCTGATAAACCGTCATCAAGGATCACAAAATCTAATTTTGATCTTTTAATTGTATCATTTGCAACCAAGAGGTCAATTACAACACCATCAACACCACCGGCATTTAAATCCATAAGTGCAGTTAGATTGTCTTTAAATTGTATTACGTCTTTCAAGCTAGCTTTGAACTCAGGTGCAGATTCTATTGCATCAGATGCAGTTGAACCACCTTGAAGACCAATTGTTTTACCATCAAAATCTTCTAAAGTTTTATAGGGTGAATCAGCTTTAACTACAAGAACCTGTTTGTTCATTACATAAGTTGCACTGAATGTCATTACCTTTTCACGTGCAGGTGATTTTGTGAAACCATTCCAGATACAGTCAATGTTGCTTGTTGCAAGTTCTTGCTCTTTGCTGTTCCAATCAATTGGTTGAAGCTTCAGATCAACACCCATTCTAGATGTTACTTCTTTAGCAAGATCAACATCGTATCCAACAATTTCATTGTTTTCATCTCTAAATCCCATAGGAGGGAATGCATCATCAAGACCCAATACAAATACACCAGCTTTTTCAACTTCCGCCAATGAGTCATCGCCAACACTTTCTTTAGCACCCTGCGCAAACACACTAGATAGGGTAATTAAAGATACCATAAGTAAGATAATTATCTTTTTCATAAAATTTCTCCCAATTCATTAATTAGGTGGAGTATAGTAGAAAGAATTATTTTATTCTAGAGGCATTGTATAATTATGCATAAAATTGCATACAAAAACTAATGCCTTGAACAGTGTGAGCAATCAGTATCATGACAATATGAACAGGATTTACTACATTTCTGCTTATGTGGTTTTCTAAGGGCTTTTACTGCGATGTAAATCATCAATAGGATAAGAGCCGCAACAACTATGTTAGCTATTATTGATACCATTTTATAACACTCCTAATAATATACGATAAACGATAAATGATGATAAATAAGCAAGTCCAGTTTGGTAGAGCAAAGCTCCAATGAACACCTTTTTATCTTTCATTTCTGCTGCCATTGCTGAAATGGCTGCAATACAAGGTGATGAAAGTAATATGAACATTATGAACGAAAAGCTACCAGCTCTTGAAAATATTGTTGTAATTGATGCTCCTTGAAGTGCAACTGACAGAGTACTTACAATTGATTCCTTTGCAGCTATCCCTGTAAGAAGAGCAACTGATGCCTGCCATGTACCAAAACCTAATGGTTTGAATATAGGGGCAATGAATTTACCAATTGAGGCCAACATGCTTTCTGCAGGATTCAGTACTTCTTGAAAGTTAAAGCTATAGGCACTTAAGAACCAAATTACAATACTTGCAAGTAGAATTGTCGTTCCAGCTTTTTGAATAAAACTACTTGTTCGCTCCCATGTTTGAACCCAGGTATTCTTAACCGTTGGTAGTTGATAACGAGGAAGTTCCAAAATAAAAGCATTGCTTTCTTTATGTTTATCAAGAAGTTGCGAAATAATTCCAGTAATTGCAATAGCAAGAATACCAATAAAATACATCATAGGTGCCATGTACCAGGCATTGGGGAAGAATGAACCAATTATCAAGGAGAATATTGGAAGTTTTGCTCCACAGGGAATGAAAGGGGTAACAAGTATTGTTAATGTTCTCATCTTTGGATGTTCAATCGTTCTTGTACTCATTATAGCAGGTACACTGCAACCTGTTCCAATAACAAGAGGAATGATTGATTTTCCACTTAACCCTAAATCTCTCATTGCTCTATCCATTATAAATGCTATACGCGACATATATCCACAATCTTCTAAAAGTGAAAGCAATATGAAGAGAACAAAGAGCTGCGGTACAAAGGTCAATACAGCACCAACACCAGTTATTATACCATCTATCAACATATTTGATAAGAAGGGTATAACACCAAGATTATTTAAAAATATATGAAGGCTATTGCTTATTACATCTATGCTATGTTCGATTAAAGGCGTTGAATATCCACCAACAACACTTATAGAAAGGAAGAAGACACTTGCCATTATCATTATAAAAAGAGGAATTGCCAATATCCTATTTGTTAAGATGGTATCTATTTTAAACCTTTCTTTAGGAGTCTTTTTTACCTCACATATTTTTGTTATATCTTCTGCAACATGATAACGTTGATCTATTATGATTGCATCAATGTCATCATCAAATATTTCTGTTAAATTTGAAGTTACACCATCAATTTTCTTTTGTAATTTTTCTGGAATAGGAGGCATTTGATTTAAAAAAAGTTCATCTGCTTCTAGAAGCTTTATTGCACACCATCTTCTAGGATATGCTTTTGGAGCTACATGCATAAAATCATCAGCAATTAATTCTGAAATTAAATATTCAAGATGTTTTGCAAAAAGAGGGCATGATGGAATCTTTCTATCAGAGAGAGTTTTTTTAACAGCAATATTTAATTCTTCTATGCCAGTGCCTTTAGCAGCAGATATATTTACAACTCGACAATGGAACATCTTCGATAGTTGATCTTTATCAATTGTAATTCCTTCTTTTTCAAGAAGGTCACCCATATTTAAAGCTAAAATCATTGGACGACCAAGTTCTACCAATTGTGTTGTAAGATAAAGAGATCTTTCAAGATTGGTTGCATCAATTACATCAATGATTAAATCTGGTTCACTGTCCAGTATAAATCGTCGTGAAAGAGTTTCTTCTGGACTGTAGGGTGAAAGTGAATAAATTCCTGGTAAATCTAGTGTTTTATTACCATCCCAATCACCATATTTTTCTTCAACAGTAACACCTGCCCAGTTACCTACATGTGCAACTGCATTGGTAACTATATTAAAAAGAGTAGATTTACCGCAGTTAGGATTACCTATTAGACAAATTGTAGCCATTATGCTTTATCTCGTAACTGTAAATTTGAAGCCTGTTCTTTTCTAATGCAGAGATTATATCCTCTTATATTAACTTCAATAGGATCTCCCATTGGAGCTCTTTTTACAACGTTAACTTGTATGCCACGTGTGAATCCCATATCCATCAAACGACGTTTGATTTCTTTAGGAGCTGTAATGGCACCAATAATGCCGGATTCCCCGACATTTAAATGTTCTACTGTTTTGTTATTCATGTATAACAATTTACTGAAACACTGGTTAAAATACAATAGTAAATATGAAAAACATTACTTTTATTGATAAAATAAAGACAAAACTACCACACATATTTTAGCTAGTTTTTTAATCTAGAAAAGAAAACGCTTCTTTTAATTTTTTATTTTTATCTTTACTTGAATAGTG
>CAYWGU010000069.1:13857-14659 GCA_964457975.1 uncultured Spirochaetaceae bacterium | reverse complement strand
TTGCAATTTGAATATTGGTATAAGTCGAGAAAGTATCAACGCAGTGGATTTCAGCAAGGCGCTAAGTCAGAGTCGGGATTCTCTTGGCTCATTATATTGCTTAAATAAATGTATAATAAATAATGGAGATATTTTTCTTCCAACAAAAATTGTTGATTGTGGTGCGATATCAAAGATAATAATTGATTCGTTCATAGGGGGAGATTATTTATTGATTGAAAAATCTATTGATAATTTTTTTCTTTTTCTTGAAGAAAATAATTATGGTTTAATAAATTGCAAGCAACAGATTGAGGTCCTTTTCAATATTCTTGGAACTACATTTCAGGAAAGGAATTTGAATTTGGAATACTTTCTTGAATGTGTTAATGGTGAAACAGCAAAATTAAATAATTGCTTTAGTTGCATAACAGTTAAAAACAAGGTGATAGATGTATTGAATGTTCTTTGTGAAAAATACATGCCTTATATGAATGATTCCATTTCAAGAACTGTTAAAAATTATATAAAGAATAATTACATGAATCAGATTACTATTGAGGATATTTCAGAATTTATGCATCTTTCAACTAACTATATTGGTCGTATTTTCAAAAAGGAAACGGGGCGAAATGTACTTCAATATTTAAATGAATATAAAGTTGAAAAGGCAAAGATTCTTCTTAATGAAGGAAAATATCAGATTAATGAGATTACATTTATGGTTGGGTATAGCAATCCTGCTTACTTTTCAAATGTATTTAGAAGAGTTTCAGGTGTTTCCCCAAAAAAGTTCATGCAAAAATCATAGATAATATATAAG
>CAYWGU010000069.1:0-13847 GCA_964457975.1 uncultured Spirochaetaceae bacterium | reverse complement strand
GTATTTATTTAGGTTGGTTTAACGTTCTTTCTTCTTTTATTGTATTTAAGATTAAATCACGTGCTAGTAATGCTTCTTCTTTAGAAGCCTCTCTAACTCCTTCCAAAGGGTACGGAATACCAAGACTTTTATACTTTGTAATTCCCATGGTATGGTATGGTAATACATCCAAACTTCTAACCATTTTAAATGGAGCAATTAGCTTTCCAAGATTGATTAGCTGGTCATCCTCAAGTGTTATTCCTGGTATCAATACATGTCGTATTTGAATTTCAACACTTCTTTTATTCATAAAAGATAAAAAGGTTAGTGGAAAGGTTTGATTTGAAGACGTTAATTCACTGTATCCTTTCATATCACTATGCTTTAAATCAAGCATAATAAGATCACAAACTTTTGAAAGTTCTACAAATAATTCTTTATTGGCCTCAGTAATATTAACACCACCAGAGGTGTCAAGACAAGTGTTGATTCCCTTTGCTTTTGCTTTTGTAAAAAGCTCTACCAAAAAAGGTAGCTGAAGAAGAGGCTCTCCTCCGGTGGCAGTTAACCCACCGTTGCTATAGAAAACCTCATTTCTTTTAAAGTCTAGGAGAATTTCATCAGCACTTTTTGTGATTCCTGCATCAACCTTCCAAGTATCTGGATTGTGGCAGAATTTGCAGCGCATGGAACATCCTTGGAAGAAGGCTACATACCGAATTCCAGGTCCATCCACAGTACCAAAGGTTTCAAAAGAGTGAAATCTTCCTTTCATATTATATCGCCTTATGGAATGTTCTGTTTATAACCTCATTTTGTTGTTCTGCTGATAACTTTGTAAAGTTAACAGCATATCCACTTACTCTAATTGTAAGTTGCGGGTACTTTTCAGGATGGTTTTGAGCATCTATCAATGTCTCTTTTTTAAAAACATTAACATTTAAATGATGTCCACCTTTAGATGCATAACCATCTAATAGCCCAACTAAATTATCTATACTTGCATTTGAAATTGCCATTTTATTATCCTTTAATATTATTTATAATTATTGTTTAGATGCTACAAGAACCGCCATTGCAGCCTTCATCTAGTTGTATCATTGTCTCGTCCTTGCCTAATGCATCAGGAATTATTGAGAATGTATTTGAAATACCATCCTGTGCGGCACTAAATGGAATCTTTGCTACACTACTTAATGATGCAATAGCACCTTTTGTATCTCTTCCATGCATAGGATTCGCTCCTGGAGCGAAAGGTTCACCCATTCTTCTACCATCAGGAGTATTACCTGTTGCTTTACCATAAACAACGTTTGAAGTAATTGTTAATAGAGAGGTTGTTGGAATACTTTCACGATAAGTGGGATACTTGCTGATTGCTTCCATAAATCTCTTTACAACTTTAGTTGCAAGGTTATCTACTCTGTCATCATCATTGCCATATTTTGGAAAGTCTCCTTCAATTTTGAAGTCTATGGCAATACCATCTTTATCTCTTATTACTTTTACCTTTGCGAATTTTATAGCTGATAGAGAATCTGCTACAACTGATAATCCAGCAATACCTGTTGCAAACCATCTATGTACTTCTTTATCATGCAAAGCCATTTGGACTCTTTCATAGCTATATTTATCATGCATTGTATGGATTATATTTAGGGTGTTTACATATACACCTGCAAGCCAGTCCATCATAACTTCAAACTTATTGAATACTTCATCATAGTCTAAATAATCATTCTTAATTGGTTGAAATTTAGGGCCTACCTGAATCTTTGTGTTTTCATCAATACCACCGTTGATAGCATATAAAAGACATTTAGCAAGATTGGCTCTTGCACCAAAGAATTGCATTTCTTTACCAATACGCATTGATGATACACAACATGCAATAGCATAATCATCGCCATGGGTTATTCTCATTAAATCATCATTTTCATATTGAATTGAGGAACTTTCAATTGATACCTTTGCACAGAATCGTTTGAATGGCATAGGAAGTCTAGTTGACCACAATACAGTTAGATTTGGTTCTGGTGCTGTTCCAATGTTTGATAGGGTGTGAAGATATCTGAAGCTCATCTTTGTTACAAGTGTCCTTCCATCAAGTCCCATACCACCAATTGCTTCAGTTACCCAGGTAGGATCTCCTGAAAATAAGTCATTGTATTCTGGAGTTCGTGAAAACTTAACAAGTCTTAATTTCATAATAAAATGATCAATAAATTCTTGAATCTCTGATTCTGTAAATGTTCCTTCTTGTAAATCTCTTTGAGAGTAGATATCTAGGAAAGTTGAAGTTCGTCCAAGAGACATTGCAGCACCGTTTTGTTCTTTAACAGCAGCTAGGTATCCAAAATATAACCATTGAATTGCTTCTTTTACATTGTTGGCAGGTTTTGAAATGTCAAATCCATAAATTGAACCTAATTCTTTTAATTCTTGAAGAGCTCTAAGTTGCTCAGATAATTCTTCTCTATCACGGATGGTTTTATCGCTCATGATTGATGAGGTACTATCTTTTTGATGCTTCTTGTCTTCAATTAAGTAATCAATACCATAAAGAGCAATACGACGGTAATCTCCAATAATACGTCCACGACCGTAAGAATCAGGTAAACCCGTAATTATATGATTAGAGCGGCACTTTCTCATTTCAGGAGTATAAACATCAAATACAGCAGCATTATGGGTCTTTCTATATTCAGTGAAAATATGCTTAACTGTACTATCAATTTTATATCCGTTTTCAGATAAAGCCTTTTCTGCCATATTGATTCCACCGTTTGGTTGAAGTGCTCTTTTAAAAGGTTTATCTGTTTGAAACCCAACAATTGTTTCGTTATCTTTATTCAGGTAGCCGGCATCATGACTTGTAATTGTAGATACAATCTTTGTATCCATATCAAGAACGCCGCCCTTTTTTTGTTCTTGTTTTGTTAAGTCCATAACCTGTTTCCAAAGTTTTGTGGTATTGTTGGTAGATCCTTCTAAGAAAGAGTCATCATTTTCATATGGTTCATAGTTACTTTGAATGAAGTCTCTAAGATTTACCTCATCCTTCCAAATATATCCCTTAAATGTTCTCCAATCAGAGTTCATTTTAGCTCCTTTGCAGTTGTAAAGACTGCAAGTAATAAATTTAATCATGTCTTATATCTTTAGGTAAAAGACCATCACAAAAGAGAGGTGATTTTTCCGTCTCTTTAATTCATACAAAATATATAGGTATTAGGATAAAACGTCCATTACATTTGCAACAAAAAGTAATTAATTTTACTTTCTCAAAAAAAGATCTGAAAAATAACACAGATAACAATAGGTGTTTAATGTACAAAAAAACGTACAAAGGTGCAATAAGATTTGCAACAAAAATAAGTTATAATGCAACACTTTATGCACATAAAGAATATTAATGCAACAATTATGCAACATAATATAAAATTAAGCAGTTTTAAGTGCTAAAAAAAGAATAAGACAACCCTTGGTTGCTTATTCTTTTTATGATTATTTTATAAAATAATTTTTATTAAACTGTTGTTTTTCTGATGTTTGTATCTAAAATTTTATGATATCCCATCCAGTTTCCATCTTGAGGTTCTTTTTTAAGAGTTTCCTTGATTGTTTCCATTGTAGCATCAACAGAATCGGCCATGTTTAGTGCAAATGATTCTGCTAGAGCAGGCTTTTTAGGTGAGCCATATTCTAGCTGTCCATGATGAGATAGAATCAAATGTTGAAGTTGTAGTTTTAAATCATAAGGAAAATCATCAATTGTATTTGCTCTTTCACCAATCATCTCTGAACCCATTACAAGGTGACCCATTAGATTACCTTCTTCTGTGTATTCATTTTCTGGCATTGGAGAGAGTTCTTTGGTTTTGGCAATATCATGCATGATTGCACCTGTTATCAATAGATCTCTATTCAAAAAAGTATAGTTCTTTGAAAAG
The DNA here is from genome assembly GCA_964457975.1 of uncultured Spirochaetaceae bacterium. Lineage (GTDB taxonomy): Bacteria > Spirochaetota > Spirochaetia > Sphaerochaetales > Sphaerochaetaceae > Pleomorphochaeta. The sequence goes on along the minus strand of CAYWGU010000069.1, from coordinate 9,912 downwards.
AAATCGGCATTTTTTGCTACACTTAATGTGTGCTCTAGTAATCCACCTCTGAAACCGTGGTGAACGCTACGAGCAGCAGAATGAATTTTAAACTTTTCTGCAAATTTTGTATCATCAACAAAGAATGAAGTGAGCATTTGTTTTAAGTATTTATTTTCAACACTATCGATGTAAGTTAATAACTGAGCGAACATTTCATCAATATCATATTCTGATGATAGCATGTAATCTTCAATTTGATAGGAATTATCATTTGCAACAGTTGCTCTGGATAGATTTAGTTCAAGTGCACCATTATAGGATTGAACCTCTCCCATTAGACTTACATAATCCATTGCTTTAAAATCATCAACTGAAAAGTTATCAGTATTCCAAATCTTTCCATCAAGAAAACCAGTTTTATCCTGCAGCTTAACTATATCGAATTCTTTACCACTTTTGGTTGTTACTGTGAATCTTTTTTTACAAAGGTAAGTACCTTTAATTTTTTCGCCTTCCTTGAAGGTCTCTATATATCTCATTGTTTGTCCTTTTACTAATTTTAAGTATATAGTAACTCAAAATTAAAGAAGGTAAAAGGCTTAAAAAAGTTGCTACAATAATTTATTAATATTTAAAAAAGGTTTTTCAAAGATAGAGAGCCTCCTAGTTAATCCTTTTTGCCACATACAAAAAAATCAAGTAAGTAATTTTTAGGCAATTAGATTAAGCAATAACATCACCAAGTATGGTTTATTTTATAATTTACAACCTAATTACAAATTACCTACAAAATTCAGAAATAAAAAAAGGATGGTGAAATATAAATTCCATCATCCTTCTTAACTATACATTAAAATACTATAGTCTTGTAATTCTTCCTTGAACGTTATGTTCAGTGAAGAATGTTTCTGTAATATTTTTACCTTGTAGGTATTCGATTAATGCTTGTTCTGCGGTAAAGCCGAATAGTTTATCAATAGGAATATTAGCTAACATTTTGTATTCATCACCACCGGTCATGATATATTCAGAACCACCAAAACTTATATGTCTTGTTGTATTTTTTAGATCTAATGGTTTGTTTTCACCATCAAGTGTTACACTTACAATACGAGAACCAATTGGTTTTTTTGCATCATAAACAAAGCTAAATCCTGCAGGTTGAGGGAAACGACCGTTTGCAGAGTTATCATAATCAATTGTGCCATCACTGTTTAACATGATCTTACTTACACCATTTTCTAATATTTCTTTTAATAGAGCAGGAGTAACCAATTTGGTTTCAAGTGCATTAAAGAATGGTAGAGTTGTGATTATTTCTTTATATGTTACTTCACCAGAACTGATATCAGCTCTAATATCACCACCGTTTGCAAATGCAATATCACTTTGTAGAGCAGTTCTATAAGCTTCAGCTACCAAGTAACCAATGTTCATAGGTTGTGTTCTAACACCAGGAGCTCTTTGTGCACTTAAGTCAACACCGATTGTTCCAACAGTATCATTTAAAGTTACATCAAATTGAGATTGTAAGTCGTCAAAGGTCTTTTGTACTTCTGCTCTTTTAGCTTCAGCTTTAGAACTTAATGTCATAGCGTCAATTGTATCAACATCTAATAATTCACCAGTAATAGATACTTTGTATCCCTTTACTGAGATTACAGCTTTACCTAAATACTTATCATAGCATTTACTTTGAATTAAATAGCTATCATTAACCATTTCAGTTACAGCTGTGTGACTGTGACCATCAATGAATAAATCAATACCATTAACTGCTTTTAAAAGTTCTTTTGATGTTGTACCACTACCTGATTCTGCAATTCCAAGGTGTCCTACACAAATGATTACTTGTGCACCTTGTGCTTTCAATTCAGCAATTTTTGATTTAGATACAGTAATCACTTTATTGAATTTGTAGCCTACTGTATGAGATGGCATTGCAGTAGCTGGAGTATCTTCAGTTGTTAAAGCAAAAATACCGACTTTGACACCATCAATTACCTTTATCATTGTTTTATCAAATGGATACATACCCTTTGAATCTTCAATATTGGAGGATGCTACAGGGAAATTAGCTGCATTAACAATAGCTTTTAACTCTGATTTACCGTAATCAAATTCATGGTTACCAATAGCCATAAAATCATAGTCAGCTGCATTCATCATGTCTATAACGGTAAGTCCGTCAGCTAGGATTGCGAATGGAGTTCCATGTGTTGCATCACCGGCATCAATCAATAATGAGTTAGGTGTGTTAGCATTTACGCCAGCAATCTTAGCAAGTCCCATTGAACCGTCCCAAGGTCCAGAAACGCTAGGGTCTACACGTCCATGCATATCATTTGTTGCGTAAATAGTAATTGTAGTATCAACTACTTTTCTTTGAATAGGTCCTTCTTGTACACCTTGTGCAAATGCTGCAGTAAGGGCAAGAGTGGACATTAATAGTACTAAAATTTTTTTCATAAAAGTCCTCCCAGTTATGTATTGATTTAAGTATAGGTCAATAACTTTCATAAAGCAATAAATATTTAGACAGATATTAATTATTGAAGGATTACTGAAAGCATAAAAAATATACCCTAGAAAACACTCTAGAGTACATTTTTGCAATAAAATATAAAAATTAATAGAGCTCTTTATTTGATTGCTTTTGGTATTTTCAAATTGAATTTTTCTTTATCAACATTGTTATTCATATTAGCAATTATTGTTGTACCTACTGCATCCCCTGTGATATTAACAGCAGTTCTAGTCATATCTAGAATTCTATCAATACCCATAATCAATGCAATAGCTTCAACAGGAAGTCCAACTGAATTGAATACCATTGTTAATGTTATCAAACCAACACTTGGAACACCTGCTGTACCAATTGATGCAATTGTTGCAGTACCAATAACTGTAATGTAGTCTATCATTGAAAGTTGTATACCATAGGCTTGTGCTGCAAATACTACTGCAACTCCTTGCATGATACTTGTACCATCCATGTTTATGGTAGCTCCAAGTGGTATTGTAAAAGATGAAATCTTTTTTGAAACACCAAGTTTCTTATGAAGTGTTTCGATTGATAATGGAATTGTAGCATTAGAGGTTGCTGTTGAAAATGCAAAAGCCATTACAGGGAAGAATTTCTTTAAAAAGGTGAGAGGGTTTAAGCCTGTACTTATTTTTAAAAGGCTTGTATATACAAAGAAACATTGTATAAATAAAGCAAGAAATACTGCGAACATGTACTTGAGCATTGGTATGAATGCACTAAAACCAGTTGATGCAAATGTTCTTGCTATTAAGCAGAAAACACCAAAAGGAGCAGCTTTCATAACCATCATTGTCATTTCCATCATTACTTCATTGAATTCACTAAAGAAATTACTTACGAATGTAGCTCTATCATCAAGTTTTGTTAAAACAATACCAATGAAAAGAGCAAAAAATATTATCTGAAGCATTGTACCACTTGCAAGTCCTGCAAATATATTTGTAGGTATTATATTTAATAAGGTTCCTGTAAGTGGAACCTTATCTGCACTTCCAATGTTTGATTCAACTTGAATATTTTTCATATCAAGTCCAATACCAGGATTGATTAAATTTGCAATTGATAATGCAACTATAATAGCTAAAGCTGTAGTAATTAAATAAAAGATGATGGATTTGACACCCACATCTCCTAGTTGCTTTGTATCACCAATAGCCATACTACCACAGATTAAGGAAGAAAATACTAGCGGAACAACAAGCATTTGCATGAGTCTAATAAAACCTTGACCTATTACGTAAAATATACCATTAATCACCACTGTGTCTCTAAAGTAGCCAGTTGGAATAAGGTAATTTAGTATCAATCCTATAATTGCGCCACCTATCAAACCGATAAAAATTTGGGAAGTTAATCCTAGGACTTTTTTTTGATTATCACTCACTATTTTGTCTCCTGTATAAATTCGGCTAATGCCTCTTTCCACGGTAAGGCTTTATATTTGTTTTCTATTCGAATGATGAAATTATCCAATACTGCATAAGTTGGGTGATTCATTGAATATTCGGAATCTGATTTATGCACTTCATTAATTTTTACGTCAGTAAGACCACTTATTTTAAGAATTTCTTTTGCAAAATCAATACGACTACATCTACCTGTATTTGTAAAATGGTATGTGCCATATTCATTTGTGTTAATTATATAAAGAATAAATCTGGCAAGTTCTTTAACACTTGTTGGTGAGCTACATTGATCTCTTGAGATATTAAGTTCTTCACCTCGTTTTGCTTTATTTAATATATAAGTTACAAAATTTTGACCATTCCCATATACCCAACTAGAACGAATGATGAAGTGCTTATATGTGAATTCTTTAACAAAATTTTCACCACATTCTTTTGATTTACCATAAACTGTTTGAGGATTTGTTCGATCAAATTCTGTAATAGGTGAATCGCTTTTGCCATCAAAAACATCATCAGTTGAAATTTGTACTAATTTAGCTGAAATTTTAGCTGCACCAATTGCAATGTTTCTAGCTCCTAGTGCATTTACATGGTAAGCTCTTTCAGGATTGTCTCTGCATTCCTTATCGCTTGCAATACCTGCACAGTTAATAATAACTTGAGGTCTGTTTGACTTGCAGAAGTTTAGAACTTCTTCTAGATTGGTAACATCTAGTACCTCATGATCAGTATCAAATACTTCATAGCCCAAAGGGTTAAGTATTTCGTTAATTGCTGTACCAATTTGACCAGTAGAGCCTGTAATCCAGATTTTTAGCATGATTGCCTCGCTTTAAATGTTTGTTAAAGAATATTTATCAAAACAATAAAAATGTTTATAATTAATATAATATGAGTTTTGGGTTGTGTTGGCCTATAATACAACAATTCTAAAGCTAATGTAAATGAAGCAATAAATTGTTGCTGTAATTCCTTTATCCTCTTAGTATTATCTGATTAAAAATATATAAATATGTAATTAATTAGCTAATTAGTATCTTGATAAATCAATGTTAAATAATTTTAAATTCTCCAAATACAAGTTTCACTTGTATTTTACTTGCATGAAAATTTAGTTATGTCCACATGAATTCTTCATTTATGTAGTATATGTATAACAATTTCAGATTTTGATTGATAACTAATAATTTTCAAATTCTTTGATCTTTGAGTTTAAGTATGGTTTACTAAGAATTAAGTTTCTTATTATTTATGAGAAAGAATGAATTTAAACTTTTTTTTCAGTCAAGGAACCTTGTAAATCAACATCTCAGGTATTTAAAAATAATTGTATTATTGTATTTGATGAAAGATAAGGAATACAGCAAGCAATTACTGGAATCTACAAAGATGTGAAGTTCTTTCAGATTGTTGAGAATAAACCTTTAATTTCTGTAGACAAGATAGTCTATAATGAAGAGCATAAACGTATAATATAAAACCAAAATAAATTTAATCAGTCTTTTATTAAAAATATGATGATGGTGTTTGATTTGGTGTAAATTATGTTGATTGAAAATAATAATTAGTTATTGCGATATTTTTATTTTTGTTTTGAATCTCTTTGTGGTACAGTTATTACCAACTCTATAGAAATATCATGAATTGAGTTTATTGAAAGAAAATAGTTAGAGATTAAAGTCACTCAAATTAATCTAAAGGGTGAGTGAAATTATAGATAATAATTTTACAGTGGTATAGTGGTATTATGTAGATTTGAATACAACATTGCAAATACACTAGAATAGAAAACATCATTATTAAATATGAAAGATATTTAACCACCGTGGGCATAACAAAATGTTTCAGCGAGGTTTAAAACTAGCTGTTAATTTAGGGAGATTTAAGACGGGAAAACCAGATTAGATAAATATAGAATTTTAACAAATTAAAAGCACTCATAGGAGAATATATCATGAATAAAGGAATAGAATTTTCTAACGAACTAGCTATGTTATTTGATGAAAAAGCAATGGAGCTTAGCAAGCTTGATTTAAATACTGGTGATAAAAATCATGGTTCAACAATTTCTAGAGGATTCATTATTGCGTACAATGATATCCTTAAATCATCCTCAGATCCTGCAATAAGTGAAGTTTTTAGAGTAATAGGGCATGGACTGCTCTCATTAATGGGAGGTCAATCAGGTCTGATTTTTAGTACACTATTCCTACAAGCGGCAACAAGCCTTCGAAAAAGTGATAAATTAAGTGGGCCTGTATTAAATGAAATTGTTAATAATACCGTTGATGATATTTCAAATTTAACTGGTATAAAAGCAGGTGATAAAACAATGCTTGATTCCTTAATTGCTGCAAATGAAAAAGCAAAGAGGTCTCTTGGGACTCTTAATGCTGTACTTGCAGCTTTGGTTGAAGGATCATTGGAAGGTTCTGAAGCTACAAAAACTATGAAAGCTGTAAAAGGTAGGTCTGGGTTTTTAGGTGATGGAAGTTTAGGCTTCATTGATGCTGGTAGTAGGTCTGTTTATTACATAATGAAGACAATGGAAAAAGTATTTGGAAATATAAGTGAATAAGGTAAAGTAAAATTATGATGTTAAATTTTCTATTTCCAGATGCCGTAAACTTTTCTAATACAAAGTGATTAATAATAAAAATTAATATCTATGATAGAAATAAGTACTTGGTGATAATAATAAAGAAGTATTAAAATGTCTTTCTATTTTAATCAAATATCAATCTTTCATATTTATTAAACAGTATTAAATGATGGCAACTTTTAGATAGTGCTATTATTTCCGGTGAGAATCCTGTAACAGAAAATAGGCCATAAACTATATTGCTTTCATCCAATAACTTTGCTTTTTCTTTAAGATGATGATAAATTCTCATATCAACTGGTTTACTTTTAAAAAATTTGCATTCTCCAAGAAACAACTTATTTTTATTAGTATCTTTTGAAACTATATCAATTTCAATTGAATTATCATCATTCCAATAAGATCCAAAGTTAGAAGAAATCCAACTTAATTGATTGGTCTCTATTGCATGGATAAATAATTTTTTGCATATATCTTCAAATATCTTTCCCTGATATTGATAATCAAATACAGCATTAAAGTGTAATATAGCCCCATCATAATTAAATATTATGCCCTCGTTTGTATAGGAATAGATGAAGTTAAAATAAAAGTTCAGAGTGCTTTTAGTAAGGAAATAGATTTCATCAGTTAGCTCATCAATAAAACCATCCATCACTGGAAGTTCTTTTCTAATAATAAATCTTTCCTTCAATCCTACCAATGATTCTCTTACCATTTTTTCTTTTATATTTAGGTTGTTTGATATTGCTGTTGGTTTTGTATTGCCAATTCCAATAGAGGTTATTATCAATCTATCTAAGTTGGACAATCCATTTAGATAATCATTTATATAAACAAATATTAAACCCTTTTTATCAAAGCATTCTTCTTTAATAAATTTATCTAAAATTGGATATTTGTTTGCTGTTTTAATGAACTGTTCATTACCACCTACAATTGAATAAAGCCTGACCTTATTTTTAAATGATTTTATATTCATCAATTTTGCAGCATCAATAAATTCTAATTCTTTTTCCTGATTTTTCATCACATCAAACTCCATATCATATTTTAATCTAGTTTTGGTAAAAGGGAAATAGTTAATTACGTTAACTTATGTTTACGTTAGCATAGAACGTGAAAGTAGTATCTTATAATAATATCTATTTATTTAACTAATTCTGAATTAATCGAATTTTTTATCAGACAAAATATATCAGAAAATATAGATTGGGAAAATGAAAGGTTTGAATTTATAGAAGCAGCCGCTGTTTGTGAATTGGTACTTACAAAAAGCTTTAGAGAAGAAATCCGATATATTGATTCTTGATATAAAGATGCCATTTCTTGATGGTCTTAAATTAGCTGAACTTTAAAAAAAACAATTATCAAATATTAAAATAGTATTTCTTACTGGCTATAAAAATTTTAACTTGGCAAAAGTTGCTATAAATATAGGTGTAACAGATTATTTGCTAAAATCAATTACAGCAGGAAAGCTTGTATCTCGATTGCAGTATTTAGTATGGTAGATTGAAGACGAGATGAAATAAATTCAATCGAAAAGAACAGAAAATTAAGGAATTAAACAAAATTTACCGCTACCTAGTAAGTGGATTAAATTTAATAGAGATGTTGAAGGAATTGGAATACTCTGCATAGATTTTAATGATAATCTATGCGTTTATTTTAATAAAATGAAGGTCTATTATATTTTGGTGCTGTGAGTTTGGTTACAAACCGACTTACTGGAATATCCACATCCTATTAAGATGAAGTTAGCGCCTGAGCAACTTTTTTTAAAATTTCTTTATGAAAGTATATTTGCACACATCAAATAAATATATTAAAAGGTAAACCTAGACCCTACACAAGATAAATTACATTTTTTTTGGAATTCCTGTATGAAGCTTGAAATGGCATAGATACCAGTGCAATGCATCGGTACTATAATTTCAGGATTCATCGTTTTAAAGGCTTCAATGGTCTTCTCTGTAGTCTCTGAGCTAATCTTTGAGGGTAAATGAAATCCACCAATAACACCATATAGTTTTTCAACGCCTGTTATTTTTTGTGAGTATTTTACAGTGTTTATGATACCTGCATGTGCACAACCTGATATTACAAGAAGTCCTTTGTTTTTTATGTTTATAGCTATTGCCTGATCATCTAAAATTTTATCAAATTCTTTGACACCATTTCTTATAACATAGGATTCATATACAAGTTTTTCAAAACTTGTAGTCCTTGGTATCTGACCTGTTACTGCAAAAAGTTTATTTGTTGGAGTATATGGTTTAAGGGATTCTATTATTGAATTACCATGAGCTGTAATCATTTCCTTAGTTGGACAATCATTAATAATTGTCTTTCCTGCATCTACACAGGTTCTACCTGTAAGAAATACATCGGGATGAGCAATTACATTAGCACTGCAATCTAACTGAGACATTACCCAAACAAGTCCATGTGTATGATCACTGTGAGCATGACTTATAACAATGTCTTCTACTGTTTTTAAATCTAATTCAAGAATATCAATGTTGTTTTTAAGTGATACACCATTTTCAGCAGCATCAAGAAGAATATTATGCTTTTCATTACCATCATAAATACTTATTAAAAGGCATAGACTATGTTCAGCCATTAGTGGAACTTTAAGCTCCTTACCATTCTTAGAATCTACTGCTCGTTTAACATACTTTGTATCTTCAAGAATCCAATCAGCATAGTTATCCATAATTACAGTTATTTCTACTTTATCAACTTCCTTAAGATTCATCTTATCTACCTCTTATTGTTTGTATTTATATCTGCTTATTTTACTTTTATTAAGATTGTTTAGCAAGATAATATTAAATATATCCAAAGTTAGTGAAAAAATATTTTCATTGAATTATTTATGGTAAATAATTATTCTAAGGACTCTTTAGCGAGTTCTTTTGTAATTTTAGAATCTTTGAATATCTTTTTTAATACGCAAAATTTAAAAAAACTAGAATATGATTAAAAATGATGCAGATTGAGTAATGTTTATATATATTAGATAGAACCAAATTTATGAATGGTAAATGGTTAATTTGGATTTAATTGATAATTAAATCTAACAATATTTCGGGTATCAAGTATTTAGCATAATGAATAATATTTATAACTAAAATAACACTATTAACTTGTAGAGGGTATCCAATTTTATAAATTGAATTTATACTTATTAGGTTATTATAGGAAATGTTAATATTAATAAAGAGGAAGTGGCTTTTTGAATAAATAGGGGCTAGTTGAGAGGTTGGTGGATAGAACCTATAGGTAGCTATCTAATAATTAGTTTTAGAATGTAATATTTTCATCTTCTAAGTTTATTGACTGTACAACCTTGTCTTCAGTTT
>CAYWGU010000068.1:0-15012 GCA_964457975.1 uncultured Spirochaetaceae bacterium | reverse complement strand
AGAAGGTCTTTCAATTATTGAGTTCTTTATTTCAACAAATGGTGCTCGTAAAGGTTTATCCGATACAGCTCTTAAAACTGCTGAAGCTGGTTATTTGACTCGTCGTCTAGTTGATATATCACAAGATGTTGTTATTAACGAAGATGATTGTCATACAATCAACGGTATTTGGAGATCTGCTATTAAAGACGGTGATGATATCATCGAATCTCTTAGTGATCGTCTTGTTGGTCGTTGTCCAGTTGAAGACGTTCTTCACCCATTTACAGGTGAAGTACTTGCTCCAGCAAATGAAGAAATTAACGAAACAAATTCAAAATTAATTGATGAAGCAGGAATAGAGAGAGTGTTCTTACGAACTGTTCTAACCTGTGAAGCAAAACATGGTATATGTAGAAAGTGTTACGGACGTAACCTAGCTACAAACTCACCTGTTCAAATTGGTGAAGCTGTTGGTACAATTGCTGCTCAATCTATTGGTCAGCCTGGTACACAGTTAACAATGAGAACATTCCACGTTGGTGGTACAGCTTCTACATCAAGTGAAAATAATTCATTATCATTTAAGTCTCCAATTATCATTACTGATATGATTGGTAAGAGAGTTGTTAGAACTACTGATGGTGTTACCGTATTCTCTCGAAAAGGTTTCTTGAGCTATGACTTAATAGTTAATGAAATCAAAACTGGTGAATATGAAAAGCTCTTGGTAAAAGATAAGGGTGTCATTGCTAAAGGAATGCCTTTGTACGTTAAAAACGGACAAGAAGTTGTTTCAGCATATAATGGTACTGTTAGAGTAATGAAAGATAAAGTAGTTATTGTAAACAAAACTGAAAAAGCAGTAATCAGAATTGGTAGTGAACTTGAAAAAGGTATTGAAATTGGTCAGTTAATTGAAACTGGCACTCCAATAGCAAGTTTTGACCCATTCAGTGAACCATTTATAAGTGAAGCTACAGGTTATGTTAACTATAGAGATATCAAGACTGGTTCTACATTGATCGAAGAGAAAAACCTTGAAACAGGTAACGTTGAAAGAAAGATTACAGAGCATGCACTTGAAACTTTACAGCCAACAATTGTAATTACAAAGCAGAAAGATGGTAAGGGTGAAGAACTTGCAACTTATCAACTTCCTGGTGCTACATATCTATTATGTGATGATAACGAAAAGGTAAGTACTGGACAAAGTATTGCTAAACTTCTAAAGAGTGGAACAAAAACAGCCGATATTACTGGTGGTCTTCCTCGTGTTGGTGAGTTATTTGAAGCTCGTAGACCAAAGAATATTGCTGTTCTTGCCCAAGTATCAGGTGTTGTTGAAATGGTTGGTACTGCTAAGGATGAAAAGACTGGCAAGGTAGAGAAGAGTGTTTCTAAGGGTAAGAGAATCGTTAGAGTTAATGATAGCTATGGTCATAGCTACAAACATTTGGTACCACTTACAAAGCATATGCTAGTAAGAGATGGCGATACAGTTGAAGCTGGTGAACCATTGTGTGATGGATCAATTAGCCCACATGATATTCTTGAAATTCTTGGTGAAAATGAGCTACAATCATTCTTAGTAAATGAAGTTCAAGAAGTTTATAGGATGCAGGGCGTAGATATCAATGATAAGCACCTTGGTATTATTGTTAGACAGATGTTAAGAAAAGCAGAAATTATTAGTGCTGGTGATACAAGTTATGTACATGGCCAACAAGTTGATAAATATGCTTTCAGAGCAGAAAACTACAGAGTTGAAACTGAAGGTGGACAACCAGCTATTGCTAGGCCTCTACTATTAGGTATCACTCGTGCAGCTCTAGCAATCGACTCATTTATTTCTGCAGCTTCTTTCCAGGAGACCACAAAGGTCTTGACAGAAAGTGCAATAGCAGGTAAAAAGGATGAGTTACGTGGCTTGAAAGAGAATGTTATTATTGGACATTTAATTCCTGCCGGTACAGGTATGAAGAAATATAGAAATGTTCATCTTGCGGATGAGGCTCTTTTAGAGAACTCTTCGGCTGCTGAAGAGCAGCAGGTAGCAAAACGTCGAGAGGCGATGGCTAATGAGATGGGTATTGAAGATGGTAATTCGAGAAATATGGTTGATTCAACCAAAGCTAGATAATATCAGTAAGAAATTGTTATGCCTGTTGGCATAGCAACTCTTATGTGATTTATTTGTAAAAGGCTTAGTTGCTTTCATGCTGGCTGTATTTTTCATGGAAATACGTTTAGTAATAAATGTATAGATCCCTTTTATGTGAGAATAAAAGTGGGTCATAATATAATTAAGGGAGTGTATCCAAAAGATGCCTACTATTAATCAGCTAATTAGAAAAGGTAGAAGTTCTCAAGTTAACAAAACTAAGTCTCCTGCTCTAGAAAGTTGCCCTCAAAAGCGTGGTGTTTGTACAAGAGTTATGACAGTAACTCCTAAGAAACCTAACTCCGCTTTAAGAAAGGTAGCTCGTGTTCGTTTGTCAAACGGTATTGAAGTAACCGCTTATATTCCTGGTATTGGTCATAACCTACAGGAACACTCAGTAGTTTTACTTCGTGGTGGACGTGTTAAGGATTTACCTGGCGTACGTTATCACATAGTTCGTGGTGCTAAAGATACATTAGGCGTAACTGATCGTAAGAGAAGTCGTTCTAAGTATGGTGCTAAGAAGCCAAAAGCATAAGGAGAAAATAAAATGTCAAGAAGAAAAGCCGCTGTAAAGCGTGATATTTTGCCTGATGCAAGATTTGGTAATGTTACCGTTGAAAAATTTATTCGTCATATGATGAGTGATGGCAAAAAATCAGTAAGTACAAAAATAGTTTATACAGCGTTAGAAACTGTAGCAACAAAATCTGGTGAAGATGCTCTTACAGTATTCTTAAAAGCACTAGAAAATGTAAGACCTGCAGTCGAAGTAAAAAGTCGACGTGTTGGTGGTTCAACTTATCAGGTTCCAACTGAAGTTAACGCCAATCGTAGTGAAGCTCTATCAATGAGATGGGTTATCGCTGCTGCTAGAAAACGTAATGGTCACTCAATGAGTGAAAAGCTTGGTAATGAAATACTAGACGCTTATGCTAACACTGGTTCTGCTTTCAAAAAGAAAGAAGATACACACAGAATGGCAGATGCAAACAAAGCTTTCTCTCATTTTAGATGGTAGATTGCGTACATTAATAAAAAAATCAGACAATCTTTATTGGTTGCCTGATTTTTTTTGCACTTTCTTCAATTGTTATTTAAAATGTATTATCAATTAAATTTATTTAATCAATTCGGAATTATTTCTTCTTGGTGTAACTATCTTAATTTAACTGTCCTACTTCTTTTTCAAAGTCGAAGTTTTATTTATAAGCAGATGTGTTTGGAAGTTTTTTTGCACATTGGTCGTGTTTACTTGGATAAATTAATCACCATAACAATCATCCCCTAAAAGAATTATTTATTTGTTTTTTTAAATTTCTTCGAGAAAGAAAACTATAAGGTAATTAATTTTGATTTTTTTTTAGATAAATAAGATAAAAATTATTCTTTAAATTTAGGATAATTCTTAAAGGTTTGAGTCTTTAAAGCCTTTAAACAATGATGATGCTATTTTCAAAATTACATATTTCCTATAGGTTCCTCTTATCTTTTTCTGATAAGTAATTAGTGGGTTGACATTAAATTATGATTTATATATATTAATCTAGGTTCACTAAGGAGTGACTTGAGTCCTTCATAGTGATAGCGAGCCAAACAAATTGACCCTTACAGTCGATTGATGGTTCCAGAATATAGGTTTTTTTAAAACTTATGCTATGTCGGCTGGCCCACTGAGGCTTTTCGACCTCTGGATTCCTCTTTCACGGTATGGCTATAATTTAGTTTGTCTCAATGAAGATATAAAGGTATATTGCCTTTATGGGCACATATTAATTTTTTTTGTAACCGGCTATGTTTCGGTACAAGGAGGAATAGAGATGGCTAAAGAAAAGTTTAATAGAACTAAGCCTCATGTTAATGTTGGAACTATTGGTCACGTTGATCATGGTAAAACAACTCTAACCGCAGCAATTACACTTTATTGTGCTAATAAATTTGGTGATAAGGCATTAGCATATGATGCTATTGATAATGCACCAGAAGAACAAGAACGCGGTATCACAATCAACACACGTCACGTTGAATATCAATCTACTAATAGACACTATGCACACGTTGACTGTCCTGGACACGCCGATTATATCAAAAATATGATCACTGGTGCTGCACAAATGGATGGTGCTATCATCGTTGTTGCTGCTACAGATGGTGCTATGGCACAAACAAAAGAACATATCTTGTTGGCTCGTCAGGTTGGCGTTCCATCAATTATCGTTTTTGTTAACAAAACTGACCAAGTAGATGATCCAGATTTAATTGAATTGGTAGAAGAAGAAATGAGAGAATTATTAACTGACAACGGTTATGATGGTGAAAACTGTCCTGTAATCTGTGGTTCAGCTTTTGAAGCTCTTAACAATCCTGATGATCCTGAAAAATCAAAATGCATCGAAGATTTATTGGATGCAATGGATTCTTATGTTCCTCTTCCCGAGAGAGATGTTGATAAACCTTTCTTAATGCCAATTGAAGACATTTTCTCAATTTCAGGTCGTGGTACTGTTGTAACAGGCCGTATCGAACGTGGTGTTATCCATGTTAATGATCCTGTACAAATTGTTGGTATCAGAGATACTAGAGAATCTGTTGTAACTGGTGTAGAAATGTTTAATAAACTTCTAGACGATGGACAAGCTGGTGATAACATCGGTGCTCTACTTCGTGGTGTGGATAAAAAAGAAGTTGTTCGTGGACAGGTATTAGCTGCTCCAAAGACAGTTACTCCTCACAAGAAGTTTGTTGGTACAGTTTATGTATTAAGCAAGGAAGAAGGTGGTCGTCACAAACCATTCTTCACAGGATACCGTCCTCAGTTTTACTTCCGTACAACTGATATTACCGGTGCTGTAGAGCTTCCTGCTGATAAGCAGATGGTTCTTCCTGGTGATAATACAACGTTCACAGTTGAATTGATTCACCCTGTTGCTATGGACAAAGGTCTTCGCTTCGCAATGCGCGAAGGTGGTAGAACCGTTGCTTCTGGCCAGGTAACTGAAATCATCGAATAATTCTATGAGCGAATGTCTTGTCGGTAGAAATAATTACTGACAAGGCCCGTTTTTTGGAGGAATAATGGCTAAAGAAAGAATTCGAGTTAGGTTGAGAGGTTTTGATGTTGAACTCGTAGAACAAAGTTCAAACGCAATCGTTCAGACAGTTGTTAAAGCCGGCGCTACAGTATCAGGACCGGTACCACTACCAACTCGTATCAATAAGTACACTGTCTTGAAATCGCCCCATGTTAATAAAACAGCCCGCGAGCAGTTTGAAATGAGAACACACAAGCGTCTTATTGACATTTTAGATCCTACTTCAAAGGTAATGGATGCGCTCATGAAACTTGAGCTCCCTGCTGGTGTTGACGTAGAGATTAAACAGTAAAGAGGTGAGGTAAGAAATGTTAGGGCTTATCGGCAAAAAAATAGGAATGACACAGGTTTTTGATGCGCAAGGCAGATTAACTCCTGTGACAGTAATAAAGTTTGAGGGCAATGTTGTAATTGGTCAACGAACAGAAGAAAAGAATGGCTATTCAGCTGTTGTTTTAGGTTCTGTTGACAAGAAAAAAAGCACCATTACCAAACCTTATGCGGGACAATTCAAAGATTGCGCTCCAAAGCGAAATCTTGTTGAAATCCGGGATTATGATAAGGAAGTTACAGTGGGTGACGAACTCGGAGTTGATGTATTCAACGACGCATTATTCGTAGATGTAACAGGTACCTCAAAGGGTAAAGGATTCGCTGGTGGTATGAAACGCCACGGCTTTAAGGGTGGACGTGCAACTCACGGTTCAAAGTTCCACAGAGACATCGGTGGTACTGCTATGGCAGCTGATGCATCACGTGTTTTCAAAGGACGCCACATGGCTGGCCGAATGGGTGGAGTTCAATCTACATCACAAAATTTGAAAGTAGTTCGTGTTGACGCAGACATGCAAGTATTAATGGTTAAGGGTGCTATTCCTGGTCCATCTCAAAGCGTTGTCATCGTTAAAAAAGCGACAAAGAAGTAGGTGCGAGATAATGGAATTTAAAGTCTTTTCTACTAACGGTAGCGAAATCAGAACTGTAGAGCTAAATGAAAAAGTATTTGGCTGTGAAGTTAGTGATGGTAGCATATATTATGCCGTAAACAATGAGCTTGCTAATCGCCGTGTTGGTACAGCAAGCACCAAGACCCGTGCTGAGGTCAATTACAGCAATGCTAAGCCTTTCAAGCAGAAGGGAACTGGTAATGCACGTTTTGGTGATAAAAAATCTCCTGTACATGTAGGTGGTGGTACGATTTTCGGACCTAGACCTCGTGACTATAGTTATTCAATACCAAAGAAGCAGAAGCGTCTTGCAATGAGAAGTCTTCTTTCTTTAGGCGTTAAAGATGAACGTCTGGTAGTTGTTGAAGATTTCACAAGTGAAAACGGCAAAACCAAAGACCTAGCTGAAATCTTGAAGAACTTCAAGTTGGAAGAGAATAGAACAACAATTATTCTCAAGGATGACGATGTATTAATGCGTCGTGCTGCAAAGAACATTCCTTACTTGCATGTACTTTCCTATAATAGACTATCTGCTAAAGAACTTCTTTATGCTAGAAAAATCATTGTCTTGGAAACTGCCGCTTTAAACTTGAATAGCTTCTACGGCGACAAATAAGGGGACCCAGAGATGAGAGCAGATGAAGTAATAATTGCACCTATCTTGAGTGAGAAGTCAAATTCCGCTCGTGACGGGGAAAGCAAGAAATACACTTTTAAAGTTAGCTCTAGAGCTAACAAGCATGATGTAGCTTCTGCTGTTGCAGAACTATTTGATGTTACAGTTGAAAGATGTAATTTAATGATAGTAAAAGGAAAGCCTAAGTATTCTAGAGGAAAAGGTGGTGCTATAAAAGGTACTACTGGTAACTGGAAAAAGGCTATCGTATCTTTAGCTAAGGGTGATCAAATCCAAGCTATCGAAGGCGTTTAAGGAGAAATTGGAAAAATGGCATTAAAATCTTATAAACCAAACACTCCAGCACTTCGTCAAAAAACTACTTTAGTTTTTGATGATTTGACAACTAACAAGCCACAAAAATCACTAACATCAGGTTTAAACAAACATGCTGGTCGTGGTGCAGGTGGTAGAATTAGTATACGTCGTAGAGGTGGTGGACATAAGCGTTCTTATCGTGTAATCGATTTTAAACGTAATAAAATTGGTATTCCAGGAATAGTTAAAACTATTGAATACGATCCAAACCGTAGCGCAAACATTGCATTGGTATTTTATGCTGATGGTGAAAAACGTTACATGTTAGCACCAAAAGGTATGCAAGTTGGAACTACTGTAATCAGTGGTCCAGATGCTCCTTTAACAAATGGTAATGCTCTTCCTATGAAGAATATTCCTTTAGGTGTTAAAGTATTCAATATTGAATTAACACTTGGTCGTGGTGGTCAGTTAGTTCGTAGTGCTGGTTTGGGAGCAAGTATTGTTGCCAAAAATGGTGACTATGTAACTGTTAAGCTACCTTCAGGTGAAATGAGACTTATCTTTTCCGAATGTTATGCAACATTAGGTCAGCTAGGTAACGAAGATCATATGAATATTAACTTAGGTAAAGCTGGTAAAAGTAGACACTTAGGTAGACGTCCGAAAGTACGTGGTGTTGTTATGAATCCAGTTGATCACCCACATGGTGGTGGTGAAGGTCGAACAAACGGTGGTCGTCAGCCAGTTACTCCTTGGGGTAAACCAACTAAGGGTGGCAAGACACGTTCTAAGAAGAAACCTTCAACTAAGTTCATCGTTAAGAAACGAAGTAAGTAGGAGTAGAAAGTGGCAAGGTCAATCAAAAAAGGCCCTTTTATTGAAGAAAGACTTTTAAAAAGGGTTACAGAATCCAGTAAGAGCGGTAGTAATCAGATGATCAAGACGTATTCACGTGCTTCTACGATCATCCCTCAAATGGTTGGAGTTACAATTTCCGTTTATAACGGTAAGAATTGGATTCCAGTCTATGTAACAGAAAACTTAGTAGGTCACAAACTCGGTGAGTTTGCTCCTACTAGAATGTTCCGTGGGCATGCAGCATCTGATAAGAAGAAAAGGTAAGGGAAGATATGAAAAACATAACAGGTTATAGAGCCGTAGCAAAATATCTTAAAATTTCTCCAACTAAAGTTCGCCCAGTGGCAAACTTAATTAGGAAAAAACCTTATGTGGAAGCTATAGCAATTCTTGAGGCTATGCCTCAAAAAGGTGCTAAACTTCTCCTGGATGTTTTGCAGAGTGCTAGTGCAAATGCTATGAACGTTAACACAAAGTTGGATGAAGATTCTCTTTATGTTACACAGTTGATGGTAGATGAAGGTCCACGTATGAAACGTGTTTGGCCAAGATCCCATGGCAGACGTGATATTCTTTTAAAAAGAATGTCTCACATCACAATCGTTGTAGACGAAAAAGCTAACTTGGGGGAATAAATGGGCCAGAAAGTTAATCCTATTGGACTCCGCCTTGGAGTCAATAAAACTTGGAAATCAAAATGGTATGTAGATTCAAAAGAATATGCGGATACATTGCATGAAGATCTTTTATTAAGAAAGACTCTTCTTGATTGTCAAGAAGTTCAAGGTGCTGATATTGCAGATGTTGAAATCATCCGTAAGCCTCAGCGTGTAACTATCGTGATCACAACAAGTCGTCCTGGTATCATTATTGGTTCTAAGGGCTCAAATGTTGAAAAGCTTGGTGCTAGACTTCAAAAGATTTCTAACAAAAAAGTTCAGATCAAGATTAAAGAAATTAAGAAACCTGAAGGTAATGCTCAAATTATCGCAATAAACGTTGCTAAACAACTAACATCTCGTGGTTCTTTTAGAAGAGTTATGAAGATGGCAGTTTCAAAAGCAATGCAATGCGGTGTTCAGGGTGTGAAAATCAAGTGTTCAGGTCGTCTTGGCGGGGCTGAAATTGCTCGTTCAGAGTGGATGAAGGAAGGACGTGTTCCTCTACATACACTACGTTCAGACATTGATTACGGTGTAGCAACTGCACATACTACATTTGGTGCTATCGGTATCAAAGTATGGGTGTTCAATGGCGAAATCTATGAGCATTCTAAAAAGAATGATGCTGGCGGTCTAGTAAAAAAAGCTTCCCCAAAACAGGCAAGGAGTTAATAAATGCTAAGTCCAAAAAGAATCATTCATAGAAAAAAGCAAAGAGGCAAACGTGATGGCGTAGCTCACCGTGGTAACAAAGTTGCCTTCGGTGAAATTGGTTTGATGGCTTGTGAGGCTAAATGGATCACAAACCGTCAGATAGAAGCTTCCCGTATTGCAATGACTCGTCACGTTAAGCGTGGTGGTAAAGTATGGATTAGGATTTTTCCTGATATGCCTTACACTAAAAAACCTGCTGAAACAAGACAAGGTAAAGGTAAAGGTAACCCAGAAGGCTGGGTAGCTGTTGTTAAGAAAGGTGCAATAATGTTTGAAATGGGTGGTGTTGATGAAACACTAGCACGCGAAGCTCTAAAGCTAGCTGCTCAGAAACTTCCTATTAAGACAAAAATTGTAACTAGAAGAGAGATGGAGTAAACAATGAAGAATTCATTCAAAGACCTTACACTTGAAGAGAAAATCGCAAAGCGTGATGAACTTCGAAAGAAGTATTTAAATATTCGTATGGATAGGGTTCTTGGTCATGTTGAAAACCCTCTTGCAATAAGAACAGTTAAGAGACAAATCGCTAGATTAAACACACTAATCCACGAAAATGCATTAGGCATTCGCACATCCGCAAACTAAGAGAGGCGCGTGAAAAGATGGAAGTAAGAAAAAAGACTTTTACAGGAAAGGTTGTTAGTGATAAGATGGATAAGACTATAGTAGTATCTATCGATACAAGAACCCTTCATCCTTTGTATAAAAAGTATGTGACTGTTACCAAAAAAGTAAAGGCACATGACGAAAAGAATGATGCACATGAAGGCGACACAGTACGTGTTGTTGAATGTCGTCATATTAGCAAAGACAAGTGCTGGCGCTTAGTTCAAGTCGTCGAGCGTGCTCGTTAGACAAGGAGATACGTCATGGTACAAATGCAAAGTTATTTAAACGTTGCTGACAATAGTGGTGCTAAGCGCGTCCAGGTTATTAAAGTCCTGGGCGGTAGCCATAGATACGTTGCTAGTGTTGGTGATATTGTAGTATGTGCTGTCAAAAGTGCTCTTCCAAACGGCGCCATTAAAAAAGGTGATGTTTTGAAAGCAGTTGTTGTACGCACTAAAAAGGAATACCGAAGACCTGACGGTACCTATATCAGGTTCGATGATAACGCATGCGTTGTTATTGATGCCAACAATAACCCTCGCGGTAAAAGAATCTTTGGCCCAGTAGCTCGTGAGCTAAGAACTGGTTATATGAAGATTGTTTCATTAGCACCGGAAGTGTTGTAGGAGAAAACAGCTATGAAGCTAAAAAAGAACGATACCGTAAAAATTTTGACAGGTAAAGACAAAGGTCTAACTGGTAAAATTATAAAGGTAAACCCTATTACCAATAGGGCAATTGTCCAAGGCGCGAACTTAGTTAAGAAAACAGTTAAGAAACGTAGCGCACAGGATCAAGGCGGAATAATTGATATTGAAGCTCCAATTCACATATCTAACCTTGCATATTTTGCAAATGGTCAGATAAGTAAAATTGGCTACAAGTTCGACGAAGACGGAAAGAAAGTTCGTTTTGCAAAGAAAACTGGAGAAGTACTATAATGGAAGAAAAGTTTGTACCAAACTTTAAGATAAAATATCTTGAAGAAGTTGCACCTGCTCTACATAAAGAGTTTGACTACAGTTCTGTAATGCAAATTCCAACTCTAGAAAAAATTACTGTAAGTGTAGGCGTAGGCGAAGCTGTTTCTAACAAGAAACTTCTTGATGCTGCAGTAAAAGAATTAGAACAGATTGCTGGTCAACATGTTGTTAAGACAAAAGCTAGAAAATCTATTGCTAACTTCAAACTTAGAGAAGGTCAAGAAATTGGAGCTATGGTTACTCTTCGTAGTAATAATATGTGGTATTTCTTGGAAAGACTTGTTAGTATTGCCTTACCTCGTGTTAAGGATTTTAAGGGTGTAAAAACTCATGCTTTTGATGGTCACGGAAACTATTCTTTAGGTATAACCGAACAGATTGTTTTCACAGAAATTGACTTCGATAAAATAGAGCGCATCAGCGGTCTTAATATCGCTATCGTTACTACTGCTAAAACAGACGAAGAAGGACGTGCTTTATTAAAACTAATGGGCATGCCGTTCGCTAAATAAGGGGAATTAAAATATGGCTAAAAAATCATTGATTGTTAAGGCTCAAAAAGAACCTAAGTTTAGTACAAGACAATATAACCGTTGCAGAATTTGCGGAAGACCTCATGGTTACATGCGTAAATTTGATATGTGTAGAATTTGCTTTCGTAAATTGGCTAGTGAAGGTCAGATTCCTGGCGTAACCAAGTCGAGTTGGTAGGAGATAAAAATGGCTGTAAGTGATCCAATTGCAGATATGCTGACTAAGGTAAGAAATGCTAGTCAGGCAAAGCACGAGAAAGTAGATATTTCCACATCTAAAATGAAGCTTCAAGTTGTTAAGATACTTAAGAATGAAGGCTACGTTAAGAACTTTAAAAAAGTTACAAAAGATGGTGTATCAAATATTCGTGTTTTCTTAAGATATGATGATAATCAGAGTCCAGTACTTCATGGCATCAAGCGTGTTTCAACACCTGGTCGTCGTGTATATTGTGGCTATCGTAACATGCCTCGTGTATTTAATGGTTATGGAGTTGTAGTAGTTTCTACATCAACCGGCGTTATTACAGGTAAAAAGGCCTCAGAACAAATGATTGGTGGTGAACTGATCTGTACAATTTGGTAAGGTGGGTAAGTAATGTCGCGTATTGGTAAAATGCCCGTAGCACTTCCTGCTGGGGTTAAAGTAACTGTAAATGACGGAGTTTTAACTGTTGAAGGCCCTAAGGGCAAATTAACACAAGGTTTCCGTGAAGAAGTTGCATTCGACGTTCAAAAAGAACAAGTTGTTGTAACTCGCAAAGACGAATCTAAAGCAAGTAAAAGTTTTCATGGTTTATACCGTCAATTATTGAGAAATATGATTGAAGGCGTTACAAAAGGTTATTCAAAGACTTTATTAATCAACGGTGTTGGTTATAGAGCTGAAGTAAAAGGAAACCTTCTAATATTAAACCTTGGTTATTCTACTATCATTGAATTTGTTATACCTGAAGGTGTAACTATTGTATGTGAGACACAGACTAAGGTTATTGTTTCTGCTATAGATAAACAGTTAGTTGGTCAAACAGCTGCTGAAATTCGTTCTCTAAGAGCTCCAGAACCTTATAAAGGCAAAGGTGTTAAATATGAGGATGAAGTTATTCGTCGTAAAGTCGGTAAATCCGGCAAGTAATCGGTAGGTACGAGATGGACAAAAATATTGATAAAGCTCGAAAGCTAAAAAAGCGTAAGATGCATATCAGGAAAAGCATCTCCGGTACTGCCAGCAGACCGAGGATGACAGTTTTTCGTAGTAATCACCACATGTATATTCAAATAATTGACGATGTAGCTGAAGTAACTTTATGTTCAGCAAACACTGTTGAAGCTGATTTAGCTAATTTAAATAATAATGTTGCTGATGCCACTAAGCTTGGTGAGGTGATTGGTAAGAGGATGATCGAAAAGAATATCACAACATGTGTATTCGATAGAAATGGTTACCTTTATCATGGTCTTGTGAAGAGCATCGCAGACGGCGCCCGTAGTACTGGCGTAAAGTTCTAGGGGGACACTATGGATAGATCAAGAAAAGATGATAGAAAAGACGGATACGTTGAAAAGCTTATAAAGCTCAATCGTGTTTCCAAGGTAGTTAAGGGTGGTAGAAGATATTCTTTCTCTGCTCTAGTTGTTGTTGGTGACCAAAAGGGTAAAGTAGGTTACGGTTTCGGTAAAGCTAATGATGTTACAGATGCAATTCGTAAGGCTGTAGATCGTGCTAAAGAAAGCATGATTACACTTCCTATGAAAAATGGTACAATACCACACGAATGTCTTGGTAATTTCAAGAGTGCTAGTGTGCTCATCAAACCAGCAGTTCCTGGTACTGGTGTAATCGCTGGTGGTGCTGTTAGATCTCTATGTGACGCTGCAGGTATTACTGATATCTTAGGTAAGTCTTTAGGTTCTAAGAATACTGTAAATACAGTTAAGGCTGCTTTCGACGCTTTTGAGCATTTATTCGATGCTCGAGTTATGGCTAAAAACAGAGGAAAATCTCTGAAAGAGATGTGGGGTTAATATGGCTACAAAGAAATTAAAAGTTACATTAACTGGCAGTGTTGTAGGATCACTTCCTAAGCAACGTAGAACTGTTAAAGCAATCGGACTTGGTAAAAGAAGTAGCAGTGTTATTATTGATAGCACTCCCGATATGCTTGGCATGTTAACTGTCATCAATCACCTTGTTAAAGTCGAGGAGATGTAACAATGAATTTAGGACAAATTAAGGCACCTTATGGTGCTAATACAAAGAAAACTATCGTTGGTCGTGGTGCTTCCTCAAAGGGTCGCGCTAGTGGTAGAGGTCATGATGGACAAAACTCCCGTTCTGGTGGTGGTGTTCGTTTAGGCTTTGAAGGCGGACAGATGCCTTTGTATCGCCGTGTAGCACGTAGAGGATTTTCAAACAGTCCTTTTAAGAAAGAATATGAAGTTGTTTCTTTGAGTGCTATTAGTGCTAATTTTGAAGATGGTGCAATAGTAAATATTGATTCTCTTAAGAAAGCTAATTTAGTTCAAGGACATAGAGTTCTTGCTAAAGTTCTTTCCAATGGTGATATCACAAAAAAAGTTATTATTGAAGGTTTAAAAGTCTCAGCATCAGCAGCTGAAAAAATAGTTGCCGCTGGTGGTGAGATAAGATAACAAAAAAAAGGTAAGCGTTATGGCAAACTCCCTTGTGGACATGATGAGAATTAAAGAGTTAAGAAAGAAAATATTAATTACTTTCCTGCTTTTATTTATTAGTAGAGTTGGATCAGTAATTCCTATTCCTGGCATTAATGTTCAAGTTCTTCAACAGTATTTCCTATCACAAAGTAGTTCATCTAATTTTGGTTTTACTGAATATTTGAACTTTTTTTCAGGCGGGGCTTTCTCAAATTTCTCGCTATTTATGTTAGGTGTAATGCCTTACATTAGTATGCAAATTATTTTGCAATTATTAATGATAGTCGTTCCTAGCTTGAGGAAATTAGCTCAAGACCCTCATGGGGCTAAGAAGATTCAACAATATACTAGATATGGTACAATTGTTGTTTGTTTAATTCAGTCCTACGTTATCACAATCTACGCAAACTCGATTCCTGGTGTAATGACCATGGGTCGTGTGCCGTTTACTTTAATAGCAATGTTAGCTGTAACTTCAGGTAGCATGTTCTTAGTATGGCTAGGTAACAAAATTACTCAGTTTGGTATTGGTAATGGTATTAGCTTATTAATCTTCGCTGGTATCGTAGCAAGAATTCCATCAGCATTTGTAACTCTATTTAAGGGTGTAAGTGATGGAACTTTCAATCCAATATCAATCTTAGTAGTTGCAGTAATGTTCGTAATTGTTGTTGCCTTGGTTGTATATGAAGAATCCGGTGAAAGAAAGATTCCTGTAAACTATGCAAAGAGAGTAGTTGGCAGAAAGATGTATGGCTCACAAAGCACATATATCCCTGTTAAACTAAACCCTAGTAGTGTTATTCCAGTAATCTTCGCATCAGCTTTGTTAAGTTTCCCACTTCAAATTGC
>CAYWGU010000067.1:0-15530 GCA_964457975.1 uncultured Spirochaetaceae bacterium | reverse complement strand
TAACCTCCTTTTTTGATACTCCTCTAGAAGTAATATTCTGGAGGATTTCTTTGTCGTGGAGATTATTCAATTAGATGCTTTAGTCTGCAATGATGCGATGTAGCTGAGAAAGATTAAACACCAAAAAGATTAATGACTTTAAAGATAACTAGGCAATTTCAAGTAAGCATGATGAAGAAGAGCTAAAATAAGATTTGTAGTATAAAGGGAAATACATTGAGTAAACTTTATAGCCATGGGCTAAACAACTTAACAATTCGACGGTACAGACAAAATAAGAAGAGGTTTTTACCTCTTCTTATCAATTTTATTTTCATTTCTAATAATGAGGAGGTATTCTGCTAGGAAGGTCGCCTTCTCCACCACCAGATTCTTCCATTTCTTCTATTTTCCTTTCAATTTTCTGAATATGATTTTGTGCTTTACCAATTTCTTTTTCTTGACTTGATACTATACTATTCAACTCTTCAATGGTAGATTCTTGATAAGCCATTTTTATTTCCAAATTATTGATTTTTTCTTCTAATTCTTTGTTGTTCATTATTCTCTCCTAATACATTAGCTGCATGATAGCTAATATCAAAATTATTAACCACTTGTATTGTGATATTCACCTTTATCTTTTCTTATTCATTATAGCTTAAATATCAAACTATCGCTATTTAAATATTTTCAATTTTTAAAAATGTAACATATTTTGTCCAATATGTAGATAATTATACTTAATTATATTTTTTCTTGCACAGCTCACTGTTTTTTGTTGTTTTTATGTTGCATTTATGTGTATATATGGTATTGTTATAATGTTGCAGATTGGTGCAATATAATATAAGAGGTTTTATATGAAAGGTGAACGCGTTGCTCAACTTGAGCTATTACTATTATCACATCCTGAAGGTCTGCGAAGAGCTGAAATTGCACGACGTTTGGGCGTGCATAGATCTACAATCAGTCGTTATGTTACCGATTTAGGCAAATACATTGATGTTTATGAAGAAAACAATTTAATCAAAATCAACCCCAAAGAAAATGAAGACGATAACATTGAATTGAGTATTTACGAAAGTTTAGCTTTCAACATGTCGGCTGAAATATTAGCACAAAATGCAGAATATCAAAATTCACATCTAGCTTCTGGTCTTAGAAAAATAGCTCTTAACATGAGAAGCTATGCTCCGAAAATTAGTGATAACATAGTTGCTCTTTCAGAAGAAATAGACAAAAACGTTCAAAAGAAAACAGGTAACAGTCAATACAACAGCATTCTTGATGTTTTAATTGATTCCTGGGTATCTGGAAGAATTGTTAAAATAGAACAAATTATAGAAGAAAAGAAAAAAACAAATGAAGTAGCACCATATTTCATAGGTTTCAGAGAAGATCCTACAGGACGTAACCCAATAAGTGTTACAGGACGTTTAAGACACACACAAGAAATGGTTACAATTGATATCAGTTCAATTACCAAAGCAATCATTCTAGATCAGACCTACACAATCCCTGATAACTTAAAACCTTTCAGAATGCCACAAGATCCAAATGGATATGCTCCAATTGATGTTATCCCTCTTAAGCTAAAGGTAAAGGAAATATCTGCAATGAACGCCTTCAATTACTTGAAGCACAATGAACCTAAAATTACTGAACAAGATGGCTATTTTATCTATTCAATGGAGATTGAAAACTCAATCGAACTAATTCTTAGGATTCTTCAATGTGGACCCTCAGTTGAAATCTTAGGACCAGAATCCTTTAGGAAAAAGTTTTGCAACTCCTTACAAGAAGTATTGGATCTCTATAAGTAAATTCCCATTTAGCTTGTAAATTCCCTTTTTAATACAAATTATCATCAAATATTAATAGCTGAAGCTTATTTTTGAAATATAGATAAAAAAAAGCTTGCCTTAATGCATAAGTGATAGTATCATTTTTTTATATAGGAGATCAAACCAATGAAAAAATACGTTTGTGATTTATGTGGTTATGAATATGACCCTGCAGTCGGAGATCCTGATGGTGGAATCGAACCTGGAACAGCTTTTGCAGATATCCCTGATGATTGGGTATGTCCACTATGTGGTGCTTCAAAAGATGATTTTTCAGTAGTAGAATAAATCTCTGGATTAATAAAAAATAATGTTTAGATATTATATCTAAAAAATGCACATAAGATTCGCTCTTATGTGTATTTATTTATCCCGTAAATTATATAATTAAAGCAATGTTCACAACTCCTATCTTCGACACTTGATGCCGTAAAAAAAGGCCACCAATTAGTTACCCATTAACTAATAATATCAGTGGTCTGCATATTATGATTAAATAATCCATGCATTATAAAATAGTGCTCTAATAAATACTACTGGTGCTTTTAGTGGATATTCATACAATTTGATAAAGTGCTTTGAGAAAGAATTCTAACAGTTTTAATGGTGCTTTATTGAAGAATCTTATTAATTAGACTGGTGGTGCTTTCTGAAGGAAGTTATTTATTTATACATTTGAGTAGAATCGGTGATTTAAAGGATATCGCCGGTGCTTATCACGTGGAATAAACACAAGCAGTAAAAGAAAGCTGAACAATCTGGTCATTTTACATCTACACATAAATAATCGCAATTATAAATACTATAATTATTTTGTTCATTATAATTTAACTCAATACTTTGAATATGTATTATGACTAATTCAACTCCATCCTCAGGAAGCTTTTCTAGGATAGCATTTAATTTGTCTACTAATTTATCAACTTTTGATACAGCCTCTGAGTTACTATAATCGCTGACAAAAAATAAGGTATAAATTGTAATAATATCGTCAACAGCTTCTTCTTCTATAAAAATAGCTAGAAGTTCCTCTCTTACATTTTTTAATTTCCTATTTAACTTTAATTTATCTATTTTAGTATTTACATTATCAGGAAGTGTTTGTCGTCTATATCTAGCTGCAAGCCAATTTTGAAAAAAAGAAATCTCTAAATCACAAAGAGCAACTTCAATTTTATTAACATCATCAAATTCAATTTTAGTAATGAAAGTTTTCTCACAAGCATCTATATAATAATATTTTTGCTCGTTCTCTAAATTTAGAGAAAAATTTAATCTTCGACAATTACGTCCAAATAAGCAAAGTCCATCTAATTTATCTGCATTATGACAAGGTAAAACTTCAACAGTAGGTTCCTTATCAGCATCTCGTGCAATATCACAAGAATGAGAAGTAACAATGCAAATTTTACAGTCATTATATTTATTAGTACAATTTTTTATAAACTCCATTTGATTAATATTCATATCTATTGCTACTCTTTATATACAGGAACACTAAATAATTCATTATTTACTTTTTTGGTAGAAGTTGTTTTTTTAAATTTACTTCTTCTATCTTTTTCTTCTATACAAAGGGCTATAACAAAATGTTCCAAGTTTTTATTATCTTCCATATAATAATCAGATAAAGTTTTACCATTTTTATCTCTTCTTTTAAATAAAGAAGAGAAAGAATGAAAACCAAAATCATCTTTTACTATATCAATTGTCTTGTTTAATTCTATGATTTTAGAATCAACATGACTTTCATTGGGTTCCTTTCCTTTAAGATATGAATAAATAGTAGGACGAGATAATTTCAAAATTACAGCAATCATTGAGATATTTAATCCTAAATATTTTCTAGAATTATTTAATGTTTTTTCATAACATAGTATAGGGTTTTCACTTTGATTATTTGGGGAAGTTGTTTTTTTGTTATTATTTGGAATTAATAAAATACTACTCTTTTCGTTTTCAGTGTTGATACCAATCAGAGAATTACCCTTTAAAAAATAATTGCAATCAGGATAATGTAATGATACTCTAGTAATAATTGTTTTATTATCCTTTTTAGCATAATTATTTATTTTTATATCAAATGCTAAAGAATTACATCCATTTTCATAAAATGGGAATTTTTCTTGTGTATTAGAATTGGGGAGAAAATTATTGTAGCCAAAAAATTGACTATCAGTTGTATCGGTTGTCATAGAATAACTAACATTTGTTATAGCCATTTCCAATCCTCCTTTGCTTTATCTGTAATAGCATCCAAGAATAATTCTGTTGAAATATTATTTAGATCCTTTGCAAAAATATAAATGTCTTCCAAATTATTCAGAGAATAACTTTCAAAATTTAAACTATGATCTATGTCTAAAAAAGTTATCAACTTATCTTGTTTTTGTGTAATTTCTTGTAGAGAAAAAATATTTAATGGAACTTTTCTTCCGATTCTATTTTGATAAACTCTTAATAATAAATTTGATAAATCTTCATCATTAATTAAAAGGGGACATCTAATGGTCGTATTTATAAGTGGATCATTTTTAGTTTTAATTGATTTTGATAAATTTATTCCTTGGTATTCTTTTTTTAAATATTTTTTAAAATTTTCTATACCTTCAAAACAATTTACATATCTAAGCCCTATTCTCTTTATTAATGTATTATTTGAAAATTCTACAATTACAGAGAAGTTTTTTAATATCTTTTTAAAAGATTCAAGGAATTTTGAAAAGTTAGTATATGTTGATACCTGATACGAAATTTGTGTGCTATCTAATATAATTAAATCTTTTTTATCTGCTGTATAAAATAACCACTTCTTAGTTATGGTAACTTTTGGAAGTTGAGTTTCATCAGTAATATTATAAGTACTTACTTCTACTTCTTTAAAATTGGGGAACCCATTTTTTCTATAAACATCTTGCAATTTATCTATTGATTTTTCAATAACTAAAATTGAAGAAAACTCAATTTGAATTAAGCACGTATTAATTGGGTTATTTGTTAATTCCTTATTATTCATATTTGACCTTCCTTAGCTATACTTTACACTACATTTTACACTTATTCAAGAAAAATCAAATGGTTAGAAAGGTAACTATAATATAATATAATATATTATTAATGATTTTTTATGGTCCTTGAATGTACAATAGAAGTGCAACAAGCTCAGAAAGTAAAATAATTATCTTGATAAATAAGAAAGATTAGGCATTGCAATTTTTGTTCCATCAATTGCTAATAATCTTTAACCGTCTTTTTCTCTTTTAGGTTTTGCTGCTTGTTCTCCATTATATTCAGCTTTAATCTGTTCATTAAACATGAAGACAAAAGGACACTCATTTATTTTATTTCTTGCTTAACTAAAGCCTTGTTGTGATACTTTCATTCGTTTTGTTTTTCCTTTCGTCGTACCTTTGTACAAGACTCTTGAAAACCTATCTAATTTATGACTTGTGGTCTCTCTACCAACATCAAGTATTGCATAGAAAACATCTGTAAAACACAACTTCCTCTTGCGAGTAAAAGTTGTAGAATCACCTTCCCTTTTAGCCCTTTTCAGAAGCTCTTCCTCAATAAAAATATCTAAAAAATGCTGCACCCAAGCTCTGTAATTAGGAGCCATATATACCACAATACCTTATACATGACCATAAAAGTCAATAATTTCTTACTCCATAAGCAATTAAGTTTAAATTATTTTATTTTATTTTATTTTGGTGATTTTCCTTAAGTTGTGAACATTGTAATTAAAGACAAAAAAGGATGTCAAAAGCGATAAAGCCTCCGACATCTTTAATTATGAATTCTAAATTAAATATTTACCCAGAATGAAAAACCAGAATAACTTCCACTTCCACTGAACATGCTATCTTGATCTAAATTCCATGTATAATCAGTTGAAAAATGGATAATTCCAATTACTCTCATATCAAAGTAGGCTTTATAGTAATGACTAAATACTGACGTAGATGGGTATTCATAGCCTGTGGTGCAGTTATTTAATGCACCCCATTGGAAATTATCAACATAGGAAATATATGCAGAAGGATAGGTATCGGCTGTTAAGAACTGTGGTCCATCTAAGTGTAAGGCAAGTGTATTTCCAACTCCATGTCTAAGATTACTATAATTTTGTGCAAACATAGGAACCTTATCGCCATTGAGGTATCTGTAGCTAAGGGAATCGCAAATATATAAATTAAACAATCTAGCCCCAGAGCCTACCCCAAATGCATTATACTTCATTCCATAAATATCTTTTTTAACATAAAGAGAAGTTGAAAGTCTGAAGTATTCGCTCTCACCTCCATAGATGTCCCCTCCAGCATTCATGTTCCCTATTTCAGGAGCAAGGATTGCTTTATTTGATATGCGATAATAGTATCCATTTATGGTATTGGAATATGATAATCCACCAACAAAAGAGAAAGCTCTCAGGTACATGTTGCCATTTAACTCAGGAGTTCCAATCAAACCATCTGGTGAGGAAAAGATATCGAGTAATTTTCCGTCTGTATCCGTAAAGGTTGAGCTAAAAGAATCCCCCGCTGTGAGAGATCCAAAATAGGAGGCTGTTGTAACAGGTCTTTCATACCTGCAATCAAAGCTAGCATAGGTTGTTAAAGAACCTGGTAAATCAAAGGGAACACGAAGAGGTTGTGTAAGCTTAAAGGAATAGGTTGAAAAGATGGTACCATAGGTACGAGTTGTTCCACCATCCCAACCAAATTCACCGTCTGTTGAGTTTTGAGTAATGTAATGAGTTGAATAACCACCACTCAAGGCAACAGTGAATCTTAACGGCATATCCTTCAATAGAGGAAAGTCATAAACACCATAATTAACATTTATACTTACAGGATAAATCGAATTCCCTACATCAGAGGATTGACCAATGCTGGTAACCGATCCTGTTGGAGAAATTGCAAAAACAGCAGACGCACCTAAAGTGCACAATATAGCTAGAGCTATAACATTTTTTTTCATTTTATAAAACATATTAATGCTATAATAAAGTATTTTTAATCATTTCACAAGTTTTTTTATTATTTTCATAACATAGAAGCATTATGATTTAAAATATAATAATTATCCCAAATTAAAAAGACCAAAAAACCTCAATTATTTATAAACTGAGGTTAATATAAGTTCCATTACAACCTATCTAAAAGTTGTATGTTAGCATCACTTTTCCTGCATAATTCTTTCCTTTTGCAGCTATTTTTTCAAAGATATTTGAAGTGCTATCTGCACTATCTATTACATATTTATAAATTAAAAAATCATATGAAGCATTTATTCCTACGTTTAATGCAAGGTTATTGGTAAATTCATAATACATTCCAATTGTTTGAAACAATCCCATTCCTAAGTATCCATACTTTAGAGTTTGATCATCGCTTCCATCATTATATTTATAAGATGAATGACCAATCATAACATCAAGACCTCCTCCATAATAAAAAAACAAGGAAGGAGTCATTGAACCAAGCATATTTATACCAATATTGTTATCAATCATGAAGTAATTTAAAAGACCATCATGTTGGGCAATATCAGCAAGGTGAGTTGATTCATGTAAAGCTCCAGAATATATTGATGATTCAACATAACCGGTAGAGGGTATCATAAAACTGGTATCCAAAAATAAGGATATTCCTGACATTGATCGTAAAGGCATTTCAGCTTTAATATTTGCAGTCATTCCATTGATGGTGAAAAGTGGTTGATAATTACCATTTGCATCCTTAAGTTCCATATTGTAATAATCATAACCTGCTCCAATGCTCACTGCATATCTGTTCTCATATCCGTAGTAATAAAACATATTACCTGCAAATAATGAGACTGAAAAACATAACAAAAGTATCATTATAATTGTTTTTTTCATAGTTTAATATTCCTTTTCATCAAGTCTGTAGGTAAAAAACACCTTTGCAAACACTATATACCATAATTGTTAGTTAATTTAGAGTTTTTGCTATCAAAATAATTAAATTTTAAAATTCCAAAATAATTTTATATCTTTGTTGTTTTGCATCAAGGTTTCAACTTTAAAAACAAAGTCCTACCATCAACCTTTTAACTTTTTCATTATCCCTGTTATAAAGATATAATCTAAATAACCTACTCCAAATCCAGTGTTATTCTTTTTACTGCAGTGGTGATATATTCCACCATAAAAGAACAAAGAATATGAAAATCACACGGCAATAACAATTATTCCCAATTATTTCATATTTTTCCCCTTTCGTTTATTGCCTATAATAATTTAATATTTAATTATTATTTACCATTTATGAATTCAATAAATCAAATGGGAAAATTTTTAATTCTCTAATAATTTTAACATATCTATGGCATATTGTAATCATTTTTCTTATTTAAAGGAAAAGCAATGTGAATTTTATGACTTTATAAAACAGAGAGGTCCTTTCTTCCCAGAAAACTGCATCAGAGTCAAATAGATCTCCATCAGAGCACAGCAACCGCAAAGGTGTAAACTTTATTGCAAATAAAGTCAAAAGCCTTCTAGGTATCATTTTTCAACTATACATTTTTACAATAAAAGAAAAAGCCACTGCCATACCAAAGAGGTATTAGCAGTGGCTCATATTTGATCCGCTAGAAATCAATTACATAATTGCGCCCATCTTTTTGTAGAATGACATTCGGCGTTTAGCATCTTCTTCTGCTTTAGCGAACAATTCATCTGCATGTTCAGGGTTGGTCTTGTATAGAGAAGTATAACGAACTTCACCTTTAAGGAAATCTTGATAAGCAACTGTTGGTTCTTTCTTAATATCCCAAGAGAATTTCTTTCCTTCTTCTAGAGCAGGATTGTAACGATATAAAGGCCAGTAACCAGCATCAACTGCTTTCTTAGCTTCTACCTGTGAATAACGCATGTTCATACCATGATTAATACATGAAGAATAACAGAATACAATTGAAGGACCGTTCCATGCTACTGCTTCCTGCAATGCTTTTTGAGCGTGAATTCTATTAGCACCAAGAGCGATAGATGCGACATATACATAGCCGTAACTCATGCACATGAATCCAAGATTCTTCTTACCTAACTGCTTACCAGCATTGGCAAACTTAGCAACAGCACCAATAGGAGTTGCCTTTGAAGCTTGTCCACCAGTATTAGAATAAACTTCTGTATCAAGTACAAGGATGTTTACATTTTTGCCTGAAGCAACTACGTGATCAACACCACCGAAACCGATATCATAAGCCCATCCATCACCACCGATGATAAATACATTCTTATCACAGAAGTAATCCTGTAATTCAACTATCTTGGTTAAGATTTCTTTATTAGCATCAGTTGCAGCTTCTATAGCAGCAGGTAGTGCAGCTTGAACTGCATTCTGAGCTTGAATAGCATCTTCTTTAGCTGAGCTCCAAACTTCCAAGCTCTTGTTGATTGCATCAGTAAGTTCTTTAGTTGTACCAACTTCTAAGAGTTTGTCAATATTGATTTTTAGTAAGTTACGGTTGCTATCAACAGCCATTCTCATACCTAAACCATATTCAGCATTATCTTCGAATAATGAGTTAGCCCAAGCTGGACCACGACCATCAGCATCACGTTTGGTGTAAGGAATAGTTGGGAATGTACCAGAGTAGATTGAAGAACAACCTGTTGCATTAGCTGCAATCATGTTTTCACCACAAATTTGTGATACAAGTTTAACATATGGAGTTTCACCACAACCTGCACATGCACCAGAGAATTCAAATAAAGGTTGTTTGAATTGTAAGCCTCTAACTGTTGTTTCTTTAGCACCATCCATAACTGCATATGGTTGAGTTTCAAAGAAAGCTAGATTTTCATTTTCACCCTTATCTCTTTGTTCTTGAGCTGGTTGTAATTCCAAAGCATTAACAGGACAAGCTTCAACACAAACACCACAACCTTGACAATCATCTACAAATACCTGGATCTTAAATTTAAGATCACGATCATTTTTAGAATTAGACTTAAGAACTGTAAAGGTCTTAGGTGCTTTGTCTAAGTTAGCAGGATCAATCTGTTTTGCACGTATTGCAGCATGAGGACATGCTTGAACACATTGGTTACATTGAATACATTTAGCACTATCCCATTCTGGAACGAAAGGAGAAACACCACGTTTTTCTAATTTAGCTGTACCTGAAGGCAATTTACCATCATAAGACATCTGTGAAACAGGAATTGAATTACCTTCAAGATGCATGATTGGAAGAATGATGTTTTTAGCAAAATCATCAGCATCATCACTAATTAACTTTGCAGGAACAAAACTCTTTGTAATTTTAGCTGGGATTTTAACTTCATGTAATGCATCAGATGCACCATCAACAGCAGCCCAGTTCTTTTTAACAATAGATTCACCCTTTCTTAAGAAAGTTTTTTCAATATATTGTTTAATTAAGGCAATAGCTTCTTCTTCTGGAAGAATTTCGCTGATCTTGAAGAATGCAGCCTGCATAACAGTGTTAATTCTTGTACCAAGTCCAGCAGCTTCAGCAATTGCAAGAGCATTAATATTATAAAAACGAATGTGTTTGGTAATAATTTGTTCTTGCATTTCTTGTGTTAGGTGTTCAAATACTTCATCAGATGAAATCTGAGAGTTAAGTAGGAATACACCATTTTCATTTAAGCAACTTAACATATCGTAATGACCAATATAAGCTGCATTATGACAAGCAACAAAGTTAGCATGGTCAATTAACCAAGGCATGTTTAATTTACTTTTACCAAATCTTAGGTGAGATGTTGTAATACCACCAGATTTCTTGGAGTCATAAGCAAAATAAGCTTGTGCATTTTGAGGAGTATTGTTACCAATAATCTTAATTGAGTTTTTGTTAGCACCAACTGTACCATCAGAACCCAAACCCCAGAACATACATGAAACAACATCTTTAGGTGTTACATTAATGCTTTCACAAATCTTAATTGAACGGCCTGTTACATCATCGTTGATACCAACAGTGAAATCATGCCATGAATCTTTTGCTGCTAGGTGATCAAATACTGATTTAGCGTGTGTAGGTGGGAAATCTTTTGAAGATAGACCATAACGACCACCAATAACTTTAACACCTTGAACGTTTTGTTGAGATAATGCTGCAAGAACGTCCAAATAAAGAGGTTCACCAAGTGCACCAGGTTCTTTGGTTCTATCAAGAACTGCAATTCTCTTAACTGTCTTAGGAAGAGCAGCAATTAAATGCTTTGCGCTGAAAGGACGATATAGATGAACATTGATAACACCAGTTTTTGATCCGTGTTCGTTACAATATTTACTTGCCCATTCACATGTATCAGCACCACTACCCATTACGATAATAACATCAGTTGCATCTGCTGCACCAGTGTAAGTAAATAGGTGTAGAGGACGACCTGTTAATTTTGAAACAATTCCCATATATTCTTCAACAACTTGAGGAACTGCATC
This sequence comes from uncultured Spirochaetaceae bacterium, assembly GCA_964457975.1. GTDB lineage: Bacteria > Spirochaetota > Spirochaetia > Sphaerochaetales > Sphaerochaetaceae > Pleomorphochaeta. Next base: position 4,249 of record CAYWGU010000067.1, on the reverse strand, counting down.
ATAATAAGAGTTTACAGTCTCACGACCTTGGAAATAAACATCATCATTTTGAGCTGCAACTTTAATCATTGGATGTTCTGGACGTTGAGCACGTGCACGGAACTTTTGGATTAATTTTTCATCTACCAAAGGCTTGATATCATCATATGAAATTTCTTCAACTTTCTGATATTCATGAGAGGTTCTAAAACCATCAAAGAATGCTAAGAAAGGAATATCTGTCTTTAATGTTGCTAACTGTGCTACCAAAGCCATATCTTCTGTTTCTTGAATGCTACTTGCAGCAGTCATTGCAAAACCAGTATTACGACAAGCCATTACATCAGAGTGGTCACCAAAAATTGATAGTGACTGAGCTGCTAAAGAACGAGCTGAAACATGAAATACTGTTGGCATCATTTCACCAGCAATCTTATACATATTAGGAATCATTAATAATAAACCCTGAGATGCAGTGAATGTAGTTGTCAAAGCACCAGCTGTTAAAGCACCATGAACAGCACCTGCAGCACCTGCTTCAGATTGCATTTCAACGATTTCTACTTTTTTGCCCCAAAGGTTCTTTCTACCTGTACTAGCCCAAGAGTCAGCATATTCACCCATAGGTGAAGATGGTGTAATTGGGTAGATGGCAGCAACTTCACTGAAGGCATAAGCAATATGCGCTGCAGCAGTGTTACCATCAATTGTAACCATTTTCTTTTTGTCCATTTCGACGCTCCATTATCAAAACAATTTGAGTGACCTAAAAGCCAATTTAGATCTCTCATTTTTTGCGAATAATAAAAATTATATTATGTAAATCGTAACAAGTATAGTACACAGATTGGGTGATTTCAAGTATTAAATTCGTTTCATATCAAAAAACTTTATTAAAAAATGGAACAATATTTCATTTTTGTTAAATTTACCTCATTTGTTTCAAAACTCCAACAAAACATTAAAAAAATATTGAATAAAACAAATACAATTACATCATATTAAAAAAAGATGCCAGGGGGGAAACCCAGCATCTAAATGTATATTTATGAAACTATTATGGAACAATTTAAAGGAAACTTAAACTATTTACTTCTTTTTAGAAAACCAAAAAAACTGGCTTTTTTACCTATCTTTTTTACTTCTAAATGAACACTCTTCATCTCCATGGGTTTTACCATTTGATTTTTAGTATTAATAGTTGTGGTCTTTTTTTTATTATTGCTATCTATATTTGAATATAACCCGCAACTTTCATCAGACTGGAAGGGATGTCCCTGCAAATTACCATTTCTGCTTGTCTTGATTTCAAATGTTGGTTCTACCATATTTAGCTCTCCTCGTCTTTCAACTTCCACACCATAGCATGCAAGGGGTTGGGTATCAAGTACCTAATTTAGACAATATGGTAAACACCGATACCCATATAATAATCATATAATTATCATATATAATACCACATTAATGCATTAAAATTTAACTGCTTATTTAAAGTTTCAAAATCATTTCATATGGCTACATAATGGCCTAAATAGCCTATTTGGGGTAAGTTTACTTAACAAAAAAAAACAAAAAAATTTGTTGAAAATTATTATAAGTTCAAAACACTTATTTTTTACTTAACATTCATTAACGCTTGATTGTAATTATCATTTAAACTTATGTCCAATGGCTAAAAAGAAAGACCTAAGTATTACTCAGATCTTTCATAAAATCATAATTATCGAAAATTCTAATAGCCTTGAGCTACCATAGAATCTGCAACCTTTTTAAAACCTGCAATGTTAGCACCGACAATATAGTCAACACTACCATCTTCACGAGTTCCTTCTTGAACACATTGAAAATGAATAGATTTCATGATGTACTTTAGCTTCTCATCTACCTCTTCAGCTCTCCAATAAATGTGAGAAGAATTCTGACTCATTTCCAAACCAGAAACAGCAACACCACCAGCATTAACTGCTTTTCCTGGTGCAAAAATCATTCCATTGCTTCTAACTTCAGCGACTGCATCAGCTGTGCAGCCCATGTTTGAAGTTTCTATTAAATATTTGCATCCATTTTTATATAGTATTTTTACGTCATCACCATTAAGCTCATTTTGAATAGCACAGCAGAAAGCCATATCAACAGGAACTCCCCAAGGTTTTTTACCCTTAACAAATTTAGCACCAAATTTCTTTGCATAAGGTTCTACAACATCTTGATTTGAAGATCTTAGATTTAACATATAATTAATCTTCTCTTCAGTGCTAATTCCCTCTTCATCAACAACGTAGCCATCTGGACCACTAATTGTAACAACTTTAGCACCTAATTCAGTTGCCTTTTTTACAGCACCCCAAGATACATTACCAAATCCACTGATTGCAATTCTCTTACCTTTAATAGATTCACCATTTTGCTTTAATACTTCTTCTGCAAAATACATTGCACCATAACCAGTTGCTTCAGGTCTTATAAGAGAACCACCAAAGTTATGAGGTTTTCCAGTTAACACACCAGTATTCTGCCTTTTTATTCTCAAGTACTGACCATATAGATAACCAATTTCTCGCCCACCTACTCCAATATCACCTGCCGGTACATCAGTATCAGGGCCAATATAGTTTACAAGTTCACTCATGAAAGCTTTACAGAATCTAAGAATTTCTGAATCACTCTTACCTTTTGGTGAGAAATCTGATCCACCCTTGCCACCCCCCATTGGAAGTGTTGTTAAGCTATTTTTGAAGGTTTGTTCAAAACCTAAGAATTTTAATGTATCAAGAGTTACAGATGGGTGAAATCTCAAACCACCTTTGTAAGGTCCTATTGCATTGTTGAATTGAACTCTCCAACCACGGTTAACTTGAATTTCTCCATTGTCATTTTCCCAACAAACTCTGAATTCAATAATTCTATCAGGTTCTGTGATTCTTTCTAATATTTTATTCTTAATATATAGAGGATTATCATTAATAATAGGAAGTACACTTTCTACTACTTCTCTACATGCTTGTAAAAATTCTTTCTGTCCGGGATTTTTCCTTTCTATATCTGCTACCACTTTCTCTAACTCGTACATGAAAACCTCCTAAAGTCTCGTTGTTTCCGTTTTCGTGTATAAGAGTAAATCTAGTTTTCATTTCCGTCAACTTTTTTCTTCATTTATTTAAGTATATTAAAAATTATTTTATTTTTTCTTGTATATATTTATATTAATTGCATATTTATTTAATTATATATAAAAAAATTACACTTTTCTTTCATTCAGTACCATTATACTGGCAACAATATAATTTTTTACTTAAAAGCAATATGATATTTTCATTGTTAGATATTCTTTGTTGTGCTAAAATCACTTCATGTATAATTTAGATCAAACATGGCTACCCTTTAGTAATTTAATGCTAAGACACATCTACAATGTTTTACTCATCTGTAGTGATTACGACCGTTTTCTTCTTGAAGTTGATGGAAGAGTAGAAGAAGCATTGTATAGTGAATACACTCAACTGGGTCTTTCAAACCCTCCAAAAATAACACATGCAAACTCTCCAGCAGATGCAATTGAACTACTTAATTCAAATAGAGAATTTGAACTTGTAATTTCCATGCTCGATATTGGTGATGAGAAAGTAGATGAATTTGCAGACGAAGTTAAGGCATTATTTCCAACTTTACCTTTTGTGGTGCTGTCGCCATCTCCTGTACACAAACGTAACAAGCAGATAAAAAGAAACACATCAATTGATAACTTCTTTTATTATCAAGGAGATCCAATGATTTTCCTTGCAATGATTAAGTTAATGGAAGATAGACTCAATATAGATTATGATACGGCTGAAGCAGATATCCAGGTAATCATCCTTGTTGAGAACTCTGTTAGATATTATTCATCATTTCTTCCTTTATTGTATAAATGTTTAATTTTGCAAAACAGATCCAGCATTTTAGAAGGTCTTAACGATTGGGGTAAGATTTTAAGGATGAGAGGTCGTCCTAAAATTGTATTGGCAAAGGATTTTGAGGAAGCACAATATTTATATACTCGTTATCAAAACAACATATTAGGAGTCATCTCCGATATGTCTTTCTCCAAAAATGATGAAGAAAGTAAAATGGCAGGCTTTGAACTTGCAAAGTTTATTAAAAAAGATAATCCACGTCTCCCATTTCTCTTTCAAAGCATGAATGCAAACATAAAGGATGAGGTTCTTGCAAGTGGTGCTGAATTCTTATGGAAAAAATCATCCCGACTACTATCTCAATTGAGGAACTATGT
>CAYWGU010000066.1:0-15577 GCA_964457975.1 uncultured Spirochaetaceae bacterium | reverse complement strand
AAAAATAAACGAATACAAAGTGATAATAAGTTAATTTCCCTCAATGTTCCTAAATCTAGCATTGAACCCTCTCTTTTCTTATGTTATCAAAAAATTATACCTCACTATCATCATTAAAGATAGGATATTATTTTTCTCATTTATGAAAGAACTTTGATATTTTAAGCTAGAAGCTTAAAAAGTTTGATAAAAATTAAACATTATGGATTTATTTTAAGATAATCAGTTATTCTTAGAATATTGTAAGCACTGGTTAATGCACCAAGCAATATCTTTTAAACTTCCTATTTCCCAGAAACCAATTTTTTTAGAGTAAATCTTCTGGATGATTTTTTCAAACAAAAGGAACGGTATGGTGCAAGTACTATTTTCTCTATCTCATGACTGCTCCAAAATAGTAAGAACACAAACAGCAAATAGATGAAAAGGGTGTAGCTGCATTATTGCAGTTCAACAACAAAAACAAAAAAAAGATGTTTGTTGATTATCTTTTCTTAAGAGTTGGTAGTTCTTTTAGAAGCTCTACAATTTGCTAATCACAATAATCAACAAAGTTATCCGAATGCTTTTTTACTTATAAATGAATTTATGAAAATTCATGATAGGTATAAACACATATGATCTGCAAAAAACACGTTTGCTATTTGGGTTTTTGAAAACCCAAATAAAAGAATGCTTGGTATTATTAATCCCTAATTAAATATTAATAATATTTGTACTGATTATTATCAAGAGAAATAAAAAATTATTACTTTATTATTGGCAAGCAACATACTAAATAGAAAGAGTAAAAGAATTTTGAATCAAACCTTGAAGACTTAAAAGATAGAACCACCAACACACTCACAACACATCCTAATAAGTAAAAAAACTTACAATAAAGCATAGTTAATAGTAACTATTCCTTTTTCTAAAGAAGATTTTATCCTTTTTACTATCAAATGACATTTACCTTATTATGATTGTAACTTAAACACGGGTACAACTTTATACAAAATATAGTAGTTTTAATAACTTTCACTGTATTTTGGGCATATAGTAATAATTAATCATTGGAAAAACCTAATTACAAAGAATTTCAGCAGAAATCTTATAAAATAAGTAATATTTAATACCCACATTCAATAGAGTGTTACACTTTTAACTATTCTTTCTTAACACAGCCTAGCATTAGTGTTAATATAAAAATTAATAAGTTAAAAAGTGATAAATTTATAGACAACTTATTGAGAGGAATTATATGCAATATTCATGGGAAAGAAAACTCGAGCCATACAGAAATAAATATTTTACAGGTGATTGGCCTACTATTGTAGAGATGTTCTTGATAACAAAAGATCACTTTCCAGAACGTAATTGTTTTACAACATTTAATCCTGAACGTTTTACTTTGAATTACCAAGAAGTATACGAAAACATCATCAGGGTTGGTGGTTATCTAAAAGCCAATGGTTTGAAAAATGGTGATAAGGTGATGATTCAAGGTGCAAACTCCATTCAATGGGGATTAGCTTATTTAGCTGTTCACTTTGCAGGAGGTATCACAGTTCCTTTAGATTTCCAAATGCACCCTGATAGAATTGTCAAACTTTGTAAGTTTGCAGATTGTAAATTTATTTTAGCTGATACTAGCATTCTTACTAAAATAGCAAAAGAAGATGATGGTAAAGAATACTTATCCTCAATGGGTGCTGTTGTAACTCTTAATAAAGAATGTGAATTTGGACCATCTATTTGGGACATCAAATCTGATGAACCATTTGAAATTGAAAAAAGCAACATAGATGCAACTGCAGCTATATTATTTACAAGTGGTACCACAGGTAATGAAAAAGGTGTTGTTTTAACACAGAAAAACATCATCACTGATGTATATCAGGCATGTGAGGATGATTTCTTAAATTTAAGAGAAACAGATATTATGTATGCTCTACTCCCACTTCACCATAGCTACTGCTGTACTACAGTTTTACTTGAAACTGTTTGCAATGGTTCTGAATGTGTATTTGGTCATGGCATCGTTGTATCAAGAATGGTAAATGATTTAATTAGAGGAAAGGTAAACTTTTTCATGGGTATACCTCTTCTATATAATAAACTCCTTGCAGGCATGATGAAGGAAGTCAAAAAGAAAGGTCCATTTGTTAATGGACTGGTTCATTTACTTATGCATATAAATGGATTCTTCAAAAGTCACTTTGGTTTAAACCCATTTAGAGGATTCTTCAACAAGACAATTCTATCTAAGATAGGATTGGATCACAACAAAATTCTAATATGTGGTGCAGGTCCTTTAGCTCCAGAAGTATTTAAACAGTACCAACAATTAGGTTTGGACTTTGTACAAGGATATGGTTTGACAGAAACAAGCCCTGTTGTAACATTAAACCCAGTATCAAAATTTAAAATTGAATCTGTTGGTAGAGTATTCCCTTTAAATGAATGTAAAATATTAGACCCAGATGAAAATGGTATTGGTGAGATTGCATTCCGCGGCCCTAATAACTGTAAAGGTTATTACAAGGACGAAAAGCATACAAAAGAATTATTCACTGAAGATGGTTTTTTAAAAACAGGTGATTTAGGTTATTTAGATGATGAAAATTATCTATATCTTAAAGGTCGTGCAAAAAATATCATTGTAACAGAAGGTGGTAAAAATGTATTCCCTGAAGAGATTGAAGACCTATTCCAATTATTTCCTGCAGTAAATCAGATTTTAATTCGAGGTTATCAGGAAAAGAAAAATATTCCAGCAGAATGCATTGAAGCTGTAATATATCCAGATCCACAATATTTTAAAGAAAATGATGTTAAGATTTCTGAAGCAATCGATGAAGTAATCAAAATTGTCAATAAAGAATTATCAGGCTACAAGAAGATTACAAAAGTTACAATTCTTGATAATCCAATGGTTGTAACAAGCACTCAGAAAATTAAGAGAAACCTAATAAAATAATAGTTAATAATTACAGAACATATATTTTGGGCTTTGTCATTCATTTGGCAAAGCCTTTATTAAAAGACAATAACTTCCACTTATAATTTATACTACACACCAACAATGTCATAAAATTTATACTTGCTCATATTATTTGAGAGATATAGCACATATAAGACCTTATATCTCTTATTTATGCTATTTTTATAATCCATAAAACAGACCAAGCGCACCACTAACTTTATTCAATTAGGATTAATAACCTAAGTACTTTTTAAGATTGATTAATTCTTCCTCCAAGTGGGAAACCAAAGGAGAGGGGATTTCATTTATTTCAAACCAATAGGATTCTTCCATTTCACATTTAAATAATTTCCTATCTTCTATTGATATTTCCTTTATATATGTTATCCAATCCAAATGAGGAAATGATAATCGATCAAATTCAATCAAAGGTTTCTCAATTGCTATATCAGTTTCTTCATAACACTCTCTTATAGCATTATTTTGAAAGTTACCTTGATCAACATCCTCCATACCGCCTCCAGCTATTGCCCAACTGCCCTTTCCTGGATTGTTAAGTCTCTTACCAAGCAATACACAAAGGGTTTTATCATAATTAAAAGAATATAAAATAACACCTGCACCTTTTTTCATCAAAGCCTCCATTTATATTATCAACAATAAAACAGGATAAAAAAAAATCCAACCTCAAAAGCATATATGTAGTAGCTTCTGAGGTTTAATTCATTTTAAAAATTCAATTGCTATTATTAAATCATTAAGAATGGCGCCCAGAAATTAAATAGATAACCAACTAGAATAATAGCAACAGCTGTAATTATAATAAAAGCTGCAATCAATTTTGGTTTTATAACCTTTCTTAATAAGATCATTTCAGGTAAGGATAGAGCTGTGGTTGCCATCATAAAGGCAAGAGCTGTTCCAATACCAACACCTTTAGCAATCAAAGCTTCTGCAATAGGAATTGTTCCTAGAGCGTTGGAATATAGGGGAACACCAACTGCAACACCTACCAATACAGCAAATGGATTGTTGGGACCAGCATATTTACTTAATAGTGCAGCGGGAGCATATCCATGAATCAAGGCTCCAAGTCCAATGCCAATTATTAAGTACACCCAGACTCTCTGAATTATATCCTTCACAGCCTCCCATGCAAAAACAAATCTATCTCTTGCCGTCATCTCAGGGATGAAGTCAGTTCCATTACGTTTTTTATAAACATATTCCTCAACCTCTTTCTCAAGATGTAACTTACCAATTATTATACCACCCAAAATTCCAACAACAACACCAGTTATTACATAAACAATAGCAATCTTCCAACCAAAGGATGCAAGCAATATTGCAAAGGCTGCTTCATTGACAATAGGAGAGGTAATTAAGAAACTAAATGTAAAGCTTAAAGGAATACCAGATTCTACAAATCCTATAAAGATTGGCACTGATGAGCAAGAGCAAAAAGGTGTAACAATACCAAGCAGTGATGCTATTATATTCCCTCTAATACCACTGAATCTTCCCAAGATTTTCTTCGTTCTTTCTGGTGGGAAAAAACTTCTTACATATGATATTGCATATACCATAATACCAAGCAATATGATTATCTTTATGGTGTCGTAAAAGAAGAAATGCACACTAGATCCAACCCTGCTTGTAACATCCAACTTAAAGGTTTTCTCCACCAAGAGAGTAACCAAGTAATTTAACCATTTAAACATAATTTGTGTCCTTTTAACTTATTTATTTGTAAATCAATTGTTCCTAAATAAATAATAATTGATATTTATTTTAGGATATAGCAATCCTAACTCCATCAAAATTAGAGCAAGAAACAATTTATAGAATTAATTTGAAATGCTGATTTTAGATAACTTTATCAGCTTTTGCATAGACCATTTCATGGTCTTTATCTTTTAGACTAGCACATAGAATTAATGCAATAATTGTAATACCAACAATACTGCAGGCAAGTCTTAATAGAGCAAACTTTAATCCAAGGCTTGCAATCTCAAAGGTAAGCATTGGAATTTTTGTTGTAGACCACGCACCAACAAATAGGAAAACATTAAATAGACTTGCTCTTTTCTTAATCATTACAAGTGCCACAGGGAAAGCTGCATACAAAGGACCAGCTGCAACACTTCCTAATAAAATAGCTATTGCAAAGCCTTTTAAACCACTACCTTTTCCAAGGTATTTTACCATGGTTGATCTATCAACCCACACATCAAGCAAACCTAATAGGATAAATATAGGCGGCAACACAGATACAACTTCAAGGAAATTGATTTTGGTGTTTATGAAGGATTCCTTCCCAATTTCCGGATATATAATACCCACTGTGATATTTATAACCAATAAAATCAAAAACCATTTATATCTTTTTATTAAACTTTTCATTATAAAACACTCCCCATTACATAAGCCACAACCAATGAGAATAACATTGCACTAATGTTTCTTATAAGGGTGATTTTTGTTCCAAACATCTTAATTTCCAATGGCATTGTTACAACACCAACCATCATCAAGGATGATACAAATGCTGCAATTTGGGCTACTCCTGCTCCGTTATTTAATAACGCTGCAGCTAGAGGGAAGGCAACAAATCCAGGAATAAGGGTGATGCTTCCAACTCCAAGTGCAATAAAAACACCAATAACACCAGAACTTGATCCTAGGAAACGGCTAATTGTTGCATGACCAATAACACTTAACATCATTCCAATTACTAAAATAATTGTTAAGAACTGTGGAAGAATATTCTCAAAGGACTTCCAGGCTTTACGAAGGGCCTTTTTTATCTTACCTTTATCTTTGTAAAAGGAGATAACCAAACAAACAGTAACCACTATATATAATATCTTTGTAAACATTTAATTGTCTCCTAACTATAAAAAATACGCGATTATTTTAATAAAAGTTCAATCGCTTTTGGTTTTAAAAGCCTACCAGCAGAAACTACTTTTCCATCTACAACAAGACCTGGAGTGCTCATTACATTATAATTTGCAATTTCACTGGAATCTGTTACATGCTCAATGTTTGCAGATTTACCTAAATTTAACAGAGCCTCTTTTAAATTTGCTTCTAATTTTTTGCATTTTGGACAACCTGAACCTAAAATTTTTATTTCCATTTTTTATACTTCCTTATTATTAATTTTATAAATTATAATTACAGCTACAACTATTCATATACTGATCTTTTACTGCCAATTTTAAGCTATCTTCGTTTAACTGAGGATAAACATCTATGTCATTTACAACACTTTCTAAAAAAGTATTAATATTTTTATCATCTGCTTTAAATTGATAAAAGATATACTTACCGTCTTGATGTGTTTCAACAAACTTTGTATCTCTAAATTTTGCAAGATTCTTTGAAACTGTTGGCTGACTGAGTTCCAGTATTCCACTTAGATGACACACACAAAGTTTTTCTTGATACAATAAAACAATCATCCTAAATCGATCCTCATTTCCTGAAAGTTTTAAAAAATCATTTAATGTGTTCATAAATCTACTCTCCTCTATATCATATACTCATATTCCCATATAGGCATATGACAAATATAGAACAATCCTTTTTACTTGTCAATAACTTGTGATAAAAAACTTATACCAATATAATACTGATACAAGCTATTCAAAAAAATATATATAATCATCTATGAAAGGATGTGAATTATTGAAATTAATTTAATTCAGGTTTTTCACCTTCCTTCATATATACAATCCACCTACAGATGGTTGTTACATGATCTCCAAGTCTTTCCAATTCCTTTGCAAGATAATAGAATTCAAACAACTCATTATTAGGACTTCCACACCTAGAATTGTCATTTGCTTCAAATATCATATGATATATTTCTTGCTTGTAATTATCAATTTCATTGTCCATCTTGGCAATTTCACGTGCTCTTACTGCATCTTTTTTGGAGAGGGCATTTATAACCTCTCTAAACATAGCAGCATCTGCATTTGCCATTTCAACTATCTTATCTACTATGGCTCTCTCACCTTCTTGTGTAGGATCTATCTCTGTAGCAACTTTTGCAAGATGTGCAGCATGATCCCCCATTCTCTCCAAGGATGTTACCATTTTAAGTCCGGCAATTACATGTCTCATATAATGGCCATATGGTGCTTCACTTATCAACAAACTTACGGCGTCATTTTCAACAAGTTCTCTCATCTGATCTATGAAGGTGTCATCTGCAATTACTTTTTTAGCCATTTCAACATCACGATCTCTGAATGCAACGGTAGCTTTTAGTATTGATTGCTCAACACGAGTTACCATTTTTAGTAATAATTCATCAAAGAAATTTAACTTTTCATCAATTTGTACTGTATCTTTCATCTGTTCATTCCTTTTAATTATGGTCTAACCAAATTTACCTGAAATATAATCTTCCGTTCTTTTATCCTTAGGATTGAAGAATATATCCTTTGTAGCACCTGTTTCAACAAGGTAACCACATCTCTTATCATCAATTAAGAAAAAGCTAGTTGTATCAGATATTCGAGATGCTTGCTGCATGTTGTGAGTAACAATAACAATAGAATAATCTTTTTTAAGCTCAAACATCAATTCTTCAATTCTTGAGGTTGCTATGGGATCCAAAGCTGAGGTTGGCTCATCCATCAAGATGACACGAGGGTTTGTAGCAAGAGTTCTTGCAAGACATAAACGTTGTTGCTGTCCACCAGATAATTTCATTGAATTAGTATCAAGGCGATCTTTTATTTCATCCCATAAAGAAGCTTGCTTCAATGCTTTTTCAACAATTGCATTCATCTCTGCTTTTTTATATTTCTGAAACAATCTTGGACCATAGGCAACATTGTCATAGATGCTCATTGGAAAGGGATTTGGCGTTTGAAAAACCATTCCAACCTCTCTTCTTAAGTCCATAATATCAACGTCATTAATAATATCACGTCCTTGAAGAGCTACATTACCTTCTATCTTAACCCCATCAATTAAATCGTTCATACGATTTAAGACTCTTAAGAATGTGGATTTACCACATCCTGAAGGACCAATAAAAGCTGTTATCTTATTAGATTCAATTTCCATATTAATATCATTTAATGCTTTATGCTCTCCATACCAAAGACTTAAATTTTTAACATCAAATAGTTTATTATCGCTCATTATTTTTTTCCCTTATTCATCATTGATTTTGCAATGGAATTTATAATTAATTCAAGTATTATAAGTAGCAATGCAGCTGCAAATGCTCTATCAATTGATTGACCTTCAATAATTGATAAATAAATATGCTGAGCCAATACACGAGAGCTACTTGTCAAACTTGTTGCAACATCAGTAGATGATCCTATTGTAAATACAAGGGCAGCTGTTTCACCAAGTGCACGTCCTGTTGCAAGAATTACACCTGTAACAATTCCATTTTTAGCAGCTGGTAGGACAATTTTAAAAATTGTTTCTATCTTGGTTGCACCAAGACCTCTACTTGCAAATATCATCTGATTATTAACAGTGTTGATTGATTCTTCACTTGTTCTAATTATAGTTGGAAGAATCATCAAAGATAGGGTTAAACAACCACTTATCAAAGAGAATCCCCACCCAAATAGCTGAACAAAAATTAACATACCAAACAATCCAAAAATGATAGATGGTACCCCTGATAATAAATCAATACCAGCTCTTATGATGGTGGTTACTTTATTTTTCTTTGCATACTGTGAAAGATAAATTGCAGAACCTATTCCAATTGGAGTTGATATAGCAAGTACCAAAATAATCATTATAAGTGTATTTAGAATGATTGAAAATATTCCTCCAAATGCACCTGATTCCTGTGCATTCGTTATTAGATAATCAAGTGATATATTCCAACCTGATTTAATGTGAATTATTTTTAAAGAATCAACATCATCCATATTGTAAGCACTATTGGCCGCTACAACACTTATGCTTCCTGGAATCTCACCAATCTTCAATGCATCCTCAACATAGACGACCTTTAAATCTGGTCCATCCAATTCATTCCAATTTAAGATGGTCCCGTCCTTCAAACTTATAATTTGATCAGTTGTAACAGAACCAATTCTTCTGTTGTTCCTTAGCTCTGTTACAGCCGGGTTTACGTAGACAACCATATCAAACAAGGACACCTTAACATAACCTGATGGGCGTTTCGCCCCTATTGGTAGCACAATCATGCCACCTTTATCCGATTTGAAATCAATGTCTGTCTCTGGTGTTATGATGTTTTTATCCAATATAGGAGTAGCAAGGTAGGAAGATAATTCATCACCAATTCTTGAATCTACATAGAAGTGGAATTTTTCATTTACAGTACTAATGGTTCGAAGAGTTCTAACTCGACCTTTAGCCATACTTTGTAAGGTAAACCAATCCAATTCATCTAAATGAGCTTTTTTATTGGTATATATTTCAAAATTCTCATCAACACTTGCAATCGGAATCACATTTATTTCTTTTTGATTTGTATATCTCAAGCCCCTAAATATTAAATACCCTAGAATTATTATCAATATTGCAATTGATAATACTGATAAGATTCTAATTGTAGCTAAGGCTACATTATTTGATTGTTTTCTATCCATTTAAACACTCTTTTCTTGTTATCCAGACTACCACCAAATTAAGTAAAAGAATGAAGGCAAATAATAACATTGCCGTTGCAAACAGTGCATTCATATGTACTCCTTCTGCATAGCTCATATCTGTTATGATGTTCATGGTTAAAGTTCGTCCCATACTTGTAGGATTAAGTGCAAATATTGGTGCGTTACCTCCAACAAGTACCACTGCTGTTGTTTCACCAATAGCACGTCCTAAGGCTAAAATTATTGAGGATACAATTCCACCAATAGCCGATGGAAGTATAACCTTATATATTGTTTGCCAGGTTGTAGCACCCATTGCAATAGAGGCCGCTTTTGTTTCAAAGGGCACGGCTTTAATTGATACTTCTGAAAAGTTTATTATTGTTGGCAAAATCATAATAGCCAATATTATTGAAGCTGAAAGAAGAGAATATCCATTACCACCAACTGTATTTCTTACCATAGGTACAATTATTGCTATTCCAAATAGTCCATAAATAATTGATGGAATACCTGCCAACAATTCAATTCCACCTCTAAGTATCTTTGCAAATGGGCCTTTTGCAAACTCACTTAAATAAATTGCACACGATAAAGCAACAGGAAGTGCAAGGACCATAGAAAGAAGTGTTACCTCAATACTTGCTACAATGAATGATGCAATCCCATAATGAGGATCCGACAAACTTGAAGGACTCCAATCAGTTGAGAATAAAAATTCTTTCATTGAAACATTCTTAAAGGTTGGGATACCCTGCTGCACTATAAATATTGTAATTAATATAACGGTTAAAACAGAAACAGTGGCGGTAAGTAGCAGGACAACCCTGCTACTTGCTTCAATTTTACGTCTTAAGTTAATTGATTTGGTTTTCATAATATTCCTTTCTTAGCTAAGTGGAATGAATTGTTTTTCAACTACGATATCTTGACCTGCATCACTTAGAATATAATCTATGAAAGCTTTTTCAACTGTACCATCTTTAGGAGAACCCATTGTGATGATGTACAGTGCTCTTGAGATGGGATAGACATTATCTAGGACATTGTCAATTGTTGGTAATTCTTTATCTATTGATAATTCCTTACCACCTTTATCTGTTACAATTGAAGCAAATCCCATTCCAATATAACCAATTGCACCTGGAGTTGAGGCAATCTTTGTTGCAACCTCACCATTTTCTTTGGCTACAATTGCTTTCTTTGCCTGAATAGAGCCCTTACCTAATTGGCTTTCAACAACAATTTCTGTAAATGAGCCAAATGTACCTGAAGTTTCATCTCTTACAATCAATTCAATAGGAGTATCAGAACCACCAACTTCACTCCAGGTTGTTATATTACCAGCAAAAATATTTGCAAGTTGAAGCATGCTTAGATTTGAGATAGCAACTGATTTATTAACAGCAACTGTAAGACCATCTAAAGCAATTGCAGTTTTTACTGCACCCTTTTCTAATTCTGCATCCTTAAGTTCTCGTGAAGCACCAGCTAAAGAGAATGTTCCAGCAAGTAAGTTCTTGATACCAACTGAAGATCCAGTTGTTTCATAGGTAATTTTTACTTCAGGATTCTGATTCTCAAAACCAGGAATTGCAGCATTGGCAATTGGGGCTACTGTTGATGAACCACCAAATGTATAGTTTGTAATACTTTCTTTAGCAGTACTAGTTTCAGAAGATCCGCCAGCAAATATCAAGGTACTTGCCACACATAGAACAGTTAATAATGATAGTAATTTTTTCATTGTATTTTCTTCCTTATAAAATAATTGATATTCATAAGATACAATCAACATATAAGGAAATTGCTAGCAAAATGTTAGGAAAGTGTTAATTGACAAAAAAAACCAAATAAAGTGTTAGAATTGTGTTAAGTCTTATTTTTTCTAGATAGATAAATCATCAATACTATCAAAATCACCATTAAAATTATTGCAAAAAAATAGCCCCGAAATATTATATTTGGTAATACTACAGGGAATACTATGATTCTATTTCATTAGAATTTATTATTTTATTAAAACCTTAAAATTGAGGATAAAAACCCTTGTTTTTCTCTTTAATTACACTCATATCCTGGTTCTCTTTCAAGAGAGTAAGAGTGAACGTTGAACCAATGCCCTCTCGACTTTCAACCGAAACACTTCCGTCATGAAGGCTCATTATGTGCCGTACAATCGATAGGCCCAAACCTGTTCCACCACTGCTCTTGCTTCGAGCTTTATCTACACGATAGAAACGTTCAAATATTCTATCTTGGTCTTTCCTTGGAATTCCAACACCTTGATCGCTTACCCTTATTTTAAAATCTCTATCACCTTCAAAGGTTTCTATGATGACTGTTTTATCTTTTTCACTGTACGATATTGCATTTGTCAATAAGTTAAGAATGGCTTGCTTTAATAGAAAGGCAGAACAAAAAAGGTTTATATCAATCTTATTTTTGTATTCAATCCTTATATTCTTTTCATTTGCTTTATATTCACAGCTATCAATTGACTCTTCAATTAAGGACGATATATTTTCACTCTTCATCTCTATTTGGGCATCGTCTTTTTCCAAAGAGGCAAGAGTTAGTAGATCCTCAATTATTCCTTTCATCTGTAAGGTATTCTTCTCTATGATTGCTGCATATTTTTTTCTTTTAATCTCATCAAGATTCTCCTTTACAAGGATACTTGAAAAACCTGCAATTGAGGTTAATGGCGTTTTCAATTCATGTGATACATTTGATACAAAATCCTCTCTAACATTCTCTAGATGCTTTAACTCACTTATGTCATTGAAGGTAATGACAGATCCACTTACCTCATCCCTAAGTGATATTGGTGCAATTATTACCTGATAAGTTCTGCTCTCCCCCTCTCCCATTATCTTTGCAGTTTCACCACTAAGGTGTCCAAATCTAGAAAGAATATACTTTGAAGTTTTATTCTTCTTCATTGCATTTGTAACTGTTGTGTCAAAATTTATATCTAAAAAGAGCCCCATAAGTGATACAGGCTCTGTCACATCAAGTCCAAACATTGCAATGGCAGCACGATTGCAGAGTGTGATTCTTTTTTCACCATCGGTTACAAGCACACCTTCAGCCATTGAAGATAAGATTGAAGAATATGTGTTTCTATCATCTGTTAGCTTGTTTACTTGCTCATTAATATCATCTGCCATTTGATTCATGACTGATGATAATCTTGCAAATTCATAGGGCTTTTCAATGGCAGTTTTACTTGAGAAATCACCTCGTCTATATTTGTTTGCAGCTGAAGCTAATTCCTGAACAGGTCGTGTTATGACTCCAATCAAGATAAAAGAAAGAACCAAAATAACAATTGCCAACACAATAATAAAAGGAAGTAGCTGTGTTAAAAAACGAGTATCCCATATATTCAATTCTTCAATATTGGTTGCTGTTCTAACATAGGTTTGAGAAGATGGAAAATATGTTGCACTATATAAGGTATTATAATGAGTGGTGTTGCTTTCACGTATAGCATAAGAGGTATCACCCGCTCGAGCACCCTTTATTTCTGCTCTATAATAATGATTTTCCATATCATTAAAATCTACCATGGAATCATAAATAGGTTTTCCTTCAGTATCTATTATTGTAACTCTTACATTGTGCTTTGATGCATAATTATCTAACTTTGTTGGATTCATTTCATCATTAATTAGATAATATTCAATATACTGACTCTCGGATGCTAGAAGTTGTTTTTTTGAATCAAGTAGTGTTGAACTAAAGGTTGATCGAGCAATAGTGATGCTAAAGATCAACCCCAAAAGTACAGTGGTTGTTATTGTTAAAAGTAATTGATTTTTAAATCTCATTTTCAATTTTATACCCTATTCCCCATACAGTTTTAATTGAAGTCTTACCAAAATCACCTAGTTTCTTTCTAAGTGATACAATCTGAACATCAATTGCTCTTTGAGTTACAGGATAATCATTTCCCTTTGATTCATTGATTAATTGATTTCTAGTGAACACCCTACCAGGTTCTCCCGCCAGTAAGTAAAGCAATTCAAACTCTGTAGCAGTTAGCTCTATAATTTGCTCATTTAAAGTACATGAATGACGCCTCTTGTTTAGAGTTAGTTTTTTATACGATATTAGTTCATCAGGTAAAGTGGGTTCACCAGAAGTCTGTAGTTGCTCTTTACGTCTAAAAATCGCTTTTACCTTTGATGATAAGACCTTTAAACTAAAAGGTTTTGTGAGATAATCATCAGAGCCAAGATCCATACCTTCAACAATATCATCCTCAGTGCCTTTTGCTGAAACGATGATAATTGGAAGAGATTTTTTATCCTCATTGCCGCGTAACAACTGAACAACATCAAGACCACTCATTCGTGGCATCATGATATCCAATATAACCAAATCAGGTTTATCCTTATTAATCTTGCTGACAGCTTCTATTCCATCGTTTGCACTGATTACTATATAACCATCTCTTTCTAACTGGAAGGTAATTAACTCAATTATATCCGTTTCATCATCTACTACCAATATTTTTTTAATACTCATATATACATATTCTCACACTGCTACCTTATAAATCAAGAAACATTCTACTTATTAACATATTATTAACATGTAGATTTAGTTTGAGATTCAATTTAATATAAATTTTAATAACTCTTCTCAAGAAAATAAAAATCAATTTATTTCAAATAGAGCAAACATGTGATATTATTACTTAGCATGACAAACAATAAAGATATAATTATAAATTCAGAGACAGGATTTCCTGTATTTGATATTCATCTTAATTACCCTGAAATTCACAAGCAATTCTTATTGAATACAGGATGCATTGGAGCCTATAAGATTGAATGGGATAACTATGTTTACACTGTCCAAAAAAAGATTGTTTCCATTCTAAGCCATAATGATAAACTTTCTGCTGATTTATTAAATCTGAAACTTAGAGTTGAGGATAATATGGAATTACGCGATATGTATCCAGACGTTATTATTCCAGGATATCATATGAATAAAATTCATTGGAGCTCAATTATTCTTAATAAGCTAGATGAATTACCTGAAGGCATGATAAATGATTTGATCGATGAATCATACTTTTTGGTATTCAGCAAGCTTCCAAAAAAAACACGACTTTTGATACAAAACAATAAGGGAAAGAAAAATGACTAAAGAAGATATCATATACAGAATGCAAAATAAGAAAATTTATTTTGAAACACCAGAGTTTTTGGAAGAAAAAGCTATAGCACTCGAAAATTTAAAGGATTTCAACAATACAAGACCTTCAGAAACGCATAGAAGAGAGAAGCTTCTTTATGAGATGTTTGCTCAAATAGGTGAAGGTTGCTACATCGAGCCACCACTTCATTCGAATTGGGGAGGAAAAAATGTTTATTTAGGGGAATATTTCTATGCTAATTTTAATTTAACTTTAATTGATGATTGCGATATAATAATTGGAAACCATGTAATGATGGGGTCAAATGTTACTCTTGATTGTGGAACTCATCCCATTTCCCCCTCCCTTAGAATGAAAGGGGCTCAATACAATCTTCCAATAGTAATTGAAGATAATGTTTGGATTGGTGCAAATGTCATTGTCCTACCAGGTGTTACCATTCATAAAAACAGTGTAATTGGCGCTGGCTCCGTTGTAACAAAAGATATACCAGAAAACGTTGTAGCATTTGGTTCACCCTGCACTGTTCAAAGAGAAATTAATGAGAGGGATGAATTATACTACAACAACGACATGGAAATTGATGTTTGACCTTGTCATACTTTTAAAACTGGTCGTCTAAACAATCTTGCAAGAAAAGAATGAATCAATGCTAATGGAATAAATACAACAAAAGATAGAAGCATTGCAATCTCATAAAAGGGATTGGAACGTGTATCAACTGCACCTTTTGATTTCTTGTTGAATCTAGCAATTAAAGAACCATATGGAATACCATAGGCATTACCAAGCATTATGAAGTTAATAGCAGACATTATGGCC
>CAYWGU010000065.1:0-16444 GCA_964457975.1 uncultured Spirochaetaceae bacterium | reverse complement strand
ACTTTTCTTGAGGGGAATATACCAACGCACCCATTCCAGAGTTTCCTATAATTGCCAATCGATCAAGTGGTGTTATTGAAAGGGAATTTATTGAATTTTTTAATAACATTTTGTTTGTTAGCAATACTCCCCAATCATCAGGGAGACTATCATTGAATATCCCAAACATTCCTGAAAAAGGTTGAAAATCAGATGTATAAATTTTATCTGACAGGGGAAGAGCTAAAGGACTAATTGAAAAACCTTTATTTATCCAATCCTGAGTATAGTGGAAACTTGCAAGGTGATCCTTATAGATAAGAGTGCCAACAATTTGTCCTTTATACTGAACTTTTATCATATTGTTATTCATTTAGCATATCTTCTATATTTGCATAAAAGGGTTTGATAAAAAGATTAAGTAATTCTTTTTCATAATCTAAAGCTTGAGATAATTTGATCAAACTTTTGAGTGAAATTTCTCCAATTTGTTCAAATCTTTTAATGCTTGCAAGAGGAATCCCAGATTTATTAGATAATTCTTTCTGAGTTATTCGATGTTCTTTTCTTCTTTTTTTAAAATTAGCAGCTATAATTAGTTGAATGTCATTTGGTGTCTTTACCAGGGAATCTATATCAATCATATATATAGTATATATCCAATTAATAAATTTGTATATAAGAACTAACATGTTGGTCTTTTATACAGTTAAAGTTATAAAAGACCAATATATTGTTTTAATATTTTAAAATAATCACAAATTCAATATCGTATTACAGCTATTTGATGAATGCAATAAAGCAAAGAAGTCCTAATAATAATTAATTGCTATTAATTATTGTTTCAAGGTATGAGAGAAATCTGTGGGGTTTCTTATAATTCAAAATTGGTAGAATCTTGTTAATATTTTTCTTGATTTGGTTGATTTTTTAATTTTTAGAGTCTACATTTTTTAAAATGAAGAATAAGATAGATAAATCAAATTTAAGATTCTCAAATAAGTATTTGGCAATATTAATATTACCTTTATTAGGAGAGCAATTACTAGCTGTACTTATTGGGATGGCAGATTCCATTATGGTTGCATCAGTTGGTGAAGCGGCAATAAGTGGCGTTTCGCTAATAGATAGTTTGTCTTTACTTTTTATTTTTCTTTTTTCTGCTTTCTCTACTGGTGGAGCTGTTGTTATAAGTCAGTACCTGGGAAAGAAAGATAACAAGAATGCAAAAGAAGCAGCTAAACAATTGTTCTTTATCTCTTTTCTTTTGGGAATTGTAATTGCTTTGATTTTTATTCCTCTTAAAAAACCATTGGTTCATTTTATATTTGGAAGCATTGATAAAGAAATTGAAATTGCCAGTCTAACTTACTTTAATTTCGTGTTTCTTTATTTTCCTTTTTTAGGTATATATACCTCTGTTTCAGCATTATTTAGATCACTTGGAAATTCTAAAATATCTTTGAAGGTGTCTTTATTGATGAATGTATTGAATGTTTCATTCAATGCTCTTTTCATCTTTGTCTTTAAGTGGGGTGTTTTTGGTGCAGGACTTGCTACCTTGATCTCTAGGATAGTTGCGGCTTTATTGATGTTGTTCTTAATCAGTACAAAAGATACTCCTTTAAGGTTAACTAAGTTGTACAGAATAAGATTGGAATGGACCATGCTCAAGAGAATTTTCAAAATCAGCGTTCCAAATGCAATAGAGAACAGTGTTTTTCAAATTGGAAAGATTGTGGTTCAAAGTATTGTTGCAAGTTTGGGACTCGCTTCTATAGCAGCAAATGTAGTAGTAGGAAACCTTTGTACTTTTGGAACTCTTCCTGGTGTTGCAATCTCTCTTGCTGCTCCCACAATTATTGGTCAGTGCTTGGGTGCTGGTGAAAAGGATATGGCTAGATACTATTTAAAGCTTCTTTTTAAGATATCACTCATATTAATATTTTCGTTATCAGGTCTTTTAATATTATTAATGCCTTTTATCATTAAGTTATATAGCTTGAGTGATTTAGCATATGGTATTGCATATAATACAAGCTTCATTGTTTTGGTTGCTACAGCTATTCTATGGACCAGTTCTTTTGCTCTTCCTAATTTTTTAAGAGCAGCAGGTGATGTAAAATTTACACTTGTTTGTTCCTTGATCAGTATGTCTATGTTTAGAGTAGGTGGTGCTTATCTACTAACCAGCGTAATCTCTCTTGGGTTAATGGGTGTTTGGCTTGCCATGATAATAGATTGGGTATGTCGTTCTACTTGCTTTTTACTTCGTGCAAGAAGTGGCAAGTGGGCAGACAAGAAGGTAATATAAGTCGGATATTACCAATTATTCTTATTAAAAATATTAGTAATAAAATCACTTTCCATAGGTGATTTATTTCATGGAAGTATTCTTTGTTTCTCCAATAAAAAAATAAAATCTGCAAAAATCATTTCAATTCCTTGAATATATTTGTCTTTTTTAACTTAGAAAATCTTCATTTTTGAATAGTAATTTCTGAAAAATTAGGTTAATTCAATTCTAAACTCTTTATCACAAGCATTAAAATTACTCTCAAATAAAGCTTATTTAGTTGTGGTTTATTACAGATTAACATAAAATATTAAGTTTATTTTTTTTAATTAGTGCCTAAGGAAGAAGTTATTGAAAAAATATGTTTGTTGAGTCTTCGAAATAAGTAAGAGTTTAATTTTTGCATTAGACTTAACAGAATATGTTGATTGGAATACAATTGAGAAGACTTTGCTTGACATGAAATGAAAAGCAAGTTAATATACAAATATAAAATTTGTATACAAATAAAAAATTTGTATGCAAAATAGGAAAAACAATAATGGGTATAACAACCAAATCGAAGGATAATGCATTAATTGTATTTGAGACTTTAAAAGAAGATATATTAAATCTTAATATCAAACCTGGAGAAACAATATTAGAACAAGATATCTGTAATAAATTTTCAGTATCGAGAACTCCTGTTAGGACCGCTTTTCAAAGACTATCAGATATTGGATTATTGGAAATTATTCCTTATAAGGGTGCTAGGGCTTCTTTAATTAATTTGTCGATTGTACAGCAATCAATCTTTATGAGAAGTGCAATTGAAGAAAAAGTTATCAAGGCTTACATAGATTTATATGATGAATATTCACTTTGTGATTTGAATAATAATCTTAATAAGCAAAAGATTTTGTTAGATAGCAATAATTTTACAGCAACACAGTTTTATGAGATTGATAGTCAGCTGCATAAAATTTGGTTTGATACTACACATTATAAATACCTTTGGAATTTACTACAAAATTTAGATGTGCATTATACAAGATTTAAAATATTGGACTTGGTAGATGATGCGAAGCATTTTACAGAAATTGTAAATGAACATGTAGCTTTATTAAAGGCCATTGAAAATAAAGATAAAGATGGAGCTTCAGAAATAATTGAAGCTCACTTGCACGGTGGTGTACGCCGTCTTCGAGAGCAAATTGTAACTAAATTTTCTTCCTATTTTATGGAAGAATAATAATATAAGGAGATATTAGATATGGATATTCGTTACTCAACAGGAAAGAAACCATTTTCACGTATGAACACAGAAGAATTAAGAGAAGAATTCTTAATTCAAAACATTTTCGTTGAAAATGATGTAACAAGTGTTTATTCACATGTAGACAGAATTGTAACTTTAGGTGCATTACCTACAACTAAAGAAATTAAATTAGACAAAAATATTGTCGCTATGGCTGATTTCGGTGTTAATTACTTCTTAGAAAGAAGAGAACTAGGTATTATTAACATTGGTGAAAAAGGTTGCGTTAAAGTAGATGGTAAAGAATATAACTTAAACCATTATGATGCTTTATATCTTCCAAAGGGTAGTAAAGAAGTATTATTATCTTCTGTAGATAGCAAGAATCCAGCTAAATTCTATATGAATTCAACTCCAGCTCATAAAGCTTTCCCTGCAAAGTTGATTACACTTGCAGATGCAAAACATCTACATTTAGGATCTTTAGCAGAAAGCAATGAAAGAACAATTAATCAATATATCCATCCAGATATTCTTGATACTTGTCAATTATCAATGGGTCTAACTCATCTTGAAGAAGGTTCTGTATGGAACACAATGCCAGCTCATACTCATGAAAGAAGAATGGAAGTTTATTTCTATTTTGATATTCCTGAAAATCAGACAGTATTCCATTTTATGGGTGAACCTACTCAGACAAGACATATTGCAATGCATAATGACGAAGCTGTAATTAATCCAAGTTGGTCAATTCATTGCGGTTCTGGTACAAGAAATTATACCTTTATCTGGTCAATGGGTGGTGAGAATAGAACTTATTCAGATCAAGATTTTATTGCTACAGAAGATTTACGTTAATTAATAGGAGTATTATAAAATGAGTACTAATTTTTCATTAGAAGGAAAAGTTGCTTGGATAACAGGTGCTTCCTATGGTATTGGTTTTGCCATTGCAACTGGTTTTTCAAATGCTGGTGCAAAGATTGCATTTAACGATATCAATCAAGAATTGGTTGATAAAGGATTAAAATCCTATAAAGAAATTGGAATCGATGCTAAAGGTTATGTTTGTGATGTAACTGATGAACCTGCAGTAATAGAATGTGTTGCAAAAATCAAAAAAGATTTGGGCACAATTGATATTCTTGTTAACAATGCAGGAATTATCAAAAGAACACCTATGATTGAAATGGAAGTAGCAGACTTTAGAAAGGTGATTGATATTGACCTAACTGCTCCATTTATTGTTTCAAAAGCCGTTCTTCCAATAATGATTGAAAAGAATGCAGGTAAAATTATCAACATCTGTTCAATGATGAGTGAACTTGGTAGAGAAACTGTTAGTGCTTATGCAGCTGCTAAGGGTGGACTTAAGATGTTAACTCGTAATATTTGTAGTGAATATGGCGAGCACAACATTCAATGTAATGGTATTGGACCTGGTTATATTGCAACACCACAAACTGCACCATTAAGAGCAAAACAAGCAGATGGCTCTCGTCATCCGTTTGATAATTTCATTATTTCAAAAACTCCTGCAGCTCGTTGGGGAAATCCTGAAGACCTAGAAGGTCCTGCAGTATTCTTAGCAAGTGAAGCATCAGACTTTGTAAATGGACATGTTCTTTATGTAGATGGTGGTATCTTAGCTTATATTGGTAAGCAGCCACAGTAATAGACTTTTTACTTTCGTAATTATAAAAGGACACTGGAAATTATTTCTGGTGTCCTCTTTGTTTCAGGAGCTGGTATGGTTTTTTGTAAAAATATTATAGTTGATTATGTAAGAAACTAAGGAGAAAAATAAAGTTATATAAAATTATATTTGTTAGGTACCTATTGATCTTTTGGTCTATGTCTCTGGGATTGCCCATGAGGTAGTTTATTCTAATTTATCAACACTGTATTTAGTAATAATCTTAATTTAAAATAGCTTCTAAAACTTGGTTTTGGCTTATACTATAATATTTACTTGTTAAGTATATATTATACGTATATCCTATTGCTAGTAAAACAGTTTATTGTTTTACTATTAAAAGGAGCCTTTTATGCTATGTAAATATGAATATAATAATTTTTGTTCATTCTTAGATTTAAGTGAATTTGATATGATTGCTTCTCCTACTAAGGTAAGAAACAGATTTCCAAATAATTTTAATAAAACAAATTTAGGTTTGTCTCCCTTAAAAACAATGGTAATAGTAGGAGAAAATGCAGGTGGAAAAACCAACTTTATAAAAAGTATTAATTTTTTCAAATCATTATTTGAGAAAACCTCTGAAATACGAGCAAACATGCAATTGATAAATACAAACAATATTTGTTCAGAAGATTTATCACAATGTGATACCAAACAAAAGTTTTCTATTGAAGTGATTTTAGATAATAAGATTTATTCTTATAATATACAAATAGACATATTTGGTATTATTAAGGAAGAATTATTTAGTCAAGATAAAAAAAATAGCACAAAAAAAAATATACTTTCTGTATATAGAATTAATGATAAAAAAAATGATAAGTATAATTTAAATTTTGAATATTCCTTTAAAGCTAATGTATCAAAAGAAATAGAAGCTGCTTTAAAGAGTACGTTCGACGAAAATGCTAAAATTGGACTCTTTATAAGCAAATTGGCATTACTAGGGAATAAAGATTCAATTAAGCTTGTGAATTGGATTAATAACGATCTATTCGCTGATTATATACTTTACAACTATGACCTTCATAAAGATTTTACAAAAGTGGAAGATGATATAAGAATTATTAATCAAAAAGAGTTTTTATCAATACTAAAAATGGTAGATTATTCTATCTCTGGTATTGAAATCAATGAAGAAAATCCTTTTTTAAAAACTCTTATTAAGCGAAAAAAGGATAATGGCAAGATATTTTCGAAAGAATTACAAAATGATTCTAATGGTGTCAGAGAATTTTTTGCATGGGCGGTACAAATATATAGAGTTGTATACGAAAATAAAACTATTTTTGCTGATGAGGTGGATAGAGTTTTAAATCCTATCTTATCAGATAGAATTATTTCTTTTATTAATGGAAAGGAGCATACTGGTCAATTTATAATAACAACTCACAATGCATTGCATTTGGATTTGAAAAAATATATGAAAGAACAAATATATTTTATAACTAAAAATAAAGAAACGTTAAATTCCGAATTATATAGTCTCGTCGATTTTCCTGAAGTTCGTTATGACACTACAAAAATTCATGAATTTTATATGAAAGGACTTCTAGGAGGAACTTCCTATGAGTAGAAAAAAGCTATTCATAAAAGTTGTGAGCTTTGGGAGATTTTGTTAGAGACTGAAATTCTGATATAGGCTTTCCTACTTGCATCAAAAAGTTTGAGAAACCAATCATCTTTTGGATAGCCATAACCCAACATACTGATGGTTTGGATTTTATTATTAATTCCCTCTGTTTCCATTGCAGAGATATCATAGGGTGCATGGGTGATAAAATACTTTTTGTATAGCTTTATTCTCTAGCAAAGTAAGAGTGCATAATCATGAGTTTTGTGAAATGCTCCATAAAAGTATTGATGGTGTTAATGCTCAATTTTCTTGCAGAAAACCAATTAAATTCAAAATTTTAACTAGTTGTATCGCTTATTTTTCGTCATTCTTACTTTTAAGGATTCCACTTTTAAAAAAGTGCATAGTTTAATGAGTTCTGATCTATAGTTTGTGCAAATATCAAAGTAGTAAGAATAAATCGGTTTAAAAAAGGTTTATAAATTTGATGGAGTATTTGTCCAAGCAGCAACATTAGGTGGAATTCTTGTTAATAGCTTAAATGAACTGCTCTTAGATTCTTGCAGATGTTCAACAAGTGCTTTTGTTGCTCCATCATAATCTTCCTTTAATAGAGCCTCTATTATCTTAACATGTTCGTTTTGACCTTTTTCAATTCTGTTGGTATATTCACTACCAGATAAAACTCGAAGCCTTTTGTTCTGTGAGGTTATAACATCATAAAAGTTTGTAAGGTAATTATTAGGAATGCAACTTATGATTAACTCATGAAAGCTATCATCTAACTCAATAACCTTTTCTTTTGTAAGTTGATCTGATTTTTCACCTCTATAGTAGCTAAGGTACTCTAGTAGGGTGTTTGTGTTTAAACTATTACCATACTTTTGAATAGCATATGGTTCAAGTAGCAATCTTACCTCAAATATTTTATTAATTTCATCTATCGTTATTGGTGTAATAAGAATACCTTTTTTAGGTTTAATTTGAATAAGTCCTTCTTGTTCAATCCTGCTCAAAGCATCTCTTATTGGAGTTCTACTAATAAGTAATTCTGCTTTTAGCTGTTCCTCATTAATCATTGAACCTGGAGTATAAATACATTCTACAATGTTCTTTTTGATTATGTTGTAGGCCTTAAGCTTTAAAGATTCTGTTATCATTAGTAAGTTCCTCTTAAGTTTAATTTTACTCAAATAAAATTAAATAGTAAATACTATTTTGTTAGGATTGTACTATGAATTATTGTTGTTGTATACAACAAATAAAAAAATATCGAATAAACATCAAAAATATCATATTTTGTAATTAATAGGAATATTACTATACATAAGTAGATATATTATTATAATTTCAAAAAAGTATTATATAAATATCCTATGGTCGTTTTTCATGCTTTAAACACTTTAATTGATGAATTCTAAAAAAAATAAACAAAATGTAGGAAAAAAAATAAATTTTTTTGTTGACAGGAAAAATATATATGTTAATATATGAAATATACATTGTTGTATACAACATAAAATATAGAATAACGCGGAGTGTGGAATGAAAGCAGTATATATTAATAATCCTGGTGAAGTTGAGATCAAAGAGATTGCCAAACCAGTTAGAAAACAAGGTGAGGTTTTACTCAAGATATTATATGGTGGAATTTGTGGTAGTGATCTTGGATCCTTCAGAGGTTCTTTTGCTTATTTTGATTATCCAAGAATTCCTGGCCATGAATTTTCAGCTGAAATTGTTGAAGTAGATGACAATGATAGAGGATTGAGAAAAGGCATGGTTGTTACATGTAATCCTTATTTCAATGATGAAACTTGCTATTCTTGTCAAAGAGGACTTGTGAATGCATGTGAGCACAATGAAACACTTGGTTGTCAAAGAGATGGTGTATTTTGTGAATATAAAACAATGCCAATTGAAAGAGTTTATGATGGAATGGGCTTGGATCCTAGAGAACTAGCTGCAATTGAACCTTTCTGCATTAGCTATCATGGTGTTAAAAGAGGTCAAGTTAAAGCCGGCGATAACGTATTGGTTATCGGTTCTGGAACAATTGGTGTGCTTGCAGCAGTAGCAGCTAAATCAAAAGGTGCTAATGTATACATCACTGACATAGCACCAGATAAACTTGAAAAAGCTAAGGCTTTTGGTGTTGATGGTGTAATTCTTAATTCTTCTCCTGAAGAATTTATAAAGAGTGTTAATGAAATTACAAATAACAATGGTTTTGATGTAGTAATTGAAGCAGTAGGTTTACCTTCAACCTTCCAAAACAGCATAGATGCGGCTTGCTTTTGTGGTAGAGTTGTTTTAATCGGTGTTGGTAAGAAGAATCTTGATTTTAATTTTACTAGAATTCAACAAAAAGAATTAAATATTATGGGTTCAAGGAATGCTCTTAAGAGTGATTTCTTAGAATTAATTGATTTAGTAAAGAGTGGTGAAGTACCTTTAAAGAAGATTATCACCAATATGTATAAATTTGATGATGCTGCAAAAGCTTTTTCAGAATTTAGTAACAACCAAGGTCAAATGCTTAAGGTAATGATTGATTTTACAAAATAGAAAAATAGAAAATTTAATATATTTAAAAGTTAAATAAATTTATAAATAGAAATTAAAACAAAGGAGTTTTTTATGAAAAAGAAAGTTTTAGCATTATTAATGCTAAGTGGTTTATTGGTAACATCATTGTTCGCAAACGGTAATACTGAAAAAGTAGCAGCGTCTCCAAAACCTGTAAAGGTACAAATTGGTTTTGGAAATTCAATGGCAGAACCTATCGGACAGGCTTTGAAAGAATGGCAATCATTGGTAGCTGAACAGGGTGATGGTTCTTTGGTGATTGAATTATTCCCAGATAGTCAATTAGGTTCAAAGAGCAAATTAATTGATTCAATGTTATTGGGCGAACCTGTAATGACTTTGGCTGATGGTGCTTTCTATGCTAATTATGGAGTAGAAGATTTTGGTATTGTTTTCGGACCTTTCCTTTTTGACAATTGGGATCAATGTTGGCAGTTAGTAGATAGTGACTGGTATAAAACTCAAAGTGAAAAACTAGATGCTAAAGGCTTGAAGCTTGTAAGCTCTAACTGGGTATATGGTCAAAGAGATACTTTAACTGTTGAACCTGTTAAATCCTTATCAGATCTTGAAGGTATGAAAATTCGTGTTCCAGCTAACCAGATCCAAAGTATTGGTATGGACGTATTGGGTGCAACTTCAACAGGAATGAGCTTAGGTGATGTATATCAAGCATTGCAGACAAAAACTATTGATGGTGCTGAAAATCCATTATCAACATTATATGGTAGAAAACTGCACGAAGTAGCTCAGTATTTACTTCTTGATGGTCACGTTAAGAATTTCACAACTTGGGTAATGTCTTCAGATTTCTTCAACACTTTAACTCCAGCACAACAGGATTTATTAATCAGTACTGGTCATGAAGCAGGTGTTTATAACAATGAATTGCAAGCAAATAGCCAATCTGAATACTTACAGAAAATGGTTGACGAAGGTGTTATAGTAACAGAGATGACACCTGAAATGACTGCAGAATTCAAAGCAGCATCAAAAGCATTCTATGATCATGGTGATGACTTTGGTTGGTCTGAAGGTCTATATGATACAGTTCGTGCAGCAATGGGTGCCAACTAATTAGCTAAAAAGTTTAGAAGGGGACGTGATAAATGAGTAGTGAAAATAAAGTATTAAGGATATTAAAAAACCTTGATCTCTATGTTTCAGCAATTTCCTTGGTGGTTTTGGTTGTCTTAACCACCATAGGAGTATTGATGAGATATGTTGTTGGTAAGCCTTTTACCTGGCTAGAAGAGGTACAATTATTCTGTATGGTTTGGATTGTATTTGGAGCAGCCGGTGCTGCTTTTAGAACGCACAATCATGTAGCTATTGAAATAGTTGTTGAATCGATGCCTGTTAAAATGCAGAAGGTAGTTGAATATTTTATCGATGCTATCGTTTTGTTCGTCCTCGGATATTTATTTATTCAAAGTATTGGATTTGTAAAATTATTTCTTAGAAGTGGTCGAACCACTTCAATGTTAGGAATTTCTTATTGGTTTATATATTCAATAGCTCCTCTATCATGTATTGATATGTTGGTGAGTTATTTCTACACAAAATATGTAGCTGACAAAAAAGTAAAGGAGGTAGCATAATGACTTTTATTATTATCTTATGTGCCTCAACTCTATTATTGCTATTATTTTTTAAGGTTCCTGTATTTGTATCTATATTAGGTGGATCTTTGGTATATTTCCTTTTAAAACCAGGAATCAATCCAGTTGTTTTTGCACAGCAAATGATTACAGGAACAGAGAGCATATCGCTACTTGCCATTCCTTTCTTTGTAAGTGCTGGTACATTCATGAACTACACTGGTGTTACAAAAAGAATCATGAACTTTGCATCAGTCGCTACTGGTAAGTTAAGTGGTGGTTTAGCACAGGTCAATGTTCTATTATCCACACTTATGGGTGGTTTATCAGGATCAAACCTAGCAGATGCAGCAATGGAAGCAAAAATGTTGGTTCCTGAAATGGAAGCTAATGGATTTTCCAAACCGTTTTCAACTGTAGTTACAGCTATGTCTAGTATGATTACTCCACTAATTCCACCTGGAATTGCAATGATTATTTACGGTGTAATCGCAAATGTATCAATAGGTAAATTATTTGTATCTGGTATCGGAGTTGGAGCATTTTTATGCATAACACTGATGATGCTTGTATCAAAAATATCTAAGATAAGAGGATACAAACCTATTAGAACAGAAAGCTTGACGGTTAAGGACTACAAGAAAGTTCTTCCTCCAGCAATCGCTCCGTTATGTCTTCCTATAATTATTATTGGTGGTATAAGACTTGGTATCTTTACAGCTACAGAAGCTGGAGCAGTAGCAATTGTATATGCTGTAATCTTAGGTATATGTTACAAAGAATTGAATAAAACAAATTCTGCCATTGCTATAAGAGAAACAGTTACAACAACTGCATCCATCATGTTAATTGTAGCAGCAGCTACAGTATTCTCTTGGATTTTAACAAAAGAAAGAATTCCTCAACAGTTTACTGATTGGATGGTATTGCACATACAGAATAAGTATTTATTCTTAATCATAGTCAATGTTTTTTTGGTATTTGTTGGAATGTTTATCGAAGGTAATGCTTCCATGATTATCTTGGTTCCTCTGCTAGCACCTGTTGCTGCAGGTTTTGGTATCAATGAAATTCATTTTGCAATGATGTATATCTTCAATAATGCAATTGGTGCTATTTCACCACCTATGGGCACATTGATGTTCGTAACATGTGGAATTACAGATTGTAAAACAAAAGCTTTCATTAAAGAAGCTTTACCGTTCTATGCCTTACTTGTATTGGATTTAATGCTATTTACCTTTGTACCTGTATTTACTACTGGTCTGGTTAGCTTGGTATATTAAAATAATAAGGAAAAAAATATGAAAACAATTAAAGAAACGACAAAAAAAATAAAAAGACCTATAAGAGCAATACAATTTGGAGAGGGAAACTTCTTAAGAGCCTATATCGATTGGCAAATTGATATCATGAATGAAAAGACAGACTTTAATGGTAGTGTTGCTATAGTGCAACCTCTAGCACAGGGTATGGTCGACATGATAAACGATCAAGATGGTATGTATACAACAATTCTTCGTGGTATTCAAAATGGAAAACCTGTAGAAGAATTCAGAAAGATTACTTGTGTTGATCATTGTGTTAATCCATATTCAGATTTTGATAATTACATGGATTTATCAACAATTGATACTGTTAAATTTATTTTTTCAAATACAACAGAAGCTGGAATTGCATACGATGCAAGCTGCACTCTTGAAGATAAACCTCAATCATCCTTTCCTGGTAAGGTTGCTGCTTTCTTGTATAACAGATTCAAACATTTCAATGGTGATGAATCAAAAGGTATTGTATTCATTCCTTGTGAATTGATTGAAAAGAATGGTGATTTTTTAAAGAAATATGTTCTTCAATATGCATCCCTTTGGAAATTAGAAGAAGACTTTATCAATTGGATAAATACAGCATGTGATTTCTGCAACTCTCTTGTTGATAGAATAGTTCCTGGATATCCAATAAATGAAGTTGAAGAGCTAACAAATAAATTAGGATACAAAGATAATTTACTTGATACAGCTGAAATCTTTTTACTATGGGTTATTGAATGTCATAATAAAACATATGAAGATCTCCTGCCAACTAAAGAAGCAGGTTTGAATGTAGTTTGGACTGATGATATGAGTTTCTATAGAACCCGTAAGGTTAGAATCTTAAATGGTGCACATACCATGAGTGTACTTGCAGCATATCAATATGGTCTTGATACTGTTGAAGAATGTACAAAAGATGAAACTATATCTGCCTTCATGAAAGAAGGTATCTTCAATGAAATCATCCCATCAATGGATGGTGATAAAGAAGCTCTTAAAGATTATGCAGGATCAGTGTTAGAAAGATTTGCAAATCCATATATAAGACATCTTCTTCTATCAATTAGCTTGAACTCAACAAGTAAGTTCAAAACTAGAGACCTACCTTCATTATTGGGTTATGTAGAGAAGAACAAAGTGCTTCCTAAAAACTTAGTATTCTCCTTGGCATCATTAATTAGTTTCTACAATGGTGTGGAAATTATAGATGGTGCTCTTGTAGGACATAGAGGACAAGAGAAATACATAATCAAGGATTCAATGAATGTACTTGAGACCTTTAAGAAATTGAACACCAAAGAAGGAAACAAAGCACATAACCTTGCACATGGTATATTATCTCAGAGTGAGTGGTGGGGCTTAGATTTAACTTCAATTGAAGGACTTGAAAAAATGGTAGAAGGTTATCTTCAAGATATCTTTACAAATGGAATGCAGAAAGCAATCAAGAGTGTAAAATAAACAAATGGAAAATTTATTTAAAATAAATGGTGAAGACAATGTAGCCGTGGCCCTTGAGGGCCATGGTGATATTCCAGCAGGGCATAAAGTTGCCTTATGTGATATCAAAAAGGGTGATAGCGTAATTAAATACGGCTATCCTATTGGTTATGCTATAGTGAATATAAAGAAGGGTGATCAAGTTCACACTCACAATCTTAAAACATTGTTAAGTGAAGGTTCTACCTATCATTATAATCCCAAAATAGTCCAAGAATATAAAAAAGGTGCAGCTCTATTAAAAGAAAAATGGATGAATACTGTTCCATCTATAAATGTTTATACGAGAGAAAATGATAAAATTGGTATTAGAAATGAACTTTGGATTGTACCCACAGTTGGTTGTGTAAATTCAATTGCAACAGAATTAAAAACTTGGGCAGAAAAAGAATTTACAGGTATTGATGGAGTTCATGCATGGACACATCCTTTTGGTTGCTCTCAATTAGGAGACGATCATGAGAATACCAGAAAGATCTTAGCAGATCTTGTTAAACATCCAAATGCTGGTGGTGTTCTTGTATTGGGACTTGGTTGTGAGAACAACACAATGCCAGAATTTAAAAAACTAGTTGGTGATGTAGATGAATCTCGCATTAAGTTCTTGGTATCGCAAGATGTTGAGGATGAAGTTGCAACTTCAAAAGAACTACTTCGATCTATTTACTCTGTAATGAAGAATGATAAGAGAGAGGAAGCTCCATTATCAAAGTTGACAGTAGGATTCAAATGTGGTGGTAGTGATGGTTTTTCTGGTATTACCGCTAATGCTTTAGTTGGACGTTTTTGCGATGTACTAACAACTGTTGGTGGTAAGGCCGTTCTAACAGAAGTTCCTGAAATGTTTGGCGCAGAGCAGATTTTGATGGACAGATGTGAAAATGAAAATGTATATAATGATACTGTCGATTTAATTAACAACTTTAAAGAATACTTTGTTAAGCATGAACAAGTGGTGTATGAAAATCCATCTCCTGGAAATAAAGCAGGTGGAATCAGCACTCTTGAAGATAAGAGCTTGGGTTGTGTTCAAAAGGGTGGTAAATCAATAATTACCGATGTTATTAAATATGGTGAGACGGTTAGGAAGAGTGGTTTGACCCTTCTAGAAGGACCAGGCAATGATCTTGTATCAACTACAGCACAAAGTGCTGCAGGTGTGAACTTAATATTATTTACAACAGGAAGAGGAACTCCTTTTGGGTCCTCTGTACCAACACTAAAAATTGCATCCAATCACGCCCTAGCAGTTAAGAAATCAAATTGGATTGATTTAGATTCCTCTTTGGTTCTAAACGATGGTTTTGAAGAGGTTACAAAAAGGTTAATCGACTTAATAGTTAAAACAGCTAATGGTGAATACCTAGTTAAGAATGAAAAAAGTGGATATGCAGAGATTTCAATTTTTAAAGATGGTGTAGTTCTATAATTTAGAATTACATAAGTTTATTATTCTATTTATAAGGTGGTGTACTTTTCACGTGCCTACATATATGAGCCATTTTTTTTGTACTATTCAATTTCAGTTAAGATTTTATTTATAAATTTATCTATTACTTCTGTATCTTCAATAACATTGCACTCAAGATATTTATTGCTTTTAGTATTAATTTTATCGATTACATTTGATATTAATTCATCTTTATCCCAAGCAGCATCATCAGCACCATCAAAATTATCTTGGCATAGCAATGAGAATACTTTTGTTTCCAAGGTTGATAGATTTCTAATAAATTTACTAAATGTGTCATCTTTTGTTTTAATAGCAGAGGTTCCTGCCTCTTCTACACTTGAATAGAATTTTTCATTTGCAATCTTATTCAAATTCATCAGTTTATCAAACTGAACTTTCTTCTCTTCTGGTGATATATAATCACCTATTCCATATAAACGTTCAGCCTCTTCCATTCTATCTCTTGCCTCTTGATTTCTTTTTTCAATGAGCTGTTTGGCTTTATCATCATAATATTCTTCCATCCGTGCAGTCTCCCATTGTTTAAAGGCAAGTATATCCTTTCCTTTAACACCATTTATTTTCAAGGACTTCAACTCAGAAAGGCTTAGTCGATATCCTATTTTTGCATACTGATTATCACAAATCCATTCCTCAATAATTGTACTCAAGGCCATTTGATCAATTTTTATATAGCTAAGTTTACTTTCAGGAATGGTATAACGTGGAGTAACCTTACCAGAATCCTTATCTTTTATAGTATAATTGCAATAATAAGCTATTGAATTGAAGATAGCCAAGGTAGAGTAAAGGATTTCTTTACTTCTTAGTGTATCACATTTGTTGGTTAATTTGGAATGCAATCCATTTTCAAACTGTGATTCATCTCCGTTAATATTTTTATAGGTAAAATTTGTTGTTAGTGGATACTGTGCCTTCAAGTGTCGTAGAGGATAATTGAAGTAAAGTCCTTCATAATGGTAAACAAGATTTTCGATTGCACTGTAGCTATATGAGTTATAAGAGGGCTTGCTACTTAATTCATTAAATAATGTTTCAAAACAATCTTTGAATATAAATAATTCCACATCGCTTATTTTGTATTCATACATAGATTCAACATTATTTAAAATAATTTCAATTATGTGCTTCTGTTTTTTGTCTACGAAAAAAGGCAACAGACTTGTATCTTTAAAAGCAG
>CAYWGU010000064.1:0-16815 GCA_964457975.1 uncultured Spirochaetaceae bacterium | reverse complement strand
CACTTATCAATAATGCAAGTAAGCAATCTTTAGACAACTAGATTAAGCAATAACACTAATATTCTTATATTTATCAAAAAGTACCCCAGATTCAAGAATCTGTGGGACAGTTTATAGAATGTACTTATATTCTTTTTAGATTAATTTGTGTAATTTTAATCGTAAATAATATATCTTAATATTATATAAATATATGTGCATAAACAAAATATATTAATTCCTATTAAGTTTATAGAAATATTCCTGTTTTTGATGGTATTTACTTATTTTCGAGTTTTTATTATTTTTAATTCATACAGAAAAAATATGATAAAAAGTTTGTGCTTATTTGGTGCATATCGCTTGTAGATATATTATTAAGTTTATATTATCTAATCAAAATATAACTAGTAAGTAATACTAATTAAATTAAAAGCATATGTAACAGTACAACCTTAGAAGGAGATACTCGTGAAGTTAGGCCTCGATATTGGATCTACCACAATCAAATGTATTTTGATTGATGATAATAAAAATATTTTATTTGAAATATATAAAAGACACTTTTCGAAAATTCAGCAAACAACAATCGAATTGTTTGAAATGGTAAAACCCTTGTTAAAGAACAACACTGTTAGTTTAGCTATATCAGGATCTGCTGGTATGGGTATGGCAAATAGACTTGAAATTCCCTTTGTTCAGGAAGTATATGCAACCCGTGTTGCAATATTAGAAAAACTTCCAGAGACAGATGTTGTTATTGAACTTGGTGGTGAAGATGCCAAAATTTTATTCCTTAAAGGTGCTCTTGAAGTAAGAATGAATGGTACATGTGCTGGTGGTACAGGTTCTTTCATTGATCAGATGGCAAACTTATTGAATGTTCCTGTAGAGGATTTAAATGAGCTATCTAAAAAATCAACACAAACCTATACCATTGCATCTCGTTGTGGTGTTTATGCCAAAGGTGATGTTCAACCTTTGATAAATGAAGGTGCAGAAAAGAGTGATATATCTCGCTCGGTACTTGAAGCAGTTGCAAACCAGACAGTGGGTGGTTTGGCTCAAGGAAGACCAATTAGAGGAAATATTGTTTATCTTGGCGGCCCTTTATCCTTCATGAGTGAACTTCGTGATAGTTTTGATCAGACCCTAAATCTAAAGGGATTATGTCCAGAGCACTCTCTATATTATGTATCTCTTGGTACTGCTTACAGTGCAGATGAAGAGTTTAATCTCGATGAAGTTGCAAAAGAACTTATAGAAGATGGTAAGAGATGTAAATACAATGCAATTGCACCTTTATTCAAAAATGAAGATGAAATAAAAGAATTCCAAGAAAGACATTCTAAAGCTGCCCTTAAATCAAGAGACCCTGAAACATATAAAGGTGATGCATATTTAGGTATTGATAGTGGTTCCACCACAATCAAACTATGCATAATCGATCCTGATACTAATTTATTATATACAAGATATCAAAGTAACAATGGAGACCCCGTTGAAGCTGCTCGTGAATTCTTAATTGATTTCTATGAAAAATATCCTGATATCCATATTAAGAAGAGTTGTTCAACAGGTTATGGCGAGGCCTTGGTTAAAACTGCCTTCAACATGGAATATTCTGTTGTTGAAACAATGGCACATTATAGAGCTGCAAAGCACTTTGATCCATTAACAGACTTTATAATCGATATTGGTGGCCAGGATATCAAATGCTTCAAGATTGAAAATGGGGCAATTGATGATATCTTCTTAAATGAAGCCTGTAGTTCAGGTTGTGGTTCTTTCCTTCAAACTTTCTTTGATGCCTTGGGATATACTCCGCAAAAAGCGACTCAGCTAGCTCTTAAATCCAGAGCACCAGTAGATCTTGGAACACGTTGTACTGTATTTATGAACTCCTTGGTTAAACAAGCACAGAAAGATGGTGCCAAGGTTGAGGACATATTTGCAGGACTTTCTATTTCTGTTGTTAAGAATGCATTGTATAAGGTCATAAGATGCAACAGTGTATCAGATCTTGGAACACACATCGTAACCCAAGGTGGTACCTTCTTAAATGATGCAGTATTAAGATCTTTTGAACAACTATTGGAAGGTCAGGTAACAAGACCAAAACAAGCAGGTCTTATGGGGGCATTTGGATGTGCTTTATATGCACAACATATGGATAATGGTGAAGATGCTCCAACCACATTTATAAGTTTGGATGAATTAAATAACTTTATACATAAATCATTTTCAACACACTGCAAGGGCTGCACAAATAACTGTCATCTAACAATTAATACATTTGCCAATGGTCGTAAAATAACCAGTGGTAATAACTGTGAGAGATTTGTTAGACCTGAACACTTTATTGAAGATAAAGAAAATTATAATTTATATGCATTTAAGCGACAGTTTATTAATGATTTAAAACCTATTGTAAATGCACCCAAAGGTAAAATTGGTTTGCCTTTAGCCTTATCAATGGTTGAATTGATGCCGTTCTGGCATAAGTTTTTTGGTGAATTAGGTTATGAAGTTGTGGTAACTCCTTGGTCAACAAGATTAACTTATATAAAAGGACAAGCTCAGATTCCAAGTGATACTGCATGCTATCCTGCAAAGATTGTTCACGGTCATATTCAAGAATTAATTGATATGGGAATTAATACAATATTTTATCCATCATCTTCATATAACTTAAATGAAAATAAAGGTGATAATAACTTTAACTGTCCTTTGGTTGCTTATTATCCTGAATTAATAAAGCATAATACTGAACAAATTGTTAATGGTGATATTAAATTTATTAGTGGATTTGTTTCATTGCAAAATCAGAGGATGTTTGTTTTTAGAATGGAAGAAATTCTAAAAAACCTTGGATCCTTTAAGAAAAAAGAAATAAAGAGTGCAACTGTTGCTGCTTTTACAGCACTTGATGATTATAAGGATTTAATTAATAGACAAGGAAAGGCCATTGTAGAGCTTGCCCGTAGAAAAAAAATGCCTATAATGGTAATATGTGGAAGACCCTATCATATTGATCCAGAATTAAGTCATGGAATTGATAATATGATGTTGCAACTTGGATGCTGCATTGTAACAGAAGATTCCTTAGCTTATCTCATGCCAAAAGAGAAGAGAGAGGTCTTGAATCAATGGACCGATCATGCAAGAATGTATGATGCTGCCAATTTTGTTAAAACTCAACCAGATATGAATGTTATTCAATTTGTATCATTTGGTTGTGGCTTAGATGCTGTTACTTCCGATGAAGTCAAAAGTATTTTATCTAAGGCAGATAATATCTACACTCAAGTTAAGATTGATGAGATTGCAAACCTAGGGTCTGTTCGAATTAGAGTTAGAAGTTTGCTCGAAGCCCTCAAGGAGGAGCGATAATAATGTCAGAAGTACCACGTGTACCATTTACCAAGGAGATGAAGAAGACGCATACTTTGCTTCTTCCTAATATGCTTCCAGTACACTTTAAGATAGTTCGCGAAATATTTATTAATTTTGGTTTTAAATCTGAATTATTGCTGAATGAAGGTCCCAATGTAATTGCAGAAGGATTAAAATATGTACATAACGATATGTGCTATCCAGCACAACTTGTTATTGGACAGATGATTGATGCTGTTAAAAATGGTGGTTACGATAAGCATAAAATCGCTTTGGTAATAACTCAAACCGGTGGTGGCTGTCGTGCAAGTAATTATATCTTTTTACTAAGAAAAGCTTTAGCAAAGGCTGAAATGGAATATATACCGGTTGTA
The DNA here is from genome assembly GCA_964457975.1 of uncultured Spirochaetaceae bacterium. Taxonomy (GTDB): domain Bacteria; phylum Spirochaetota; class Spirochaetia; order Sphaerochaetales; family Sphaerochaetaceae; genus Pleomorphochaeta. The sequence goes on along the minus strand of CAYWGU010000064.1, from coordinate 13,066 downwards.
TCATTGTCCTTTGGATTGGAAAAAAATCCTGGATTTAAGTTTACACCCAACATGATTCTACAGGCTGTTGCCGCCATTGAATATGGTGATATCATTGCATTACTTGGCAATCAAACAAGACCTTATGAGATTAATAAAGGTGAAACAAATACCCTTATTAATAAATGGACACATATTTTATCGCATAAATTTCAAAACAACCATGGCTATATTGGTACTGCAATGGCAGGAAATATTCGCGATATTACACGGGATTTTGCAGCCATTGAAATTAAGAAAAATGAAAAGATTAAGGTTGGTATTGTTGGCGAGATTTACATCAAGTTTGCACCACTTGGAAATAACCATCTGCAGGACTTCTTAGAAGAAGAAGGCTGTGAGGTTATGATTCCAGGACTTTTAGGTTATTTCCTATATAGCATGGAAAATGCACGTTATGATAAGGATTATTATGGCGGTTTCAAAAGAAAATTTCAGTTTCCGCTTAGAAATGCAATTACAAATTTTGTAATTGGTACAGAATCTATGATGTACAAAAACGTTGCAGCTGTAACGGATAAATTTGTTCTTCCTAAAGGTTTTAGACATGAAAAAAAATTATCAAATGGCATAATAGACCATGGTGTAAAGATGGGTGAGGGTTGGTTGCTTTCAGCTGAAATTATGGCATTGAATGAATTGGGATTTTCAAATTTTGTTTGCGCTCAACCTTTCGGGTGTCTTCCAAACCATATTGTAGCTAAAGGTGCCATTAGATCTATTGTAGCCAAACAACCTGATATAAACATAGTTCCAATTGATTATGATCCCTCTACTTCAAAGGTAAACCAGGAAAATAGAATTAAACTAATGCTATCTGTTGCAAAGGAAAAGCTTCCAAGTTATAAAAAAGCAAAAGACAAAGCCACTAGAAAATCTTCCTCTTCTTCTGGTGGATTAAATTCTAATGTGGTAGTAAGTACAAAGGTGAATAGTTGGGAACTTTAAGAGATTACCAAATATTAAAATATATAAGATGGAGCCTTTGTGTATTGCAGAGGCTTTATCCGTTTCTAATATGTCCTTCAAAAGTTAACAATGCCAAATAACTTAAAAGGAGCACTCTTTATAAAAATCTATTTGTTTTTTTATAATGGTGGCAACTAAAATCCAAATAAGTTTTTTGCTATTTCTTCAGGTATCAATCTTTGCTTGTTGGCTCCGATATTTTTAAACATCAAATCAGTTTTTTCTTCAATGGATTTCTTGATGAACAAATTAAAGTCCATAGATCTAAGTAGAAAGAACATCAAGGGATTTTCATCCAATCTAGCACCAACACCATAAAGAACAGCTGCTGCATGTTTGCACATTACAGCCCAGTCGGGACAGTTGCAGTTGATTGATATTTCATCAGGACTTGGAAACAATCCATGATATGGATTTAGAAATACATCAGATAATTCTTCGGGAAATTCACCCGACATCAAGCTATCAAGGTTATCAATTTGGCTTGTTGCTATTTCAAGAATTTCATCCTTTCTCTCTTTCGATAAAGGTTTTATATTTATGATAACCTTGTAGGGCTTTATTCTTGAACCTTGCACTAGACCCTTGATTATTCCTTCTTCAATCTTTAAATCAATTACAGTACCGGATCTTACATATCTTTTACCTCTACCGATTCGACTCGAATAATCTGCATAGTTTTCAAGATTTTCACACCATTTTTTACCCCACCAGGTTTTTGCTATCTTACGGTCCTCTATGATCACAGGGTTGTAGCCTTTTTTGCTACTCTGCTTACTTTTTCTTTTAAGCTCTTCCATTGTCATTTGGGAATAATTTTCAAAATAAAAATTCATATATCATCCTTAGTTTTCAGAGTAAGCAAATAATTGCTTAAGCTTTGTATCATCAAGTTTTGTAATCCATGACAGTGTAGATTCTTCAGATTTGCCAATGATGGAAGATGATAATGCTTTCTTGTTATTTATTATATCATTGATTTTATCCTCAATTGTTCCCTTGCAGGTGAACTTATAGACATTAACAACCTTTGTTTGGCCAATTCTAAATGCTCTATCGGTTGCTTGGTTTTCAACAGATGGATTCCACCATCGATCAAAATGAACAACATGGTTGGCACTGGTGAGATTTAGACCTGTGCCTCCCGACTTAATGGTAATTACCATAAATGGATAGTACTTATCTGAGTTAAATTCCTTTACTCTAGCAGATCTTTCTTTTGGAGATACTCCTCCATCTATATATAATCCTTCATAGCCAAATAATGATTCAAGATAACTACATAAAGGTTTTATCATTGTCTTGTATTGTGTAAAGACAATCATTCTTTCATGCTTGTCTTTTATGACCTCAACAAGTTGTTTGAGGGCAAGAAACTTTCCACTATCTTTTTCTTTGAACTCATCACCTTTTAGGTATTGGCTTGGATGGTTGCATATCTGCTTGCTCTTTAATATTGTAGCCAATACAAGTCCATTTTTACCAATTCCCTCTTTCTCTTCTGTAATTTGCTTTGTAGCACTTTCAACCAGCTTCTTATAAAGAAGAACTTGCTTGGTAGAAAGAGGAACATACATGTCCTTTTCAATCTTCTTAGGAAGATCCTTGATGATTGTTTTATCAGTTTTAAGTCGTCTTAAAATAAACGGTTGAATTACCTCTCTAAGACTGCTATAAATCTGAGGGTTGTTCTTGGTATTCTTCATAAGTCGCGTGAATTCTGTTTTATTACCAAGTAGTCCTGGATTTATGAAATCAAATAGTGACCAAAGATCTGTGATTGAGTTTTCAATAGGAGTACCAGTCATTGCAATCCTACGACTTGATTCAATGGTTTTTATAACCTTGGTTTGCTTTGCACTTGGATTTTTAATTGCCTGTGCCTCATCAAGTATGATTAAATCCCAGAATCGAGTGTTGATGGACTCTCTTAGAGATGCCATCTTATAGGTTGTTATATACAGTCCTTTTTGTTCAAAGTCAAATTGCTGAAGAATCTTTTCACTTTTATCCAATACATAAAGAGGAAGAGATGGTAAGAACTTTTCTCGCTCACAATCCCAGTTACCAATCAAGGAAGAAGGAACTATTAATAGAGTATTCTTGAGGATGTTATTTTCAAATAAATTACCAAGGATTGCAAGGATTTGCACAGTTTTACCAAGACCCATATCATCTGCAAGACATGTTCCAAACCCACTTGTAAACATGTTGTAAAGCCAATTAACACCATCATATTGATATTCTCTGAGTTTTCCATGAAAACTCTCAGTAATATCAAGTTGTTTATTTTCCAGTGATTTATGATTCTTGAAAGACGAAAGCCATTGCCCATGCTCAATTGTAAGATCTTCAAATAATTCATCAAGCTCTCCTTTTCTTTGCATCTCAAGATACTGTGAAAAGGTGATTCCCTTACCATAAAGTGCTTCAAATTTTTCATATTGATCTAGCAGTTCCTGAAGCCTTTTATGATTAATTTCAATCCATTTGTTTTTGAACCTTACAAGACCTTCTTCCATACCAATTAAATCAAGAAGATCCTTTTCACTTAAGAGCTCATCATCAATTACAAAATTAAGAGAAACTGATAAAAGAGATTGCATTCCCATATTAGATTGTAATTCATCTCCAATTTTTGCTTGAGAATGTATTTTGTTCTTTTGCTTCCACCAAGAAGGAAATCTAAAACCTATTCCACATTCCTTGAAATATGAAGAATGCTTCAATAAATTATAGGCCTCTGAAGTAGTTAAATATGTTGGATCAAATATTTCACCCTCTTCAATTATCTTAGATAGAACTTCACTTTTTTTACTTGCCTTAAATATTATGGACAGTAGATGTAGCAAAGCTCTTTCATCTTCCTTAAATTCCTCAAGGGCGTATGATAATGGCATGTGCTTTACTATATTGTTAACTTTTGTTGTGTAGCTTGTAAGAAATCCAAAGGGATATTGTTCATTTTCGGTTTCAACTAAATGAAAGTAGGATCTATCGGCTACATTGAAACTTGGAAGATAAGAGGAAAGACATGCTTCAATGGAACCTTTAAAAGCTGCTATGGTTTTATAGCACCATATCTCCATTTTATTCCAAATGAATTCAATCCACTCTTTATCTATGTATTCGCTGCCAGGATACAGGGGAATTGCTGCAAGTATTTGATTTACAATTGTATCATTTATTTCAATGGTAATTTTAGATTCAAGCAACAAGGAATCAATTGATTGAACCTTTATAAGAAATTCCTTTGCAAACGATGAAAGAAATTCCAGTCCAAGGTTTTCAATAGCATCAGAACTTTTTAAATACTCAAATAAATTATCGATAGGTTTTTCATGAAGGTTCTTTGCCCATTCATCACCACCTGATACAGAGTATCCATCTTCAGTAAACCATAAATCAAAAGTTATATTATCCATGAGTATAATAATAGCAAGATTATATCAAAAAATAAATATGAAAGGCTGTAAATCGAAAATGAATATATTTGTATTACAGCAAGGTAATTGTTCTATTCTTGCTTTTAATTAAACCCTCATTACTCATTTTCTTTAACTCTCTGAATAAAGATTGTCTTTGAACTCCAAATATCTCTGCAAGTTTACTCTTCGCAATAGGAAGGGTTACAACATTGCTTCTTTGAATCACATCAAGTTCTTGAAGATATTCCAGGATGTTTTCTCTCAATGTGTTTTGTGTATAAGTTATTACTTTCTTGTTGAGATTTTGAGCATTCATTGAGATATTTCTAATAAAGAAAATAGCAAATTCTTTATTATCGATTAACAATTCAATTGTATTTTTTGCAAGAATGAGTATTGTGCAATCCTTCTTGCAGAATATGCTCATAGGATAAGTGGAGGAGGGAGAAAACAATAAATTACCGCCAATGATGGAATTCTTTTCAAAACTAAAAATAACATTCTCAGTTCCACTTTCACTTACGGTATAGGCCGTAAGAGTTCCTTCAATTATTATATCAAAAGAAAGGCATTTGCTTCCTCTTTCATAAATCATTTGATTCTTATTGTAAGTTCTAATCTTTCCAAGTTTGATAATTTTAGATTTTATATCATCTCCAAATTGATTGAAGCATGCAATATTTTCTAATTGTTTTTTCTTTTCTAGCTTATCCATATATTAATAATACTAAAAAGTCACATTGGTGTCTGTGTTATAAGTCATATATCTTTTAATCTTTCATTGTCAGGAGGACGACATGGATATATTTACAATAGCAATGTGGGTTATTACCTTAATCTTTTTAATAATCTCATTTATAAAAAATAAATCAGAAACCAAAGGTGCTTTTAAGAAAGCATTAGGAATGGGTAAGGGAATGGCAAAGAGCCTTATTTTTGTAATTCTTCTAATTGGTTTGATCTTAGCATACATTCCACCAGAGAGCATTGCCTCTTTTGTTGCATCACAAAACCTATTTGTATCAACAGTGGGTTCTGCATTATTTGGAACAATCACATTGATTCCTGCATTCATTGCATTTCCACTTGTTGGAACTCTTGTTGATGCAAGTGTATCAATGGTACCTGCAGTAGCTTTTTTAACAACTCTTACAATGGTAGGAATTGTAACTTTCCCACTTGAGAAGAAAACATTTGGAATGAAGTTTACAGTAACTCGTAATGCACTGAGCTTTGTATTTGCAATTGTAATTGCGTTGTTTATGGGGGTAATACTTTAATGAATATTAAAAATAAATTAAAAAAGAATGTTTTCACCTTGGTCGTGGTATTATTATATGCCTTCACCTTTATATATAAATCAGATATAGGAGTTCTTGCACTCTCCAATAGCATTTATTACTTTAAGGAACTACTTAGCATCATGCCTGTTGTTCTTGTATTAACAGCACTTCTTGATTTTTGGGTTCCAAAAAGGGTTATTCAAGATAATCTTGGAAAGGATGCTAGAGGTAAGGGAATGTTCTTCTCTTTCTTACTAGGAGGAATATCTGCTGGACCTATATATGCTGCATTTCCTATTACAGTGATGCTTCTAAAGAAGGGTGCATCAATTAGAAATGTCATAATTATACTAAGTAGTTGGGCTGTAATAAAGGTACCAATGCTTGTTAATGAAGTTAAGTTCTTAGGACCAGAATTTATGATAGTTAGATGGATCTTAACTGTAATTGCAATTATAATATTTAGCTATATTGGAGCTAGAATTGTTAAGAAAGAGGATATAGTCTTTGAGAATGAAAAATTTGTTGAGGAAATATTTGATGAGGAAATATTCATAAACTGTAGTGCCTGCATGGGCTGTAGCTTGTGTACAAAAACCTACCCATCGTTATTTGAAATGTACAACAAAAAAGCATATGTCAAGCAATATGATATAGATGATATTGATTCCACTAAGTTAAATGATGCAATTGATAACTGCCCTACCAAGGCAATTAAACACAAAGAACAATAGAGTACTCGATGATATAAACAAAGAGCCTTTGGAGTGTAACTTTACTACATTCCAAGGGCTCTATTAATATATTGGTGATGGTTAATTATTTTAATTTTTTATTATCATTGAATCCCATTAAAACAATCCAGACATATGCTAAAGTTTTAGGCATCATGAACATTCCAAGTACTGGAATAACTGATGCACCAAGAACAACTATAAAATAGAATAAAAATGATACTATTATAGCTATCGGCATGTTGCGATAAAGATCATCTTTATGGCCTCTAGTTTCTTGAATAAACAACACAATAAGTATTATTCCAAGAATTGCAAATGGAATGTTTCTTATTATTCCCCAACTATAGGGTTTTGGAGTCTGATTCCAACCATTTTGTGGAAGTGCTACCAGTATTATTCGAAGAGTAGCCAAAAGGAATACACTCCAGTCAAGAGCCTTTGTATTTGTTTTTTTATATCGAATCTTAAATATTTTATAAAGAAATATATAGAAGATTGTCATTGAAATGGATGTTATCATCTCGCCTCTTCCAAGTGCGACTGCATGCTGTGCAAAGGTATTGGTTGCATTGGCTATTATACGTGGTACCAAATGGAAAGCATCTCCACCTCCAAGTATTATGGCCATGAATCCAAATAGTTGGTGTTCTCTGTCTTTTGCTTTTTTTAGTAGAATTATTGCTAGTGTTATTACTAATATCAAATAGACAACTTCAAAGATAATCTCAAATGCTACAAATATTGGCATATTATATTCCTCCCTATTACTTATAATTAGATTTTATTCATATTAGTATAGTATGAATCTATAATCTATAATCTATCCTTAATAGAGTCATCTTTAATTATTACTCAAATATTGATGAATGTGTATAAAACTATATATTAGTTTGTGAGTACGGTTGTGTAGTAGAATTTGCATTATTATTTGTCTTATAAGAAATTAACACACAATAAACATAAAAGTCTGGGTTTTTTTCTTGAATTATTGAATTTATTTTACTATACTTAAAATTGTGAAAAAATTAAAAACTAAAAGAGTAGATTTAACTTTGTTTTCAAGTATATTTGAAAACTTGTGCGAAACAACTCGGTTACTTCAAACAAGAGCCTATACCCATCATTTTGGCACATCAGTCTTAAGACACTGTGTGAATGTTGCTTATGTCTCTTTGTATTTGGCAGATTTCCTTCATATAAAGGTGGATCGTTCACAACTTACAACAGGTGCATTGCTTCATGATTACTATTTATATGATTGTCATGATGATAATGAATCAAATAAAAAGCATCATCTAAGACATCACGCATCACTTGCATTGATGAATGCAAAAGAAGATTATTTTCTAACAAAGAAAGAAGAAGATATTATATTAAAGCATATGTTCCCAATTAATATTGCATTACCTAAAACAAAAGAAAGTGCATTGGTCTGTGCAAGTGATAAAATATGTGCATTATATGAATGTGTTACAAATGTCTATAAATATAAAATCAGATTTAGAGTTAGATTACGAGTACTTGCAAGGAAGCTTGTACGAGTTAAATTGCCTGTACTTGCATAACTAATAATACTATTTTAAATTTCTGCAAAAGAGCTATTGCCTATCTATTATTGATATTGCATTTAGCTCTTATTTTTTCAACTGATTTCTAATAATAAAGTAACCTACAAAGCTCTAATTGAAGGATAAAAAAACCACCAAACATATTTTAGATTGATGGTTCCATATTATTAATTAAAAAGCAAATATTATTATTCAGCTTCTTTTGGAAGAATTATATTTAAAACAATTGCAAAGATAGCTGCAGGTACGATACCACCACCACTAAAGATCAATTGAAGAGCAGTTGGAAGGTTTGCTACAGCAGCAGAAGAAGCTCCCAAACCATAACCTAGACCTAGACTTACAATTAGAATTGTTATGTTTCTGTTTGTAAGTTTTTCTTTTGTTATTAATTCAATACCACTTACAGTAATTGATGCAAACATCATTACTGCTGCTCCACCAAGAACACTATAAGGCATGATGGAAATTACTGCTGCGAGTTTTGGGAATAGACCACAAATTACAAGAGCAATACCACCAACAGCAATAACAAATCTATTAACGATATGAGTCATTCCAACCAAACCAACATTCTGTGAGAAGGATGTGTTAGGTAGAACACCAAACAATGTTGCAAAGGATGATCCAACACCATCACAGATTACACTTCCTGATAATTCTTTATCTGTTGCTTCTCTATCCAAACCACCTTGTGTTATTCCAGATACATCGCCAATTGTTTCAACTGTAGTAACAAGGAACATTATGATCATTGGGAATATTGCTTTAGCATTAAATACTAATTTAACAGGCATGAATTTTGGTATTGCAAACCATTTAGCTGCACCGATTTTATTTGTTTGAAGCACCCAAGCTTTAATTACTTCAACAGTTGAACCATCAGCTGCTGCAACAGTTATTGTCTTTTGAAGAAATAGTCCCATGATTAGTGAAGCTATGTAACCAGCAATTATACCAATGATGATTGATGTAGCACGTAGGAAAGGAGATTTACTATGACGGAAAATAACGATGATAACTAGAACAAAGAAGCCTAAAGCTAGATTTTCAAGTGAACCAAAGTCTTTTGCACCAAAACCACCTGCAAAGAAAGCTATACCAATGCTGATCAATGATAGACCAATCGATAATACAACTGTACCAGTTACAATTGGTGGGAAGAATTTTCTTAAAGGTTTTAAGAATAGTCCAAGAACTCCTTCAAATAAACCACCTAGTAAACTAGCTCCAAGTATGGCACCATAGCCTATTAGACCACCACCCATGCCTGCTGCTATTCCTCTACATACACCAATGAAACCACTGCTAGTTCCCATAACAATTGGAAGCTTACCGCCAATTGGTCCAAATCCAATTACTTGAACTAAGGTAATCAATCCAGCAATTAGCATTGCATTTTGCAAAATTGTTATTTGAAGTGCACTACCTGATGAAATACCACATATACCTGTGATAATTAAGATTGGTGTTAAGTTACTTGCAAACATTGCAGAAACATGCTGTAAACCGATAGGGATTGCTGTACGGAGTGGCACTTTACCATTTAATTGGTAAATATTTTCATTTTTAGATTCGTTTTCCATAGAAACTCCTGTTTTATTTTTTGGTAGTATTAATTATAATTGAACATTTGTAAATAAAAAAAATCGAAATAATTAGCAATAGATAAAAAATTATTAATATATAATATGTTAACCTAATTTTTATGGATTAATTTGTATCTAATCCTAACTTTCGTTAGAAACCTTATGTAGTAATTACTTTCTTACTTATATAATAAAGAAGTAGATTTTTTTTAGATACTTAAAAACAGAGTTAATAGGGAAGTATGTCAGTTGAAGTTGTACCTGGTTTATTGGAATTTGTAGATCTTTAAAACCTAAAAAAATTCCTGCAGCCGTACTACAAGAATTTTTTATAAACCTTTTGATTTATTTTCTTTTCCCAAAGAAGCTACCTCCACTCGATGCATTCTTTGAAAGGATTTCAAATTTTTTATTGTTGATTGAATACCCAATATTGCTTTCATTTGCAAGATTACGATATAGTCCAAAACTATCTGCTCCCATTTGACTTGGGTACAACTCATTGATTCTAGAATAATAACTTATTCGTTTCATAACACACCCTCCTTACACCTGCTTTTTACATCTCTGTTAACTACATACTAATATACTATATTAAAAAATAAAGTCAATTAATTCTTTTAGGGTAAGTATTTAGATGGTATCTTAAAGCAATATAACGAGTTACCATAGAGTTATGTAAATCTATTAAATAATTATGCAGATATAGCATAAAAATCTAGACTTAAAGTCAAAAAAATATGATTTAACAGTGGTAAAAGTTTAAATATATTTAGTTTAAACTGAAAATATTTTCAATTTAAATTTATAATATTCTACTATCCATATATTACATTAATGTTTGTTAAGTAAAAGAATATGTGAATATAGATTAACTCGATTATAAATAGCTTGACGATAGGGAAATAATGTTATATATTTATTCTTATTGATATTAGTTATCAATAAGAATAAATATAGGAGATACCAAATGAATTTAAATGATTACACAGTAAAAGACATGAAGGGTGAGGAATTTGCTTTAAATAGTTATAAAGGTAAGGTCGTTCTTGTTGTAAATACAGCTACAGAATGTGGATTTACTCCACAATATAAACCTTTAGAAAAGATGTATAAAGAATTAAATGAAAAGGGTTTAGAGATATTAGACTTTCCTTGCAATCAATTTGGAGAGCAGGCTCCTGGAACAGAAGATGAAATTCATGCATTTTGTACAGGACGTTTTGGAATAACTTTTCCTCAATTTGCTAAAATAGATGTTAACGGAGAGAAAGCTATTCCTCTTTATAAAGATTTGGTATCCAATACTAAATTTAAAGGATTTGATTTAATTAATAAAATTGGTGCAATTTTAGATAAAATGTATCGAGATAAAGATAAAGAATATGAGAAGAATGATGATATAAAATGGAATTTTACAAAATTCTTATTTGATAAGGAAGGCAATCTTGTAAGAAGATATGAGCCAACAGCTTCTCTTTCAAAGTTGGAAAAAGATATAATCGAACTTTTGTAGATTGATACAGACAATTAAAGTACTTCAGTGCAGTGTTATATGACACCTCTGAAGTATTTTTTTTGGCTTTATTTGTTGGTTTTAATTAATAAGTCTAGAAAACAAGAATAATTCATAGTATGTTTGTAAATGGAGAATTTTATGAATAATTTTTTACAAATTGCTAACTCTGGAATACTTTACTTGATTGTAGGGGTTATTCTAGCTTTCGTTGTTTTTTTCTGTGTATTTTTTCTAGTTAGATCATACCGAGCAGGTGTGAAAATGGGAATGGATAAGAAACTATTAAGAAGAGCTATAACTTCATCTGCTACGTTTACAGCCATTCCAAGTATTTCAATATTACTTGGTGTATTGGCCTTAGCTGGTAGCATTGGTGTTCCAGTTGCATGGTTGCGATTATCTGTTATTGGTAACCTTCAATATGAAGCAACAGTTGCAGCGATTGCTGCTCAAGGAATGGGTAAGGCTCTTGATGCTTCCATACTTAATATGAGTGACCTTATTACAATCTTGCTTACAATGACCATTGGTATTATATGGAGCTGTGTTTTAACAGTATTTTTCCTAAAAAAATATACAAAAAAACTTGCAGGTCAGAACAAAATTAAAAAGAATTCCAATGCACCTTCTTTCTCAAGTATTGCAATGATTTCAATGTTTATTGCACTTTGTGCAGCTTTCCTTGGTAACTATGTAGCAGATTTCATTGTAAATGGAGTAAAAGTTCCGGTACTAACAGCTATTGTATCAGCTCTTATTATGTCATTTTTTGAATATCTTATTAAGAAAAAGGGCCATAAGGGTCTTGAATCCTTCTCACTTGCATTGGCTATGATCATTGCAATGTGTGCAGCGATTGTATTTTCTAAAATATTGGGAGGTATGTAATGAATAAAGACTTTGATTATGATAATTATATAGCTAAGACTCATTTCTTCGGTAGAACCTTCATGTTGATTGGAATTATACTTCTTATAGGTGCTCCCTTTTTAATTGGTGCTGTAACCGGAGCTAAAATAAACTGGCCGGGATTTGCAAATGGTGTTGTTAAGGTACTTCTTATATATGTACCTTCATCTATTGCAGAGTTTTTAATTTATACTCCCTTGTTGGGTGTTGGAGCAGTTTACCTTTCATTTTTAACTGGAAATATTACAAATTTAAAACTTCCTTGTGCCTTCTCCTCTCGTGAGATAGCTCAAACAAAAACAGGAACAAAAGAAGATGAGATAATCATGACATTATCTATTGCAACAAGTGCCCTTATTACAATGCTCGTTATTGCATTGGGTGTTGCTCTATTGGTACCTCTTACACCTATACTTCAGAATCCTACTTTGAGACCTGCATTTAGCAATGTACTTCCAGCATTATTTGGAGCACTTGGATATCAATATTTCTTAAAGGATTTAAAGCTATCAACATTTGCAATGGTATTGATGGTTGTAATATGTTGGTTTGTTCCATCTTTAATTGGACAAACAGGAACAATGATTATTGTTCTTGGTGCATTTACCTTGGGACTGGCTTTTGTACTCTTTAAGAGAACACAGAAGAAAGCACAGGATCTTATTGATAAAAATAAATCTGATAACAAATAGTTATTGATTTTATTCATAAATGTTGGAGAGAGTTAATCACTTTCTCCATTTTTAAGGGATTTTTTTTGTAAGTAAAATATCATAAAAAAGTCCATTTTTTAATATTTTTACAATTAGCTTTTCTAAGATTAAAATATTTGCTATTATAAAAAAATCTATTAATATCCTCCCTTAGGTTAAATAGATATGTGGTGATTTTATGCTTTACATATTTTGTAATTGCATAGGTCACCTTTTTTATTGAACAATGCTCAATAATCTAATGGAGTTAGAAAAATCGTAACTATTTTGTCCCCCCTCTTACGACAACGTAAGGGAGGTTTTTAATTTCAT
>CAYWGU010000063.1:14278-17147 GCA_964457975.1 uncultured Spirochaetaceae bacterium | reverse complement strand
ATTATATAGCTCTTTATGAAGTAAATAGACAAAAATTGACGACAAAACAGTTACATATTATTAAATAAAACTAAGTTGATTAAGAGTTTTTTAAGTTTAATTTTATTCTCAATAATTATAAGTACACCTTTATTTGCAAATGAAAAGGTCATCATATCATCATACGATGATGATGGCTTCTATATATTGGATGAGGATAAAAATGTAATAGGTGGATATGCATATGATCTTCAATCTGCCTTAAATAGATATTTAAAATGGGATGTAGGTTACTCTCTAGGGGACTGGAAAGAATGTCAGGAAAACGTTCTTGAAGGTAAAACTGATTTGCTTTTTGGTGTTTTTAAAACAGACGAAAGAGAGAAATATTATAGTTTTAATACCGAACCAATTGCAATTGTTACTAACAATGTATGTGCACGAGTTGATGCTGAAGCTCTTAATGGTGATTATACCAAAATGACCGGAAAAACGGTTGGATTGATAGATGGTTCTGTAAGTTCACAAAAGTTCAAGGACTTTTTAAATAAAAATAAAATTGATGTAAATTATGTAATAGGTGCAAGTTCAAAAGATCTTCGAGATAGGTTAAAGAATCATAAAATTGATTATTTAGTATTAAATACAAATATCATTGATTAAGAAAAAATTGTTCAAGAGTTCTCACATGAAGCAATGTATATAATGTCAAATGAAGATAAAAAATATCTTCTTGATGAAATTGATGCTGCTATTATTAGATTGAAGAAAGTAGATTCTGATTCTTTTGATGAGTTCTTTTCTAAAACTTATACCAATAGATCTAAGGAGTTGATAAATCTTTTAAACGTTGAAGAATCTATTTTTATTAAAAATGCCAAAATTCTTAGGTGTGGGGTACTTGAAAATACACAACCTTATTACTACAAATCAACAAACAATGAAGATATTGGATTGATTGTTTCAATTGTTGATAAAATATCACAAGAATCAGGTTTGAAGGTGATTCTTGTACCCTTTAAAGATAGGGAAAGTCAACTTATTGCATTGAAGAATGGTGATTTAGATATGCTCAGCAAGATGCCAAATGATTTTAATTTAGCCCAAAAATATAATTTAAATTTATCTATTCCATATATTGATAGTCAAATTACAGTAATAAAAAATCAATCAATTATAGTCGATAAAGATAAGCAAAGGCTTTATGCCCTTCCTTATAGAATAATTGATCATGCTGAGGAGCTCAAGAGAAACATATCAGACATTGAGTTTAAATATTATGATAACGCACAAGCTTGTATTGATGCTCTAAATGCTGGAGAGGTAAATGGTTCAATTATTGAAGATTACAATATACTCCAAAATAAAGGTCGACTAAAAAATACAGAAAATTTGGTTTCTTTTGTTGCAAGTGGTATTTATTTGAATCACTGCTTTGCGTTTTCACACCAATGTGATGTGCTTTACCTTGATATATTTGATAAAGCAATATCAACTCTTGATACAATAAATATTAATTTTTCTTTAATTGATAAGGAACAATCAGTAAATTCTTCTCATATCCTTAGAGCCTTTTTTGCTAAATATAAATTCGTTATAATTGTGATTTTTATTTTTATATTGTTTACTGTGGTTTTTCTTTATTATGTAAATAAAAAAACCGAGAAAAAAAATGAAGAGCTTAACATTGCAAATAAAAAGGCATTGAATGCTTCTCGAACTAAATCCGAATTTCTTGCAAACATGTCTCATGAATTACGAACTCCCCTTAATGCTATAATAGGACTTAATATCTTATTGAAGGATAGTCTTGATGATCGAAATCTTGCAGACGATTATATATTGAAAATAGATCAATCATCTAAGATACTTTTAAGTATAATAAATGACATTCTTGATATGTCTGCAATTGAATCAGGTAAGATTAAGGTTGCAAATCAGAGATTTAACATTAAAGATACTATATATTCTGTTACCAATATTTATTATCAACAGTGCAGCGATAAAGGCATAAATTTTAAAGTTAACATAGGAAATATTGAATATGAATCACTTGTAGGTGATAGCTATAGAATTAGACAAGTATTGTTAAATCTTCTATCTAATTCAGTAAAATTTACTGAAGAAAATGGAACCATTGAGATCTTTATCACTGAAGAAAAGAACGATCATAAGGTTATTTTGACCATCAGTGTATCGGATAATGGGTGTGGAATTGATGAAGATTTCCAAAAAAGATTATTTCAGAAATTTGAACAGCTGGATGCAACTACGGTTAGAAAGCATGGTGGAAGTGGTCTTGGCCTTTCTATATGTTATAGTCTTGTTAATCTTATGGATGGAAAAATATCTGTTGAAAGCAAGAAAAATGTAGGAACAAATTTTACAGTAAAAGTTCCCTTGGAAATAGATGAGACTTCCAAAATTATTCCAATAAATGATATCCAAAAACTGGATGTATTGATTGTTGATGATGATGAGACCACCTGTAAATATGTATCATCCATTTTGAACAAATGGAAGGTCAAAAATGAATACTGTTTATCGCCCTTATTAGCCCTTGAAAATGTTAAAGATAGAATAATAAATCAAAATGAATATTCGTTGTACATAATAGATATAAAGATGCCTCAAATGAATGGATTTGAACTTTCAAAACAACTAGAAAAGATAATAAAGAAGGATTTCTTTATTATGATGATATCAGGATATGATATTGAGGAAATAAAATTAATTTCAAACGATATTGAAATAGAAAGATTTATAAAAAAACCGATTTTCCAATCTGAATTATATTATAAAATTATTGGTAACATGAATATTGATGCAATTTTAAAAGAAAAAGTGGTAGCGAAAGAATTGTCCATTAGACTTGAAGATGTAAATGTTC
>CAYWGU010000063.1:0-14178 GCA_964457975.1 uncultured Spirochaetaceae bacterium | reverse complement strand
TCAACAAGCAGTAGATGCAATTAAAGATAAAGCTAAAAAGTATGATGTTATTTTAATGGATATACAAATGCCAATAATGGATGGATATGAAGCAACAAAAATTATTAGAAATATGGATGGTGAACACGCTAAAAATATAGAAATTTATGCAATGACTGCTAATTCCTTTTATACAGATGTTCAGAAGTCAAAAAATTATGGAATGAATGGACATATATCAAAGCCAATAGATACCAATAATTTATTTAGCATTCTAAATAATATAAAACTAAAGAAATAAACTTACTAATTATTCTTTGTGATACTTAAATATGTAGAAAACATTTGCCATTTATTGTGTCATCTGATATTCTAATTTTATGGAAAAATTAATAATAGCTCCCAGTATTCTCTCTGCAGATTTTTCAAAAATTGTAGAAGAAGTTAAAACTGTAGAACAATGCAACTTAAAGTGGTTGCACTTAGATGTTATGGATGGTCAGTTTGTACCCAATATTACCTTTGGTCCAAAATTTGTAAAAGACTTAAGGTGTCACACTAATCTTTATTTTGATGCACATTTGATGATAAATAATCCCGAAAACTTTATAGATGCATTTGCTGATGCTGGATGCAATTCTATTACAATTCACACTGAAGCAACAAATCATCTTCATAGAGCTCTGCAATTGATTGTTAATAACAATGTAGATTGTGGGGTTTCAATAAATCCTGCAACAAGTGTGGAAATGATAAAACCAGTTCTTCCAATGCTAGATCAAGTGCTTGTTATGACAGTAAATCCAGGATTTGGTGGACAATCATTTATTGATTTAACTCTTGAAAAAATCAAACAATTGTCTGATTTAAAAGAAAAAAATGGTTACAAATATAAAATCAATCTAGATGGTGGAATAAATATAAAAACAATTGAAAAGGCCAGAAAAGCTGGATGCGATGTTTGTGTTACAGGTTCTGCATTCTTTAATGCAAAGGATAGATCAGAATTTGTAGATGAGATGTTAAAAATAGCAAATGGTGTTAAACAAATAATGCAAAATGAATAGTTTTCTATAAATAGTATTTGATACAACTTAGAAAACAGGAGAAATAACATGGCAAAATCTAATGTAACAGCTGTACTTGGAACTCCATCTGACAGCAAGCAGAAAAGAGATGCTCTTGAAGCAACTAGAAGTCAGTTAGACAAACAATTTGGTAAAGGTTCATTAATGAAGCTTGGTGATAAAAAAGCTGCATTTGATATTGAATGTATTTCTTCTGGTTCACTTCTTCTAGATGAAGCTCTTGGAGTAGGTGGCTATCCTAAGGGAAGAATTGTAGAAATATATGGTCCTGAATCGTCTGGTAAGACCACTCTGGCCTTGCATGCAATAGCAGAAGCACAAAAGAAAGGTGGAATTGCAGCTTTTATTGATGCAGAGCATGCATTAGATCCCAGCTATGCTGCTGCCCTTGGAGTTAAAACAGATGAACTTTGGATAGCTCAACCTGATAATGGTGAGCAAGCTCTTGAGATTGTAGAGCGCCTTGTAAGATCTGGTGCTATGGATGTAATTGTAGTTGATAGTGTTGCAGCATTAACACCACAGGCTGAAATTGATGGTGATATGGGTGATTCTCATATGGGTCTTCAAGCAAGACTTATGAGTCAGGCACTTAGAAAGTTGACTGGTATTCTTTCAAAGAGCAAGACCTTAATAGTTTTTATTAACCAAATTCGAATGAAAATTGGTGTTATGTTTGGTAATCCTGAAACAACAACTGGTGGTAATGCACTTAAATTCTACTCATCTGTTCGTCTTGAAGTTAGGAAGATTGAAACCTTGAGCAAGGGAACTGATAACATTGTTGGTAACCGTGTTAGAGTAAAGGTTGTAAAGAATAAGGTTGCACCACCATTTAAGAAAGTTGAAATGGATCTTATGTTTGGTAAAGGAATCAGCTATGTTGGCTCTATATTGGATGCTTCAATCAAGTATGAATTAATTGATAAGAGTGGTTCTTGGTACTCCTATAAAGATGAAAAGATTGGTCAGGGAAAGGATAATGCAACAAAATTTCTTGAAAGTAATCAAGATATTATTGAGCTTTTAGATAGACAATTAAGACGATTGATGTTCCCTTTACCTGAAGATATTGAAGAGCAAGCAAAAAAAGCTGCTATTGAAGCTGAAGCAATCAAAAAAGTAACTAAAAAATAACATAAAATTTAAAATTGAAATAACAGGTTAAAAAACAGGAATGGATTGAATCTATCACTGTTTTTCCTTTTTTTAATGATATTTTTGTTATTTTGAATACATTTTGGGAATAATCTTGTCATGTTTTAATATTTTCATTTATAATGATAAAAACATAGAGAGGGATAAATGGCGGTAGAGAGTGAAGTTAGTAAAGAATTTGAAGGAACTGGTCGTGCTTATAAAACACCTGCATTTGAAGGTCCTTTAGATTTATTGCTCTTTTTAATTCAAAAATCAAAAATAAATATTTATGATATTCCCATTGCTTTAATTACTGAGCAGTTTCTTGAGTATCTTCATTCATCTAAGGATAAGTATGATTTAAATTCAATCTCTGACTTCTATAAAATGGCAGCAGATTTATTATATATAAAATCTAGGATGCTACTTCCAGTTGATATTGATTTTGATGAGGAATATGAAGATCCACGTCAGGATCTTGTTGAAAGACTTCTTGAATATCAAAAGTTTAGACGATATGCTGATTTACTTGAAAGTGGTATAGGACAGGGTGATTTGTTTATTGAACGAAAGAAATCATCATTTATGATTCCCTTTGAAGATCAGGAGCTTTTTGAAGATGTAAGTGTTTTAATGCTTCTTGAAACTTATTCAAATATTATGGCAAAGATATCGCCCACTAAAATCTTTAACGTTTACGAAGAGGTTACAGTCAATGAAAAATTAGCTTTGATGAATGAAATGTTTGAAAAAGTCGATATGATTTACATTGAAGATATCATAATACATTTAGATCAACCACTTCATATAATATGTTCCTTCATGGCAATTCTTGAAGCTTGTAAGTTTAAAATGATAACAATAGAGCAAGCTATTCCTTTTGATACAATTATAATTAGGAAAAGAGATGAAAATTTTTCCATCGATGGTAGCAACGCAGATGAAATTGATGATATTTATGAAGAGTCAATAAAAAAAGGTTTTTATAATAATCATGAGCAATCTGAAAGTGATGAAGGTGATAATTATTCAATTAAGAGAGATAAGGATTTTGATATTTTGAAGGAATCAATCAATGAAGAATTTGATATAACAACAGAAGAAGAAGTAGAAGAAGAAACAGAACTTATTGGTGAATCTGAAGAAGATATTATAGAAAATACCGGGACTATAATGCCCAAAACTATTTCAAAAGTATTTAATGAGAAAGAATATGTTGAGGGTCTCAATGATGATTTGGTTGGATTAGGGGATTTCGAAGAAATCGACCTTGGAGATGAGGATTAATGGCAAAACGAAAACCCAAAAAAAGAGTTGTTGAAAAGCAAGACAAAATAGTACAAAAAGGGTATATTCTAAGTAACGAAGCACGAATAATTGAAACTATTTTATTTTTAGAAAATGATAGTGTAAGTCGTGAAAAATTATTGGATATGTCACGTCTTGAACCAGAGGACCTTGATAGGGTAATTGATGAATTAAAAGACCATTATGATTCATTTATGCATGGGATCAGTATATCAACAAAGCATAACAGATACCAATTCTTGCCAGCTGGAGATCTTCATGAAGATTTAAGAAGTTGTTATGGAAAGAAGGTTGATAGAAGGCTTTCAAGAGCGGCACTAGAAACTTTATCTATAGTTGCATATAGTCAACCTATCACAAGACGTGAGATAGATAATATTAGAGGTGTTTCAAGTGATACAATAGTAAGATTGCTTCGAGATAGAGAATATATTAAAGTAATCGGTAGAAAAGATGTACCAGGTCATCCATGTTTGTATGGAACCTCAAGAAAATTTCTATTAGAATTTAATTTAAGAAGTATAAGTCAGCTACCTAAGTTATCAGAAATCGATCAAGAACGTTTTGAAATTGATGAAATAAAAGCTGACAGTGAAGAAAATGAAGAAGAATAGACCTAGGAGAATGGATTAAAATGAAAATTGAATACCCAATAAGATTGCAAGCTTATTTAGCGAAGAGCGGTTGTGGTAGTAGAAGAGGCTGTGAAAGCTTGATTTCTGCTGGTAGAGTTAGAATTAATACAAAAAGAGTAACTGAGCTTGGAACAAAAGTAGAGCGTAACGATCTAGTTCAGCTTGATGATGGAACTGTAGAACCTATTGAAAAGACATACTATTATGCATTAAACAAACCTAAAGGTTATGTTTGTACAAACTTTGATCCAAATGAAAAGAACTATGCTAGAGAATTAATTAATATTACTGATTGGAATTTATTGTTCCATATTGGACGTCTTGATAAAGATTCAACTGGTTTGATTCTTTATACAAATGATGGTGATATTGCAAATAAAATCATGCATCCCTCCCATGAGATTGAAAAGGAATATCTTGTCTCTTGTGATAAAGAAGTGCAGAGAAACGACCTTGAGGAAGCTCTCAATGGTGTTTATATTGATATAAAGAAACCATATAAAATTAAAAGTTTCCAGTTAATGACCAAAAGATGGACAAGAGTTGTTCTAACTGAAGGTAAGAATAGGGAAATTAGAAAGATTTTCAGTTACTTTGGTTATGAAGTTAAACAACTTTGTAGAGTTAGAATTGGTAACATTGAACTTGGAGAATTGCAACCAGGACAGTACAAACAACTAACTAGCAAGCAAATGCAGGATTTAGTTGATGGAAAGAATTCTGAATCTAGTAAATCAATCTCAATTGGTAAAAGTAAATCAATTTCAATTGGTAAGACAAGGAAATAGTTATGATAGTAGCAATAGATGGACCAGCTGGAGTTGGAAAAAGTACAATTGCAAAATATATTGCTGATGAATTAAATCTTTATTACATAAATACAGGATCTTTTTATCGAGCTTCAACTTTGGCTGTTTTAGATAGAAAAGGTGATCCTTTAGATAATGAATTTGTACTAGAAACTGTAAAATCAATAAAACTTGAAATAATTAATGAAAAAGTTTGTATTGATGGTGTGGATGTAGAGGAAAAGCTACATTCTGCTGCGATAGATAAATATGTATCCCAAGTAAGTGTTGATTCTCGTCTTAGAGCCATAATTAATGTTATAATACGAAAAAACGCAGAAAAAATGGATATAATTGCAGAGGGACGTGATATTACAACAGTAGTATTTCCCAATGCTGAACATAAATTTTACTTTGACGCAAGCCCTGAGGTTAGAGCAAAGAGAAGGATCGACCAACATCCAGAAGGTCAATCTTATGAGACTGTCTTAGAAGGAATTCTAAAAAGAGACAAAAATGATCGTGAAAAACCGGTTGGAAGCTTAAAGATTGCAAATGATGCAAAAATAATTGATACTTCTTACTTGACCATTAAGCAAGTTTGTGAGAAAGTGGTACGTGCTATAAAAACGCTATAAATGCGATAATTACATAGAAATATTAGGATCAGGAGAAAGGCAAGTGGCTAATGAGATTGAAATTGAAGTAAAGAAAACCAACATGCAGAAATTGCAGGAGGAGTATCTTAAGTCTCTTGATGGCATCGAAGACGGTCAGCTCGTGACCGGAACAATTGTTCAGGTAAATACCGAGTATGTTTTCGTTGACGTCGGTTACAAGAGCGAAGGTAAAATTCCTCGTACAGAGTTCACAGAAGAGCCTCTATTGGGTGATGAAGTTAATGTTGTCATCGTTAATAAAGAAGGTAAAGGTGGACAAATCGTCGTTTCAAAGAAACGCGCAGATGTCAAAGAGCGCACAGACGTTCTTAGAAAAGCGGCTGAAGAAAGATCACCTATTGAAGGCACTTTCGTAAAGGTTATCAAGGGTGGTTTTGAAGTAGATCTTGGTGGTGAATATAGAGGATTTTGTCCTTTATCAAAGGCTGACGTAGTTCGCGTTGAAGAGCCTGAAACACTATTAAAAATAACTGACTTCTTTATCATTGATAAATTTCATGCAGGAACAAAACTTAAGAGTGTTGTTTCAAGACGTGAATATCTTGATATTAAAATTAAAGAAAACAAAGAAAAATTCTTCTCAACTGTTCAAATTGGTGACGTAGTTGAAGGTGTTGTAAAGTCATTTACATCTTTCGGCGCATTCATTGATTTAGGTGGTTTTGACGGCCTTCTACATATTAATGATATGAGTTGGGGTCATGTAACTAGACCAAAAGATTTCGTAAAGAAGGGACAAGTAGTTCAATTAAGATTGATTAACATTGACCCTGAATCACAGAAAATCAATTTAAGTCTAAAGCACATGCAAGAAGATCCTTGGACAACATTTGAAACTAGATATCATGTTGAAGATGTTATTGAAGCTCCTGTAACAAAAATTACAAGCTTTGGTGCTTTCATCGAGATTGAACCTGGAATTGAAGGATTGGCTCATATATCAGAATTATCTTGGACAAAGAGAGTTAATAATCCTAAAGAATTATTAAAGATTGGTGATGTAGTTAAAGCTAAGGTTTTAGGTTACGACTTAGACAAAAAGAGAGTATCTTTAGGTCTTAAACAGTTAATGGAAAATCCTTGGGATACAATTGCTGATAGATACCCTGTTGGTATGAAACTAAATAAAGCTGTAGTTAAGATTACTGCTTCAGGTGCTTTCATCAACTTAGAAGATGGTATTGATGGTTTCTTACACGTTGATGATATTTCTTGGACAAAGAAAATCAAAAACATGTCTTCATTCACTAAAGAAGGTGAAAACATTGATGTAGTTATTACACGTGTTGAACCAGAAAATAGAAGAATTAGATTAAGTGTTAAGCAACTTGAAGGTAATCCTTGGCAAACTCTTCGTCATGACTATCCAAAATTTAGCAAAATTGAAGGAACAGTTACTAACATAACTGACTTTGGTATTTTTGTTAAAGTTGCTGGTGGTATTGAAGGTTTAATTAGTAAATATAACTTAATCGGACCAGATGAAGAATATACTGATGAGGTTCTTAAAAAGTTCACCGTTGGTGATGCTATCACTGCTATGGTTATTGAATGCAATGCAAGTACTCAGAAGTTGTCTCTTTCTATCAAAGAAATGATTAAGAAATCTCAGCAGTCTGAAATTGCTAAATACATCCAAGGTAACGACGATGAAGGTGATACATTTACTTTCGCTGACTTGATTCGTTCTAAAGATGATAAGTAAGTTGTAAAGTATTCAACGCAGGCGGCTTAGGTCGCCTGTTTATCGTTTATATCTAGGAGAAATTTATATGAGTAAAAACCCTGAAATTGAAGACGCTCAGTCAGTTGAGATTGAACATAAACTTGCAAGATTTTTATCAAAGAATGCTAAGAGTGTGATCACAATCACTGTTGCAATTGTTGTTATTATTGCAGTTTTATTGGTTGTAAATGTTGTAAGTAGTAATTCAGCAGCGACTAAAGTTGAGGAATTAGCTTTGGTTCAAACAGAATATAGTACTGCATTCAATGCAGATAAAGAATCTTCGGATTACCAAGTAAATCTTGATGCTTCAATTGAAAAATTAGTGGCTTTAGAAGATTCAAAAGGTTATGTAGGTAAGAAATCTGCTTTTATTGTTGCAACAAATTCTTATAGCAATCAAGATTACCAAGCAGCTTTAGATGATTTCTTAGTGATTTCTGAAGAAGCAAAGGGCAGCTATCTTGGTTCTTTGTCATTAAGTAATGCAATTACTTGTGCAGAAGAATTAGGTGATAATGCAAAGGTTATTGAGTATTGTCAGTCATTAATCGATACCTATGGTAACGATGCAGCTGAATCTCCAAGAACTATGTTTACCTTAGCAAGAACATATGAGAGTAATGGTGATGCTAAGTTGGCACAATCACAGTTCCAGCAATTAGCAGATCAATTCCCTAGTTCTGAATATGGCAAACTAGCACAAAATAGTTTGTTAAACTATTAGGTTTATAAATGGGACAACCATTTGACACGAAGAGACGTTTTAAAAGATGTATGCAATTCATACTTATTTTATTCGTCTCTTTTTTTATTTTAGTAAGCTGTGGCATTCCTTCACATTTCTACATGTATGAGGGTACCAGTGGTACTAGTTCAAGCTACTATAACTTTACAGAGGGTGATGAGTCATCTACTATATATAGAGATACCTATGATATGGAATTTAGAATTGATATTGATTATACAAACTCCTCCGTCTCTTCTGTTGTTGGTCCATCCCTTGTTTATTTATATACCATTGTGCCAATGGATTTTGCAGATGGTAAGATAGAAAGTATTACCGATAAGTTTCAAATTAACTTTAAAAAAAATTATATAAAAAACAACACTGGTAGACAAATTTCATCAAGTGCTGATGATGTCATGGAAATTGTTTATGATGACAATACCTATACCATGAATAAATTTCAAATATTCAATGCTGATACTAATTCTGTAATTAATAAACAAAGTCCATCAATGTATGCTCTTGAGTTGGGCTCAACTGTTGCTTTTGATGCAACTTATAATTCATCATTTGGATTTCAATATAAAGAAATAGTAGGTTCTGATAACTATTTTAAACTTCTTTTAGATCAGACCAATGATGATCATTTTGTAGCAACAGGCAGTAGTAAATCAGATGAAATTGACCTTAGAATGTATAATGGAAATAAATTTTTTAAAAGTTGGGATGGAGAAGCCTCTGGCTATTCAAATCTAAATACTGGTGAGAGTTATAAAATAATAGTTTATTCAGCCTTGAATGTTAGTGAAGGTTTGGGATTTACAAATATTTTTTGGAGTAGTTTACAAGAAGTAGGAATTATTTCAAGTGATGAGCCTTTAATATAATTTAAAAAATATCATATAAAACAGTTACAATATTACTGAACCTTATGATATTAAGCTAAAGGGTAAAACGCAAAAATATTTTTTATCTTTTGAAGGATGAGTTTCCCAGGCTTTATCTATTTTTTTGTTTATTATTTATCAAGCATATTTGGAGAAAGTATGTACCAGAAGTTTTATCCAAAGATAGTTATAATACCTTATATAAGAATCTATTTGTTTTAATTATAACTGTTTAACTCCAGCGCCTGTAATGCTGCTAGAGCCATTCCCATTCTTCTCTATAATGATTTTATGGTTTATTGCATCTTTAACTTTCTGTACATGCGATATTATTCCAATTAGCTTGTTTTCCTTCTCACTTAAAATCATCAGAGTGTTCAATGCATTATCAAGCATATCCTCATCAAGAGTTCCAAAACCTTCATCAAGGAATAGAGTTTCAGATGGATTATCGGAGTTAACAAGCTCACATAAGCCAAGAGCAAGTGAAAGTGATACAAGAAATTTCTCCCCACCAGAAAGATTATTTACAGATCTAGTTAATCCATTCATATAAAGATCAATTACATCAATATCAAGGGTGGAAACATTAGAATTATTACTTCGAATAAGAGAATACCTATCAGTTAGATTAGAAAGCTTATTATTGGAATTGTTTAAAAGGAAATCAAGAGTAATTCCTTGAGCAAGTCCTCTGAATTTCTTACCATCACTGGATCCAATAGCTGCATTAAGTTTTGCCCAGTTTTCACTTTTAAGGTATTGTTTTTCTCTCTCTTCCTTAATTTTTCCAATTCTAGAAACATTCTTCGAATCTGTATCAAGTTTTTCTTGAAGGTTTCCCTTACTTTGTTGAAGTAAATCATACTCATTATCAAGCTTTTTTTTATCTGCTTGGCAATCATCAAAACTTTTTTTGGGTTTGCTCTTATTAAGGGAGTTTTCATCCTTTTTAATATCATCTTCAATTGCTTTTATTCTTTCACATAGGTTTTCATAACCTTTGATAAATGATTCATAGTTTTTTATATCTACATTTTCTAATTTTACAGAGAGTAAATCATCCATACAGCTAAAGTTATTGCTGGCTAGAAGTGTATCAAAAGCTTCTTTACTAGCAATCAATAAATTATTTAAAATTTCATAATTATCCTGATTCATTTTTAGTCTGGTGAGTTTTATGGATTTTGATTTATCTTCTTCATTTAACTGAGTTGTAAAGGATAATAGTTTATTGCTATTTTTCTTTATTAAAGTATTGATAGAATTTAATTCATCATCACAATTCTTTTTTCCAAAAATTGAAGACCTATTATCATTTAATATATTTAATTGGATACCAACATCTTCAAGGTTCTTTTCAACTTCTTTTAGTGTAACAATTTTGCTATCAATTTCAGATTGAACTTTAATCCCTTGATTCTTAAGGCTTGATACTTCAATTGTCTTATTTTCAACAACGTTTTGATGATTTGTAAAATTTCTTTTAATTTCATCAAGGTTCTTGTTGTTCATGCTTTTAAAAGATCTAAAGGCATCAAAAAATTCATTGATAGATTTTATGCTATCATCAGCCACAAATATATTATTGGTAATATCTTTAATTGAATTTTGTAAGCTATCTATGTTTTTATTATTAAAGTTTAATCGCTCATCAAAAGTTGTTTTTTTTGCTAAAAGAATTGAAGTATCCTTTTCAATCTTTTCAAGTGATTTTAATTGCTCTTTAACCTCAAGTATTGATTTTTCATTTAGGGTCTTGCTTTTGTTGAAGGCAGCTTCGAAACTATTAACTTGGCTTAATGTTTCTGAGAGAATTAAAATATTTTTTTTAATTGAGATTTTCAGCTGTGTTATTCTATCTTCAAGAATCTGGATTTCTGAATTAATAGAACTTACGGTTAAATTACAAATATCTAGAGACTTTCTTAATTCAATTACATTTGATTCTTCACTTATTAATTGATTTTCTTCAATATTAATAGGATGTGGATGGTCAATTGATCCACAAAGTGGGCAGGGAACGTTATCTTTTATTTCACTTGCAAATGAAGAGAGTTTAAGGAGTTCCTTACCACGCTTAAGAGCAAGATCTGATTTGTCATAAAGAGTTGAGATTTCCTCAAGTTGTTTCTTGCTTATGGTATAAAGCTCACTTTTTTTAGTTAATTCTTTAGTTTTCTCTTCCTGTATTTTTTTATCTTCAATATAGGTTTCAAGAGTTAAGCTTGTTCTAAAAAGGAAGCTTTTTCTTTCATTTAAAGACTCGATTTTAACATCCAATTCCTCTTGGGTTTTATTGGATGAATGTTGAGTCTTAATTAACTCAATTGAATTATTCGTATCGTCCAGATTTATAAAGAGCTCTTTTTGAAGCTTTGATTCATCTTCCAAGTTTAATTTCAAATTTTTAAGTTCATTTTCAAGATTGGATTTATGATTGGTTGATGTTTTAAGGATGTTGTTGTTTGAAACAATTTCTGTGAAATTATCAACTAGAAGTTTATCAGCAATATTTGATGAAAGATATTCTTTAGAATTTTTTATTGATGTTTTTAAACTGTTAATTTTCACAGCTATATTTTTAGAATCTGTTGAAAGTGATTCAAAATCGACCTTTAAGCCATTAATTTTATCAATAAGGTGTTCTTTTTTAATGGAAAGTTCATTGATTTCCTTATCAATAGGTCTAACTTGTTTTATAATTTCAATTGTTTTTGATTTTGAATCTTCATTGATTTTTAATTCAGCTTTACTATTGTATTCATCATCTTTTAAAAGTTTTATTTTTTCATTGATTGATACCAATTCTTTTTCAAGTTCATTGATGTTATTTGATAGGTTATCCTTAGATTTTGAATCTAAATTGATTTTATTTAACAATTCTAATGGTTGTTTTGCCTTTTTGTTTAATTCAAGCTTATTTAAATAGGAGTTGTAAATTGGAGTGTTATCATTTTTTTTATTAAAATCAGAGGAAAGATTTAATCTCTTTTTATCTAGATTGTTTTTTGTACTGTAATAAATAAGCTCTTCAGTATTAGTTTTTCTAAACTCATTAACTTCAGCAATTTTGTTAGAATTGATAGTTATTTCATCCAATATATTTTTCTTTTCAGCCTCAGTTAATATGTTTTGACTTTCAAGTTGAGCATCAAGTATTTCAAGGTTTTTCTTTTCAAGAGAGTGGTGTGAATATACTTTCATACCAATTTTACTATAGATTTCTGTACCTGTTATCTGTTCAAGAATTTTGGCTTTATCATCATCCTTTGCAATGAGGAATTTGTTAAAATCACCTTGAGCTAGTAGAACAGAACGTGAGAATTGGTCAAATGTTAAATTTATTAAAGACATCAATTCAACATCAAATGTTTTATTTGAAGCAATTAGTTTGTTGTCACTGTAGTTTCTAAGCTCTCTGGTGTACATAATGATGTTTCCGTCTTTTTTATTTCGAGCTTTACGTTGTGAAAAGAGTGCTGAATATTCCTTATTTGAGGTAGTAAATATTACCTCGCTGTAGCAAGATCCACTATCACGGTTCATTATTTCATTGCTAGATCCTGTAATCTTTTCAATTCTTGCTGTCTTTGCAAAAAGAGCTAGAGTTATTGCATCAAGTATTGTTGATTTACCAGAGCCAGTTTTTCCAGTTATTGCAAATATGTTATCTTCAATTATTTTGCTATCTGTAAAATCAATTTCAAATTCACCTTTCAATGAATTAAGATTGCTAAATTTTAGTTTATTAATTCTCATGTGAAATCTCCGTTTCTTCGTTATTTAATTCATCCATAACTGTATCAAAAAGTGCTATTACATTGTCATCCAATTTGTCTTTAATGATTTCATTGAAGATTTCCTTGGGCGTTAGCATGCTAAGTGCTTTTACCTGCTTGGTGTTGTTGAGTACCAAGGTTTTATTCTCGATTTTTACTGATAGTATTTCATATTTCTTATCTTTAGTTGAAAGATATTCTGTTAATTTATCACTTAAATAGGGATCAATTTTCAAACCTGAATATAGTATTTCAAGATATGTTGTTTGCTCTTTTACCTCATCAGTTAGAGAGGCTTCAAAGATATCTATTTTGTTTATTATTTCTTCATAGCTTGCCCCCTTTGCTTGAAAAAGGGAGATGAATAAAGGAGTTTTAATGAATTGTTTGGTGAACTGTTTTTTATCAAAATCGAGCAGAATAACACCTTTATCATCTCTCTCTCCAAATCCAAGAGGTATGGGGGAACCACAGTATGTAAGCTTTTCTTCTTTGTTTATTATTTGAGGTTTGTGGATGTGACCAAGTGCTAAATAATCAAGAGAGGGAGGAAATACCTTTGAAGGTAGTGTATTTAACTTTCCAACATAAATATCTCGAACTCCATCGCCTTTATCAATATTTACAGAACCACCTGATGTAAATAAATGAGCCATTCCTATTATTGGAAGAGATGGATCACATTTTTCTTTAATCAAGGCTTCACATTTTGCAAAGTGTTGAGTTAATTCGTCTTCTATTTCATTTTCAAGATCATTAGCATCCTTGTTCTCAAAGTTTGATCTTAAATCAGAATCATTTAAATAAGGAACAGCTAGAACCTGAGCATAGCATTTATCATTTAATGTAAGAATTAATAGTTCCTCTTCAACTTTAGCTGAAGTTACCACATGGATATTGAATTTATTTAAAAGAGGAGCTACAAGAGATACAATCATCTTTGAATCATGATTTCCACTTATTATAACAACATCTTTTATTTTAGTTTTTTTAATTAAATCTACAAGAAAATCATAAAAAAGAGTTTGAGCTGTAGGTGATGGGGTTCTATTGTCAAAAATATCACCGCTAATTAACAGTAAATCGACATTATTTTTTTTTATTGTATCTATCAAAAAATCAAAAAAGCTTTTATGGATATCATTCAATTTAAGCTTTAATAATTGCTTTCCAATATGTAAATCACTTGTATGAAGTACTTTCAATTCAACATCCTTTCTATTTGAAAAAAAATCCACCTAATAATTACAGACAAAATAAAATGATGATCTATATTTCAGGTGGAGTATATTATATATTTAAAATCTAATAATTTAAATTCTTTATTTCTCTTTTTGCATCCCTGTGAAGATCTCTTTCTTTGATGGCATCTTTCTTATCATGAAGAGCTTTACCACGAGCAAGTCCAATCTCCATCTTAACAAGATTTCCCATC
>CAYWGU010000062.1:0-17416 GCA_964457975.1 uncultured Spirochaetaceae bacterium | reverse complement strand
TTATAACCACCATCAATGTATGTTGTAATATTTCTTTTTATATATTCTTTTATTACTAGATTTAAATGATTGTTGCCATAATCACCTGGTCCTAATATGCCAGCAGGATATACTATGTTGATATCAATCTTATCTGTACCTTCTGCTGCTTTTCTTACAAGATTGGTAGCCATAGCTTTTGTTTTTGAATAGACATCTTTTTTGAAATTACTTTCTACTTTAAATGGGTACTTATCTTGATGGTTTGCTGTAATGTAATCTTCTACATTAATTGCATGAACACTACTTATATATATATACCTTGCCTTAATTTTTTTTGCATGTTCCATTACATTTATACAGCCTTTAACATTAACGTCAAATATTTTTTGATCCATTTTTTTAGATATAGTAACAATTCCTGCAGTATGAATTACAACTGCATTAGTACAATTAAAAAAATCATTCATGCTTTTATAATCTCTTACATCCCCATAATATACTTCTTCTATAACAGGGGTTTGTAAAATAGAGTTTTTGATTCTTAACCCTCTAACTTTGCAACCTTTGAGTAATAATTGTTTTACAATAGTAGAACCTAAATGACCATCAGATCCAGTAACGAGAAATGTTTTTTTCATATTAAATCTCCCTATATGATTATATATCTAATTTTTATACAAATATAGTTAAAATGTAAAATAATTTCTAATTAAAGGTAACGTATTGAGCTATTCTATAAACTATAATAAGTTGCAATCAAAAATAATATTGTTATGAAAATATGGTGGCACATTATTAATTTTGTGGTATAATATGAAAACGATACAAAAATATGGAGTAATTTTCATGGCAAATTTACAAACAAATTATATGGGATTGAAATTACAAAATCCAATAATTGCTGCAAGCGGACCACTTACATCTAATCTAGATAGCTTAAAGAAACTAGAAGACGCAGGAGTTGGCGCCGTAGTAATTAAATCAATATTCCAAGAACAGGTTGATAAAGAAGCTGAAGCTTCAATGGAAATAAATGAAGCTTTTTTAACTCATTCAGATGCCTATGGATTTTTAAAAGGTGCAACTGAAGATCATGCAATTGATGCTTATTTGACATTAATTGAAGATGCGAAAAAAAGTCTTTCAATTCCTGTAATTGCTTCTTTAAATGGTAGTGGTATGGGTGAATGGATTAAAGAATATGCTCCAAGGTTCAAGGTTGTAGGTGCAGATGCCATTGAGATTAACCATTATGAGATTGGATCAAGTAAGAAAGTTGATAGTAAAACTATTGAAAAAAGGTATGTAAATTTTGCAAAGATTGCAAGAAAAGAAATTGATCTTCCATTAAGTTTGAAGATTGGTTCTAGCTTTTCTTCTCCATCCTGCATGATGCATAAATTTGATGATTTAAAAATTGATTCTCTTGTATTATTTAATAAGTTCTATAACCCTGATATTGATATTAATAAGATTTGTATGAAACCTGGTAATCCACTTTCAAATGCAAATGATTATTATGAGTCCTTAAGATGGATTGGCTTGATGAGTGAAGAACTTAATTGTGATTTATGTGCTACTACAGGAATTTATAATGGATCAACTATCATTAAGATGTTGTTAGCTGGTGCTAGTAGTGTAGAATTATGTTCTGCCCTGATGATAAATGGTTTAGAGGTTATAAAACAATTCCAATCCGAAATTTCTGATTGGATGGATAGCAAAGGTTTTAAGAATATCGAGGATTTTAAAGGCAAATTAGCGCAAGAAAGAATGGCCGATCCGACTTTGTGGGAAAGAACACAGTATATTAAATCTTTACATGAAAAAGGAATCTAATTAATGAATTTAGAAGAATATTCAGATATTGCACCACTTGAAGGTGAAAGTGCTAGAGAAGCTGTTAATTACTTAACAAAGTATCCTCAAATTTTAGGAAATTTAGTCGGAACAATTTTAGATGCTAAAAAACCCGATTATATGGAAAATGTTAAAAAAATAACAAAAGAAATATTAATTAGAATGCAGAAGGTTAATAATTATGATGATTATCAACGATTAATTACTATTGGGTATTTATTACCTGCTATTATGGATCGTTCAATTGATCAATTAACATTTTCAGGAAGTGAAAATTTACTCGATGATGATGCTTATCTATATTTTTCAAATCATCGAGATATTGTGCTTGATTGTGCATTACTTGATTATGCTCTTTTTAAATCAGATAAACAGATGTGTGAGATGGCTTTTGGTGATAACTTGATGGCGTCAAAAGCAGCAGAGTATTTGTTTAGAATTAATGGAGGAATTGTTGTAAAACGTTCTCTTCCAATTAGAGAAAAATACAAAGAATCAATAAGACTTAGCAAATATTTCTGTGAAACAATAATTGAAAAGAACAAAAGTATCTGGGTAGCTCAAAAGAGTGGTAGATCAAAAGATGGAATAGATAATACTTCTTCTGCTATAATAAAAATGCTTTATCTTTCAATGAGAAAAGGAAATGTTACTTTTTCTGATTTGATTGCTAAATTAAGAATTGTTCCTGTTGCAATTAGCTATGAATATGATCCATGCGATTTAAATAAGAGCAAGGAAGAAATTATTAAACTCTTGAATGATGGTGAATATAGCAAGAAGAAATATGAAGATCTTATAAATATGGTAAAAGGGCTTAGAAAATATAAAGGTCGTGTTCATGTTTCAATTGGTAAACCTTTAACTGATAAAGTTTATAAAGACCATGAAGAAGTTGCTAGAGAATTGGACAAGCAGATACATATGATGTATCATCTTTGGCCTACAAACTATTTTGCATATGACTATCTTGAAGGAACAAATAAATTTGTCGATAAATATGTAGGATTTGATAAGCAAAAATTTTTAAAAAGGTATTCTCGAGTTGAAGAAAATATTAGAAGTTATGCTTTAAATGCTTATGCAAATCCAGTTAGATCTTTTCTAAATGAGATTGAAAGAATTGAAACTGAAAAATAGAGTTCTAACTTTTTTAATTTTTGTTGCTTTGATATTGCTCTCTTCTTGTAATCAAGAGGAGGGGAAATTTGTTTTATCTCAATATTCTTTTTCAAATACTCAAAAGTTTGAAATTTTAAATGAAAAGAGTTCAGAAAAAAGTGTGGATGGTATAATACCTATTACAGTTTTTAATCAAGCAGTGCTTGTATCGTCAGGTATGAGTTTATCTTATGGTGCATCTTTTACAAAAGATTCAGTTAAAATAAATCAAATGAAAATTTCAAATAATCAATTTAATTGGAAATTTTCTCCAATACGTTTTGAGGATAATGATACACAGTATTTTGGAGCTAAAAATTTGATCATTCCAAATGATAAGATGCTAGGGGAGTCCTTTAACTGTGATATTTTTCTTGAAGATGGAACAATTATTAATGATTCAATTATAAATCAAAAAATAAGTATAAGGCCTCTTAAGGAAAAATTATCAGTCCTTGATGATATGGTTTTGATAATAGATTCTGCAAGTATTACTACAATAGATCTAATTCATTTAGAGAATCTTGATTTATTGGATGAATCAGATGATGCAAATTATGTTATAAGATTATATAAAGATAAAAAGCTTCTGCTAGAGAGAGAGCTTAATCTTGGTTTTAGCACTGATTACTACCTCTTCAAGTCTTCTTATCTTAAAAGTTGTGATACTATATTCTTAGCAAAGAAAATCAGCAATAGCACGCTTAGTTGTAATTTATATACAATCAAATAATATAAATTATTGCAGAATCCTATACAGTTCTTCCAACAGCCTTATCAAGCTCTGATTTTTCAAAACGAATTAAAAATGTTCTTCCATGAGGGCAACATGGTTCTTTCATTTTAAATACTTCTTCAATTATTTGCTTTGCAAGAGTATCATCTATTTTATCACCTTGTCGTATTGCAGAATGGCATGCAATAATTGCAAACAA
The DNA here is from genome assembly GCA_964457975.1 of uncultured Spirochaetaceae bacterium. Taxonomy (GTDB): domain Bacteria; phylum Spirochaetota; class Spirochaetia; order Sphaerochaetales; family Sphaerochaetaceae; genus Pleomorphochaeta. The sequence goes on along the minus strand of CAYWGU010000062.1, from coordinate 13,478 downwards.
ACCAGTCTCAATTTTAATCAAATCACCTGTATTGTGAGTAATGTAATTAATGATTTTTCCCTCTATATTTTTATAAACAGTTGGAAGAGAATGAATTTCCCATAGCATTACATCAACTCTTTTTAATTCTATTCCCATATTTGAATATAAATCACCATTTGTTAATAAATAATCATCAACATCTCTTTCAACTTCAAATGAAAGAGGTACAAGAAGTTTTTGTATTCCTTGTCTTTTTTTAATCTTATCGTACTGAATTCTTTCATGTGCGGCATGCTGATCTATAAGGAATAATTCTTTATCTTTTTCAACAATTAAGTATAGATTGAATGCCTGTCCTAAGTATTTCCAATCATGTGTCTCGACAAAATTATTCGTTGGAGTAACTTTCTGTGATGATTTGGTTTCCTCATTTTCTTGAGTTGAATTGTTTGATTGCTTTCGAGAAAGTTCTTCTTTTGTCTTGGTATCTTGATCATTTAGTACTCTTTTAGCTGTTTCAAACCAATTGGGTGTGTTTGGTTTATCTGCTCTTAATTGGTCATTTACAATTGAAGAAGTTGAGTTGTTTCTATGATTAAAATATGAGGTATGCTTTTTACCAACATCATATTTGGCATTCAAATTATTAATTATGTTATTTTGAGGAGTATTATTTTCAACTTTATCCCAGGTTGGTTTTAGTTTATCTTGATCTTCATTCCCATCGTGAGGGCTAAATGTTTCAAGTGGTAAATCTTCTTGTATTCCTTCATCTGTAAATTGAGGAATATCTCTAATCATTTGATTTTTAATCATCATTACAATGGAGTGGTGAACCTCACTTTGGATTCGGATTTTAGCTTCTTTTTTTGCAGGATGGATGTTTATATCAATAAGAGTTGGATCTATGGTTAAAAATAAGTAGCAGTATGGGAAAGCTCCTCCAGGAAGCATTTCACCATATCCCATTGTTACAGCTTGCATCAAAGCATAGTTATCAATTGCTCTTCCGTTTATATATATTTTTATATGTGATCTATCAGATCTGTGAATATATGGTTTTGCAGCAACAGCATATATGCTAAATCTTTCTTGTTGCGTTTTTAGTATAAGAGTATCACTAGTTTGAATTTTGAATTTACGTGTTGAAAGAGCTTCAAGTATTCTTACTTGCCTTGTAGCTTTAGGCATCAATGTAATTAGTTTATCATCATTGTAATATCTAAATTCAATATTTTCAAAGGCTAGTGATTTTTCAATCAATATATTTTTACACATTAAAGCTTCAGTAGACGGTCTTTTTAAAAATTCTCTACGTGCAGGAATTTCTGCAAATAAGTCTTCAACACTTATTAAGGTCCCTTTTTCCGGTCCACCTTTAATAATATCAAAGATTTCACCATTATCTATAATAATTTTGTGTGCAGGTTCTAATTCGTAACTACTTGCAATTGTTAATTTTGAAATTGCTGCAACTGAATACAACGCTTCTCCACGAAAACCAAGAGTAGTCAAATGGTATAAATCTTCAATTGAGTTTACTTTGCTGGTAGTATGGCTCAAGGTGCATATTTTAAGATCTTCTTTGTTTATACCGCTCCCATCATCAATTAATGTAATTTCATCAAGCCCTCCATTTTTTAAACGAAGCGTGATTGATGTTGCACCAGAATCTATAGAATTATCGATAAGCTCGCGAACAACAGAGGAGGGACGTTCTATCACCTCTCCTGCAGCTATCCTTTGAGCAACTAGGTTATTAAGTTTATGTATTCTCATATCAATAATTATATCATAATATAGATAACTTTTCCTATTATTATTGCATGACATTATATATTTAATAAATTATATAAAAAATGGTTGGAACCAAAATGATTCCAACCGATGTAATGCATTCTATAGGATTTAGAATTCTTTATCTAAATCAAAAGTAAAGCATAAATTTAAATACAATGGATTATCAGTAACAGATGTGACACCAGCTTTCATAGCACTGCATACCATATCATTAATCTTCCAAGTTGCATTGATTCCATATTCAACATTATCTGAATATAAGAAATTAGTTAATGTTGTGAAATTCTTAATATTATATATTAAATCACTTTGTATAAAGAACAAGCCTGCACTGAATTTATCTGATTCATAATCAATTGAGAAATCAGCAAGATCATTTTCAAATTGATTGTTTGTAAGATTCCATGGTAATGAATATCCTAAGTGTGCTGTTGTGGTGCTAAATTTACTATCAATTGATAAAAATGGAACTACTGAATTGCTTTCTAAACTGGAAAATAAGTCCCTTCTATTAAACTCCATGTGTAATAAGTTGGTATTAAAAGCATTTACATCGTCAGTAGCTAGGTAATTTAAACCAGCTTCTAATACATTATTATCAGAATTTAAAATTAACGATGAACCAACGAAGTAATTACCTAGAATTGAATCAAAATTAATTGAAGGTCGCAATTCAATTAGTGATGTTGCATTTACATTAAATCCTAAGCTAAAGTTAGGTTTGTTTAAGAATGTATAGGTAGTAGATAAAACAGGAAACATATTTATTATTCCATTTTGTCCACTTGCAAGGCCTGCAGCTTGAATTACAAGATTGTTATCCACAAGTGATATGGTTTCAATAATACCTGCATGTTCTTTAGTACCTACTGTAGTGTAATAAGAATCAAATGTTGGATCAGTTATGAATACTTGAGTATTTACTGAATCATATTCAAAGTTAGATCTAAATGTTAATCCTTTACTTCCCAGTTTTCTGTAAACCAATGGAGTTCTTATTGGGGAATCAAAGGTTTCTTTTTTAAGTTCAAAATTAAACTTATTGTTATCTGAACTAAAACTTAATTCATCAATAAAATTAATTGCATACTGATATGTTTTTCTAATTCCAGCTTCAGGGAAGGGAGTAATCGAATTTTCAATGTCTCTTTTATTTTCATCTAAAACATCTTCCATAGTTACATCAAAATATAATGCCAATGCAAGATTTTTGCTCTTGAAATAAGGAACAATTGATGCCTTTATTGGTATTATATAATCTGTAAAATCAAAGTTTTCAGTAGTGGCGTTAGCTTCTATTGTGGCTTTTATACCAAAACTATTTTTAACTTCTTCAACTTTAACTATTTCTTTTTGATCATTTAAATATTTTGCGTCTATTTTATTTGAAACAAAAATTGGAGATGTTGCTTTTATATCATTAACAGTCTTAACAGCTTTAATATCAGAAATTTCACTTGAATTATCAGTATTTTTATCCAATAAAACTAAATCAGAATCAATATTAACTTGAGCTTTTCTTACAATAAACTTTGAGAAAGTTGGAACCTTTGGAGCATCGTACTTTAAACTTGAACTCATTGTATTAACTTCAGGTGAAATTAAATAAGTTGAAAGTCCATCTTTAACAGATACATTTGATAATAAATCACTCATTTCTTCATTGTTTGTATATTTGTAAACTCCAAGAGAGGAAGCTAATTGATTTTTATTATCAATTCTTACATTTGATGAATGTATAATCAAAGGATTGATTGAAATTATATTGTTTTTATAAACAGAAACTTGAGTATCAATTATTTTATTGAAACCAACACCTGTTGAAACAATATATGTATCACCTTCTTTAGAAATTCCTGCAATAGATCTTGATCCATCAATGATCAAATCAATTCCTTTAATATTTTTTGCAATTACCCTACTGTTGATGTTTTTATCACTGTAGTTTGTTGCAAGGATTACCAAATCAACATACTGCCTTGCAGTATCAATGGCAGCTTGCGCATTATCAATTATAATTTTAGAGCTGAATTTTAGGTTATCTAGTTTTGTTAATTCAGATGGATTTGAAAGTCCTACTACGGCAATCCTTAAATCATTAAAAGCATACAATTGATAAGGGGTTAGAATACTATAATCATTACTTGTTAATGCATTAGAACTAAGGAATGTAACATTGCTTTCGTTATCTAGCTTTTGTAGCTGTTTATAACCATAAGCAAAGTCATAGCTACCAGGAACAAACACATCATAACCAACCTTTTCTAGTATTTTAGATGCAGTTTCACCTTTATCTTGGTTAACATAGACGGAACCAGATAGGGTATTACCAGCATCAATTAATAGATATTTTTCATTTTTAATATCCGCTTCATCCAAGATTCCCTTGAAAGTTGCAAAATTAAGTAAGTTCACATTACCTTGACCATTACCTGTCGCTAGGATGTTTAATACATATTGATCAACATCATCATCACTTTTTGCAATAGCTTTGACTCCATAAGGGAATGTTTCATTTACAAAGGCTTCTCTTGAATCTTTTTTGTCAAGTTCATTAATAGCAATAAGCTTTGGAGTGTTAAGGTCCATTTTATTATTTTCATGAATATTATAGGTCTTACCTGTTATACTATTATAAACAGTGGTTATGCCAGAATAAACTTTAACAGCTTCTGTTTGTTTCGTACTTATAACCTTGATTTCACCTACACCAGTAAATGAATAACTAGTAACAGGTGTAATAACACTTACCTTATTTAAAGAAGTAGCTTTGGAACTAATTTCAGCTGTACCATCAACAAGATAAAATGTAAAGTTTAAATTCTTTTCCTTGATTACCAAGATGGATTCTTTATCAAGCACAATTTTACCATATTTATAAGTAAATACAGCTTTGTTATTTGTTGATTTTAATACCAATGTATCGTTTACATTAATGTAAGAAGAAGTAATGTTATTAACCAATACACCGTTTTGGTTGTAGAAAAATATACTGTTAATTGATCCTGCATTTAATGCAATGGATGTTTTAGCAAATATCCCTCCAGCAATTACCACACTTAAAATAATTAAACTAATTATTCTTTTTTTGAATACGTTTTTCATAGTTCCCCTTTAACTCCATTAAAATAGAGATATCCTAAATCCTAATTTGTAGGTAGGATTAAATTTGCCATCATCATCTGACTTTAGAGATAAACCTACATTAAATACATTTACACCATATTGTACATCTGATTGTATTGAGAATGCAACATTTTTTGCAGAATATAAACCTTCAATAAAACTTTCTTTAATTGTACTGGAACCTTCTTCACTATTATACGATTTTTCTACTGATAAACTAATGTTGTTTAACATAAGTATAGATTTGGAGCTTTTAAGTTTTGAACCAACAGAATAATTTATTAAATTGTTATTTTCAAAATTAAATAAACTATCAATTATGAAATATTCATCACCATTTGTGGTGTAATATCCTGTTTCACCATAAATTTTATAATTTCCTGCAAGTGATGGAAAAATTGTCTTATTAATCATTTGATTTACATCACTCATCAAAGAATTATCTGTATTCTCACAGTTTTTATCAATATAAGATTGAAAATAGGCATTATAAGAAAGAGCTGATAAATATCGTCCTTTAATACCTGCTCTCCAACTAATAGATCTGCTATCCTCTGCTATAAATAAATCGTCACTTGCATTGGTGCTAAAATTCTTTGCATTTATCATATCGTAATAAAAAATCATGCTGTAATTATCCACTGTTATCAAAGGAATATTTAAGTCTAATGCAACAGAGTGGTAAATTTCATTAGAAAATACAGATGAATCATCAACCTTATCATATAGGGAAGCATTGTAGGTTATTACAGTAAAACCTAGTTCTGAATCATTAAGAATTGGTGTTTTTGTAAAATAAAAGGGTTTTACATAAACTCTTCCACCATAGAAATCAGGTGCAAATAAATCATTTGTAATTGCTTCTATTCCTAAAAAATCTAGCTTGAAGTACTTGCCGTCTAATTTTAACTTTAGACCTGGACGAGTATCATAGGATGCAACTGATAAATCTCTATAATGATAAACAAGCGCACCATCTCCGATTGTGGAGTTACTTATTTTCCCAAATCTAATGTTGAAGTCTTGCCAATCGTATCCGTATTGGATGTAGTTAATTAATTCTAAGTAGTGGCTTATGTTTTTTGAAATAAACTGAGTTTTGGTATCAGTCTCTAATTTTTCAATTGGTTTATAAACTGATAAATCAAGATTTGCAAATGAATCTTTATTTTCTTCTTTGAAGCCAAAGGATAAGGGTAATCTTAATTCCATCATAAATTTTCCATTCTTGTAATGAGGTAAAAGAATGGAGGAGAAAGGAAAAGGATTAGCAATAGATTCACCTTGAGTATTTTCAATGGATGATTCATATGTTATTGCTATATCCATTCCTGCGGAGGCAAATATTGGTGTGATTAATATAAATAAAAGCGATAATGCTAAAATTGTTTTCTTTATTTTCATGTAAACAAATCCTATCTGATAATAATTTAAGTATTACTCAATTGTAATAACAATAATAAAGTTGAATAGTTTCAATATAAGAAGATTTTATTGAGTTAACTATTAATTCTATGAAAAAATGATGGTTTTAATAAAATTATTACTTATTTGTATCATTTATGTCAATTTCTTTTTCACGAGGAATTCTATATGAAAAATCATGAGCTTTAAAAATGTGTTCCCTTGTTAAATTATCTATATGAGATAACTCTCTTATAATGGGTTTTAACTTAGATCTTATGTTTGTTTGATCATAGGGACAAACAGGTTTTACTGCTGGAATATCATATGCGGCAGCAATTCTTTTAATAACATTTTCTCTTACTTCAATCATCGGTCTTATGATATGAATGCTACCTGAAAAGAATTCCTGTATTGGAAGCATCGTTGAAAACTTTCCTCTAAAGCAGGTATTGATCAAGGTTGTTTCAACAAGATCATCTAAATGATGCCCCATTGCAATTAAACCAATATGATTGTCTCTTGCATAATTAAATATTACACGGCGACGATTACGAGAGCAGAGGTAGCAGTTAAATACGTCTTTAAATGATGTTGAGTATTGTGGCTCATCAACAATAAGAAGATCTATATCAAGTCTATCAAAAAAAACATGTAATTCTTTTTTTGATTCTTCACTTATAGGATGCTCTATCCAATTTATCATTATTGCTTTTAAATTATAGTTTATTGGAAGCCATTTTCTTCTAAGAGATAGAGCTAAGGCAAGGGCTAAAGAGTCCTTTCCTCCACTTATACTTAAAAGAACAGTTTCTTTATCTTTTATCATCTCAAATTTATTTATGCTTCGACCTGTTTGTTTTATGAAACGTCTAATCCATGGTGGAATTTTTCCATCAATTAATTCAGCATATGGTAGTTTTTTAGTATCTGACATTGTATATTGCCTCAATTATTTCTTTTTCATCTATTTCACTTATTGTGAAAATTCTTGTTTTTCTAAGAGTTTTTTTAAAATTATCTCTGACTTCTTTTGTAAATAGCTCGTTGTGGTCTACAAACTTTACACAGCTATTATCATTGAAGGTTAGAAGAATATCGGATTCAAATGATATTGGTTCTGGAATATCAATAATGATTTCATCTTCTCTTAAAGATGGATGATTTATTTTTAATAAATCATATAGTTTCTTTTCCATAATACATCTATTTTCAAGAGGTTTTGAAAATGAATCAAAATTATCATCTTCGCTAAATGATTTTACATATTTTGTAGATAATAAATCATTGTTTCGAACACGGATTATATTATTTAATTTATCTGGATTCTTTTCACTTAGAGCTTCAAAAGTATAATCATCATTGTTATACAGTTCTTCTGGATATAATGTTCCATCAATTAAACAGGAAATAAGAGCCTTTTTAATCATTGCCGTAGCGCACCTTGTTACTTCGTGCCAGTAAACTGTTTTGTACATTTGATATTTTGAAAACAATAAATGTTCCAGTGATAATTCAGCTTTTGCCTGAAGTGCAGCCTTGCCATGCATTATTGTTAGGTGTGATATTATATAGCTACTATCTTGAATTCCATAAGTAACTCCAGAAAATAGTGCATCTCTATTTAAGTAATCAAGTTTATCAGGATCTAATGCTCCAGATAAAAGGGATCTAAAAAATAGGGTTTGTTTGTCCTCTGTTTTTAAACTTGCATCAAGAATTTCACAGATTCGATTAATGTTATAGTTTTCATCAATTAAAACTTTATTTAAATCTGTGTTTCCTTTTATTGTATAGGTTGCCAGTACTTCATGATCAACTAATGGTAATTCTTTTAGGGAATGAGCATAGGGAAAATGTCCTATATCATGAAGAAGTGATGCACATAAAAAATCTTCAATACCCTCTAGTGTAAGATCTCGTCCCAGACCTCTTGTTAGAAGTGATATTATTATGATTCTTGATAGATGATATACTCCAAGACTATGCAAAAGGCGAGTGTGAACTGCACCTGGGTAAATTAGATATGTTGGACCTAACTGCTTAATTCTTGATAGTTTTTGAACTTCTTTGGTTTTATAAATATTCATCAAAGAGGCTGATAATTTTATATCCTTCCATAAAGGATCTCTAAGAGTTTGATTATATTCTTTATCAAGATGAATTATTATTTTATTTCTATTTGCTTGAGTCATTTTAATGTCCTTGTTTCTGTAATCTTTATAATAAGAATATGTCATTGTGTCTATTGAATTGCAAAACATTTTACGCTACATTTAATACTATGAAAAGAATGAGTCAATTTGCATTATTGTTATTATTTGTAAGCATGCCGATTTTCAGTGCTTCATTCACCTTTTCAAGTGAACTTTCAAAAGGAATTGAAGCAAGTGATAATGATCTTGGAAAGATTATTAGTGAAAATAAATCCGATTTAATGATGAAAATTGAAAAGTCTCTTGATGAGGAATTTTCTCCTTCTTGGATTGAAAATTATGTATCTGATGATAATCTTTATGGCTTTTCAAAAAGTTACAGTTCTCAACTGGCAAGCATTCTTCCACTTAACGTACCTTATTATTTCTTAGCTCCAATTGTAAGTAAAAGTGAAACCCAAATAGCTATTAGATGTCTTGATAGACGTATTATCACATTTGTTTTTGATGTTGATGGGGCTTTAGTTGCAATGACAATTAAATAGGAGCTTCTAAAATTTCTTTTTAAACCATCGAAAGATGCTTCTTTTTTGTTTTTTCTTAGGGCAATTTGATGTTAAGTTTGCTTCATTCATCAACTGCTTTTGGCAACTAATTCTGTTTTCTGCTTCATTGCTGTTTTTCTTGTATTCTCCATTGTTCATCAATATTCTAGATTTTGTATTATCTAATAAACACAAATTTAATATATGATGAAGCTGCTTGATAGCCTCTTTATCAGTAATTGGGCAAGCAATTTCAACTCTTCTTTCAGTGTTACGTGTCATGAAGTCAGCAGATGAAATAAATAGTTTTTCATGTGAATCATGGCCAAAGCAATATATTCTTGAGTGTTCAAGATATCTTCCTACAATTGATCTTATTTCAATGTTTTCTGTTTTACCCTTAACACCTGGTACAATGCAACATATACCTCTAATTATCATCGTGACTTTAACCTTGTTGCATGATGCAAGTTTTAATCTTTCTATAATATCAACATCAGTCAATGAATTGATTTTTATCATAATTAATCCATCACTTCCTTTTGATATCTGTTTGTCTATTAGGTTTAATATTGTAGGCTTCAAGCTAATAGGTGCTATAAGAAGATTTTCATATTTACCAGCAAGATTTCCAATTGCCATATTTTTGAAGAAGAGAGTTGCATCACGACCAATTTCATCTTTTGATGTGATTAAAGATAAATCTGTATATGTTTTTGCAGTTACCTCATTGTAATTACCCGTTCCAACCTGTGTGATATATGCTGTAACTCCTTTTTCTTGAATTGTTATCAAAGTTATCTTTGAGTGAACTTTAAAGCCTTCAAATCCATAAGAAACCTTGCATCCAGCGGATTCAAGTCGTTGAGACCAGTCAATGTTATTTTGCTCATCAAATCTTGCGCGAAGTTCAATTAATACTACAACATCCTTGCCATTTTCTGCAGCATGGCATAGATATTCAACTAGTTTTGCTTGGTTTGCAAGTCTATAAATTGTAATTTTTATAGATACCACTTTTGGTGAGTTTGCAGCTTCTTTGACTAGCTTCAGATATGGTTCCATGCTTTCATAAGGATAAGAGAGAAGTAAATCTTTATTTTTAATTTGCTCAATCATACTATGTTCAATAGTTACGCTTGAACATTGTTGAGGGATAAAAGGCGTGTAACATAGTGCTTTTTTTACTGATTCGCTTTTAAGCTTTGATGCATAATTAAATGAGAACTTTAACTCAAAAGGAGCTGATGTTACGTATATTTGCATATCGGTTAGTGACAACTTATCCTTTAAGAATTCAAGGAGGCTACCTGCTATATTTCTAGACAATTCAAGTCTAACAACAGCAAGGTGTTTCCGTCGTTGTAGAAGTTTTTTCATCTGTATTCTAAAATCGTTTTCAATTTCAAAGGCTTCATCATCAACACTTATATCACCATTACGGGTAACTCGGAAGATTACCTTGTCGTGTACCTCATACATTGAAAAAATATCATCATAATAATGATAAATTATATTATCAATGCTGATGCAACGAAGTCCATTGCTGTTGGGTAAAAATAACATTGAAGGAAGTGTGGTAGGAACAGCTATAACAGAAAATAATTCATTTTTATTATTACGTAGCATTGCTCCTATGTGGAGTACCTTGCTGCTTAAATGGGGAAATGGATGATGTGAATCAACAATTTGAGGAGAAAGTATTGGAAAAATTGTATTGTCATAATATGTTTTTACAAAAGCTTTTTCACTTTTTGATAGATTCTCATATAAAGCAATTTCAATGTGATGAAGTTTCAATTGAGCGGAAACTTCAAAGTACGTTTTTTCTTTTAGTTTGTATAAATTTCGTACAGTTTCATAGATGGCAATTAATTGCTCTTTATAATTCATTCCTGATTTTGTATCAACAGTTGTTTCATTATATTCCATCATATCAAAAAGGGATCCTACACGAATCATGAAGAATTCATCAAGGTTGGAATTAAATATGGATATAAATTTTAGACGCTCTAACAAAGGAACAGTTTCATCCATTCCCTCTTCAAGTACCCTTTGATTAAATCTTAACCATGATAATTCTCTGTTTTGTGTAAATCCTTCGGTGTGTAAACTTTTCATTGATTCCCTTTTATAAAATAATAGTGTCTTTCTAATATAATATAACAAACTACTAAAAAACGCCACCTTCTTTTTTCTTAAAAGGGTATCGTTTTTATCATTTTATCCTTTTTAATGGTTTAAAGAGCATTGACTCCTCATTGATAACTTTTTTACGTTCTTTTAATAAATCATTGAGGATAATATTTCAATTTTATGAGTTGGTATAATTAGAAAACACACACACTTCTCATTATACCAAGCTTAATTAGATTGAATAATTTATGGACAGTAAAAAATCTTACTATGATATTTAACAATCGATCTTAAATTTATAAAATAGAATTTTTAAACAAATGATATTTGATAATATTGTAAAAATTTAAAAATGAATTGTTATAAGTAGTCTGTCTTGATTTATTGTGTAGGTAATAGATTTTTTATCTATCAAAGGAAATATTGCTTGATTAATTATTAAATATTCTTTTATTTTAGCTAAAATTGAGGCATTTGCTGCTTCAAAAGTAATTCCATTTTCTCCATTAATTGAGGACTTTTTAACCCTGTTAGAAATTTTTATTTCTGAAAAAGACTTAATGTAAAGATCATTGTTTTTGTAGTAGTTGTACTCCTCACTATAAGCAAAGGGAATATTATTTATATTATCAATTTTAATTGTTTTCATAATAGATTTTGTTGGAATTAAAAGATATTGATAGGTTACATAATCATCAAATCCAGTGTTCCCATTTGTAACGTCTACATTGTACCATTTGTCTTTAATTTTGACCATGTTCCAAGCATGGGCTAATTCATCCATTGTTCCGGTAACATAAATGCATTTTATTCCACTGTACATCATTATGTATTGAAATGCTCGAGCATATGATGCACATACACCTTTTTTATCAATGAGGACAGAATAACAACTTTGATCATTCTTAAGTGATATATCATAATTTCGTGAAAGTGCAAAATACTTGTACATAACAGTAACTTTTTGTGCATCTGTTTCAAGCTTTTCCAATGTATTAATAAATTCAGTTACCCTCCTGTGAACTTCTGCTCTTGTGGCATGAATTCCTTTTTTGTAGGTTTTGAAGTTATAAACCAGTTTGGAAGTTATGATTGTTCCATCAGGTTTTTCTGTCCATTTGTAATTATAGCCTTGTTCTACATAAAATAGTTGTGGAAGGTCATTGAATATAGCATCATTCACTTTTTTAATTTGATCTTGATTTAATGTTGTATCAATTTCTATTACGTTTTCTTCTTTGAGTAGGCTAGTTGCTACCATTTTATACATTTCATTTTCTTTATTATTAAGTTTTCCTTGATAATAATACGTTGCAAATGTTTGTGTGCTAACTATGAGAAAGAGGGTTATTATTGTGATTATTTTTTTCATATTTTTTATATTGTATTAAACAAAAGGGGAAATCGGATGATTTCCCCTTTTATGTTTTATAGATTTATTAATCTATGTTTAGGAATTCTTTATATGTTTCAAGTGCACATTCAAGGTCATAAACAGCTATGGTTTCCCAAGGGGCATGCATTGATAATACAGGGACACCACTATCGATTACATCCATTCCATATTTTGCACACATGTAAGCAATTGTTCCACCACCACCTTGATCAACCTTCCCGAGTTCAGCAAATTGATAGCTAATGTTTTTGTTATCTAAAATATTTCTAATTTGTGCTATGAATTCTGGATTTGCATCATTGGAGCCTGATTTTCCGCGGGAACCTGTGTATTTGTTGAATGCTATACCATAATTTAGTTGTGCAGAGTTCTTTTTATCAAATAATTGAGCGTTGAGTGGGTCGAATGCTGCAGAAACATCTGATGATAGCATCTTTGAGTTTCGTAGTGCTCTTTTAAGGGTTAATTCATTAAAACCACAAAGTGCTTCAATAATCTCACTTGTTGCATTTTCGAGGAAATTAGAATTCATACCAGTAGCACCAACGCTACCAATTTCCTCTTTATCTGCTAAGAGACATAAAGATGTTCTTTTTGGTGTTTCATTTGATTCAAGAAGAGCAATTAAAGATGTATATGCACAAGATCTATCATCATGTCCATAAGCTAAAATCATTGATCCATCAAGACCTGCAATTCTTGCTTTACCAGCTGGGACAACTTCAAGTTCGGCGGAAAGGAAATCATCCTCTTTAAAGCCATATTTCCTTTCAATTAATTTAACAAGTAAATCTTTGCCAGATACTATATCTTCTTTCTTTGCATCTTTATCTGCTTTTGGTGCTAGACCAATTAAGATATCAAGATCTTCACCCTTTATTGCATCTGCTAATGTTTTTTTAGCTTGTTCTTGGCCTAAATGAGGAAGGATAT
>CAYWGU010000061.1:9410-17551 GCA_964457975.1 uncultured Spirochaetaceae bacterium | reverse complement strand
AGATAAAAAAACTGTTAAAGTAGCTTTAAATTCAGGTTCTACAGAAGAAATTACTGCCAACCATATAGTAATTGCTACAGGTTCTTCCCCTCGAAGACTTTCCATTCCAGGAAGTGATCTACCTGGAGTAATGACCACCGATGAACTTCTTAAAATCGACCACATTCCTAAAAGACTTGGAATAATCGGTGCCGGAACTGTAGGTACAGAATTTGCTAACATATTTAATTCCTTTGGTTCTGATGTTTATGTTGTAGTAAAATATGACAGAGTTATGCGTAAATTAGACAAAGAAACTGTATATGAATTCATGAAATCATTCAAAAAACAAGGAATAAATATGGTAGAAGGTGTATTACCACAACGTTTGGAGAAAACAGATAATGGCCTTGTAATAATTTCAAAAGATCTTAAAACTGAAGAAGAAGTAAGGACTGAAGTAGATGAAATCCTTCTTTCTGCAGGACGAATAGCAAATACTGTAGGTCTTAATATTGAAGCATCTGGTGTCAAAACTGATAAATGTGGCTTTGTAATGGTCGATAAAAATTACAAGACAAATGTTGATGGCATATATGCTATTGGTGATGTTATTGGAAACCAGATGCTAGCGCATGTTGCAAGCACAAACGGAGTTAAACTAGTAGAATCAATCATCAATCATACCGATGCTAAACCAATGACCCCCGTACCTGATTGTGTATTTGCATTCCCTGAAATTGCTACATGTGGTATTTCCGAAGAGTATGCTAAAGAAAAAAAATTAAAATACCGTGTTGGTAGATTCTCCTTTGCAGCAAATGGTAAGGCCATGACTCTTGGTGAGACAGACGGTCTTGTAAAGGTTATTGCTGATATGGAAGGTAAACTTCTAGGTGTAAATATCTGCGGGCCACATGCATCTGATTTAATCCATGAAGCATCCACAGCTATGACAGCAGGACTTACAGTCGATGATTTAATTGAAACTATCCATGCGCATCCAACGTTGATTGAAACCTTCAGTGAAGCAATAATGGATGTAGAGGAAAAGTCCATTCATTCCCATCCAAAGTGTAATATACAAATTGAAGAAAAAACAAATCCTAGCATTGATGCTGGAAAAATCAGAATGCCTAAATTAAATGATTTAATGACAGTAGGACGTATTTGTGAATGGAATTTTGAAGTTGGAAATCATGTTAAAAAAGGTGATATACTTTGTAATGTTGAAGCAAATAAAGCAGCTGGTGAAATAATAGCTCCAATTGATGGTAAAATTATGGAAGTTAGAGACCAGCAGTGTGAAACAGTAGAAGTTGGAACCATTGTGTGTATAATTTTACCTGAAGGTGAATTAGAACTTAAAATGCCAAAGCTAAACAACATGATGGAAATGGGAACCATATCTTCATGGAAGGTAAAAGAGGGAGATTCTGTAAAAAAAGGAGAACTTCTTTGTACCATTGAAGCAAATAAAACAACAGGTGAAATAGTAGCTCCTAAAGATTGCAGAATTGTTGATATAATAGTATACAAAGGCGCTACAGCAGATGTTGATGCAATGGTCGCAATTGTAAAATAAACTATGTGTAATTTTTACATAAAATAAAGAGGTAAACAAATGAGGACAAACTTGTCCTCATTTCTATAAATATATGAAATATATAACAAGTAATTCAAACAATCCCTATCATAATCTTGCCTTAGAAGAAGTTCTTTTCAGAAACGTAGAAGGCTCCATCCTCTATTTATGGCAAAATGATAATACAATTGTTGTTGGTAAAAACCAGAATACATTTGAAGAAATTAATGCAGCAGAAGTCGAAAGACAAAATATAAATGTCGTGAGAAGAGGAACAGGCGGTGGAGCTGTTTATCATGATCTTGGAAATCTTAATTTTTCTGTTATAGTTGATATTAAAGAAGATGAATTTTATGAATATTCTTCTTTTCTAGAACCAGTTATAAGAGCTCTTAAATATTTTAAAATTGAAGCAACCCTGCAGGGAAGAAATGACCTTGTGGTCAATGGTGCTAAGATATCAGGTAATGCTCAGATGCTATCAGGTAATAGAGTTCTTCATCATGGAACACTTCTAATAAACTCAGATTTATCAGTTCTTTCAGCTGCTTTAAAAGTTTCAAAAAGTAAATTACAATCGAAGGGAATTAAATCAGTAAGATCCAGAGTTGCCAATATTTCTGACGTAACATCAGCTGATATAAACATACAAACGCTGGAGAAAAAAATAATAGAAGAATACTGTGGTAAAGAATCCCAGGAACTTTTTCTTGATGATATGTTTTTACAAAAAGTAGAAAAACTGGCTAAAGATAAATATTCCTCATATGCTTGGGTTTATGGAGAATCTCCAAAGTCTAATTTTACAAGTGAGAAGAAATTTTCATTTGGCACCTTGAAAGTTTATCTAGATGTCGAAAATGGATTTATAAAAAGCTGTAATTTTAGCGGTGATTTTCTTGATACTAGAGATATTTCAAAAGTAGCAAAAGTCCTTGAGGGTACTGTGTATTTAAGAAAAAATATTAAAGACAAGTTAAATGAAATACATATTGAAAAATATCTAAAAAACATGCAGGCAAATGAGCTGACAGATATGTTCTTTTAGGCATTTTTTACTTTGATTAAAACCGTCCATCAAAGAATATAATTTATTAAGTCATACGTAGCTTGTTGCTAATCATTTCTTTGATATCAGCTGCAATAATTTCATCACTCAATGTGAAGGATTCAACCAGTTCCTCATCAAACAGACTACCCTCAAGCTGCTGCTTGATTTCATCAATCAGTGATACATTCATTAAATCACTGTTAACAATAACATTTTCAATTTTGTCTTTTATGATTTGCATGTGGATATCAATCAAGCCATAATCAAATCTAGCTCTTAATCGTATTCCCCTGAAGGATAATCTATAAAGCCATTCCCTTGAACCATACTTTTGAAAATCAGCATTGATAAGTTCACCTTCAACCATTGGAAGCTCATATATCTCACATACTGCTTTTTTCAAAGCATCTTTAATTGAATCAACTGTTACCCGATTGTCAAAACTATTTATATTTTTAACTCTTTGTTTATGACTTTTTACACCATGAGTTTTAAGTTTCGCTTCATCCAGTTTTAGATACTTTCCAAGAGCATCAATATCTACATCAACAAGGAGTGTTCCGTGATGCAATGAATACTCACCTCTTTCAAGATAAGCCTGACCACTGATTTTATAACCATCAAGTAGTAAATCATTTCTTCCACTGAAGTTACTTTTAAGATTAAATTCACCTAAGGCCTTCTGAACAACCTCAAGCTGAAGTCTTTTATCAAAGAATTTATTTGGTGCAATGAAGGTAAAATTAAGGTTTCCCAGATCATGATAAACTGCTCCTCCCCCAGAAGAGCGACGAGCAAGTGTTATCTTATCTTTTTTCATTAAAGTTAAATTGCATTCATCTGATGCACATTGATTTTTGCCAATAACCACAGTGTTCTTATTTTGCCATAGATAGAAATATAGAGAATCAGGTTCTGCGCTGTCCAATAGTTTTTCTTCCATAGCAAGATTTAAATATGGATTAAATGACTCACTTTCATAAAATACAATTTTCTTTAATTCCACATTAACCTCTCTTGTATTTAAGAATCGGATGACGAGCTGCCATTACCTCATCCATTCTTTTATACGAAGTTGTAAATGGTGCCTTTGTTAAATCAACCTCACCAGATTTAGCTTCTTCAGCTATTTTTTTTAGAATTTCAATAACCTTATCCAAGGTTTGCTTTCCTTCAGTTTCCGTTGGTTCAAACATCAAAGCTTCATGAACAATTAATGGGAAATACATCGTTGGTGGATGCATATCAAAATCTATCATTCGCTTGCATACATCTATTGCCCTCACATTATATTTATGTGCATAGCTGCTTAAGTCCAATACAAATTCATGCATGCAGATTCTATTATAAGCAACATCAAAGGTATCCTGTAGCTGAACTCTCATGTAGTTTGCATTCAATACCGCATTGATGCTCGCTTCTCTCAAGCCATCACATCCTAGATGCTTTAAATAAGCCAGAGTTCTTACAAGGATAAGGAAGTTACCATTAAAGGAGGTTACCCTTCCCACACTGTCTTTGCTACTTTCATATCTGTAGCCTTCTTGAGTCTTTATAACTCTTGGATTCATTAGATAGGGATATAAGAATTCCTTGCAACCACTAGCTCCTATACCAGGTCCACCTCCTCCATGAGGAGTTGAAAAGGTCTTATGAAGATTTAAATGTATGCAGTCAAATCCCATAGCACCAGGTTTGCAAATTCCCATGATTGCATTCATGTTTGCACCATCATAGTAACAAAGACCACCACATTCATGAACTCTCTTTGTTATTTCTAAAATACCCTTATCATACAAACCTAAGGTATTAGGATTGGTAAGCATCAAACCTGCAACAGTATCATCAAGAACCTTATCAAGCTCATCCAAATCGACAATACCATCCTTGCTAACAATTGTTACAACCTCAAAACCATTCATTGCAGCACTTGCTGGATTTGTTCCATGAGCACTATCTGGAACAATGATTTTATTTCTCTTTGTGTCGCCTCTTATTGCATGATATTTCTTAATTAACAGCAATCCACTGAATTCACCATGAGCACCTGCTCCAGGCTGAAAGCTCATGTAATCCATTCCTGTTACTGTACACAAGGCCTTCTCACTTTCATAAAGGATCTGCATTGCACCTTGGACATCTTCCTCATCACTTTGAGGACTTATGTTTGTATAGCCCTTCAAGACTGCACATGTTTCATTTAGCTTTGGATTATATTTCATGGTACACGATCCCAAAGGATAGAACCCATTATCTACACCAAAGGTCTCCTTCGAAAGATTTGTATAATGTCTTACTAAATCTATCTCAGCAATTTCCGGTAAATCAAATGATGTATCACGCACTAAAGATTTATCCATTTCATATAGGGGAACATCAAGTTTTGGAAGCAAGGTGCATCTATGGCCATCCACAGATTTTTCAAATATTAGCTCCATTTTGATACCTCCTTTAATATTGAAATAAATTTATCAATTTCATCTTTTGTTGTAGCTTCAGTTATACAAACAAGCATTGAGTTCTTACCAATTTTTAAAGGTCCCTCAATATTATCTTTTTTAAGTCGCCTATTGATTTCATCAATATCATATTGAGTATTTATGACAAATTCATCAAAGAATTCACCATCATACATCAAATTATATCCTTCCATGTTGTTTATTATGCTTGAAGCATAATGAGATTTACTCATGCATTGACTTGCAACCTCATTCAACCCTGTTTTACCCATTGCCCCCATGTACATTGCACATCTAAGAGCCGCTAAAGCTTGGTTGGAACAGATACTTGAAGAAGCCTTCTCTCTTCTAATATGTTGCTCTCTTGCTTGAAGAGTTAAAACAAATGAACGTTTTCCATCTTCATCGACTGTTTGACCAACAATTCTACCAGGCATCTTTCTCACATTTTTATTGCAGGTGGCTAAAAACCCCACATAAGGACCACCAAAAGCTCTGTCCAAACCTAGAGGCTGACCATCACCACAGACAATATCGACACCAAGAGAACCTGGTGTTTTTAAAAGAGGTGCTGTTAATGGATTTACTGATGCAACCACTTGGATTTTATTCTCATGAGAAATTTTAACAATATCTTTTAGATTTTCAAACAGACCATAGAAGTTTGGACTTTGAACAAAAAAACCAGCTGTATCATCAGTTATTTTTTCCTTCAAATCTTCAAGGTCTACCAATCCATTCTTTGATGCTATCTCAACTATTTCAATATCTTCTGCAAAAGCATATGTTTTTAATACTTCTTTTACATTTGGATTCACTGATTTTGCTACAAGAAATCTATGAGTCTTTTTAGAAAGGGTCATAATCATTGATTCACCAGCAGCAGATCCACCATCATATACAGAGGAATTAGAAACTTCCATATCAAACAAGTCACATATTTCAGTTTGATATTCAAATATTGCTTGCAAACTTCCCTGTGATATTTCAGCTTGATAAGGTGTATAAGAGGTTACAAATCCATTCAAACTAGAAAGGTGTTTTACAACCTCTGGAATCAAATGATTGTAGCAACCTGCACCTCTAAAGGTAGAATCAAACATTCTATTTTTAGATGCAATTTTTTCTATATCTCTCAATACCTCAAACTCACTAACTCCTTTAGGCATTTCTAAAGGAGTTTTTAAAAGAACAGACACTGGTACATCTTTAAACAATTCATCACTATTTTTTAAACCAATGTCTTTGAGCATTTGAGCTTGTTCTTCTTTTGTAGAAACAACGTAGCTCATTATATTATTCCTTATCGAGTTTATCGTAATCTTCTCTAGATAATAGAGCTTTTGTTTCAACAATATTTGAAATTTTACAAATCCATGTGGTTTCAGCCTTGATGTTAATAAGAGCTGGATTTTCCAAAAGTTCCGGATTGACTTCAGTGACTGTACCAGTTACTGGAGAGTATAAATCTGAAACAGCTTTAACTGATTCAACATCACCAAGGGTATCACCTTTTTTAACATCAGCTTCATCAATACTGACATAAACAATGTCACCTAGACTACCTACTGCATATTGGCTTAAACCAATATATGCTTCAGTCTTTTCGTCATTCAACCACTGTACCCACTCATGAGTTTTACTAAAAAATAATTCTTGTCCCATATTTTTATCTCTCCTTCTTAACTGATAATATTTTTTTACTTCTTTTCTCTTTTATAAAAAGGCAATGCTACAACTTCAACAGATGCACATTTCCCTCTGATACTGACCTTCAAAAGTGTTCCAATTTCTATTTCTTTCTTGCAAATAATTGCCATAGCATAGGAACCTTTGCAGGTTGGAAGGTATGTACCACTGGTAACATGACCAACCTGTTCAAAACCATCATAAACGGGCATTCCTTCGCGAATGATTCCACCATCTAAATTTTTAATACCAATTCTTACCTTACCTTTATCTCTTAGTGCATCCTTACCAATGAATTTATCCTTATCCATCTTACAATACCTATTAAGAGAAGTATCCAAAGGAGATGTATCATCATCCATTTCATGACCATAGAGAGGCATGGCAGCTTCAAGACGCAAGGTATCACGACATCCAAGTCCACAGGGAGTTACACCATGTGCTATAAAATGATCAAAAAGTACATTGACAGCTTTATCATCATCAATATAAATTTCATATCCATCTTCACCGGTATAACCAGTACGAGATACAAGACACTTAAATCCAAGAATTTCTACATTTTCTTTAAAACTATAATATTTACGAGGAAGAGCTTCTTCATCAACCAAATCAAGCATCTTTGCTTTAGCATTTGGTCCCTGAACAGCTAGTTGAGAATATCGATCGGATAAGTTTGTAATTTTAATGCGATATTTTTTATGATCTACAATCCATTTATAATCTTTTTCTGTGTTGGAAGCATTAACTACCAGTAGATATTTATTCTCATCAAGACAATAGATTAATAAATCATCTACAACACCACCATTTTCATTTAGCATTGGAGAATATCTAATCTTACCTGGTTTCAAACTTGTAATATCATTGCAAACAAGATAATTTATAAACTTTATACCTTCACCTTCAATCAAAATCTCACCCATGTGAGAAACATCAAAGATTCCAACATCTGTACGAACTGCTTCATGCTCTTTTAATATTGAAGTATATTGGATAGGTAGTTCAAACCCCGCGAAATCTACAACTTTTCCGCCTAACTTTATATGTTTATCATATAACGGTGTTTTTTTACTCATATAACCTCCTGATGGGATTTTTTCTTTTGTTTGTTCATAAAAAAAGAATCTTCAAAGGAGCATTATAACTTAGTATTAAAATAGTCCTTTAAGATTGTTAAGTTCATAAAAATATTATAAAGCTACAAAAGGCTATTAGCAATATAAATAAAAGTTTATCGAATTGTAATTGATAAATAAAAAGAAGTTTATACAAATAATTATGAAAATTAGTAAGTAACAAGCAATTTCTTTTATATAAATATATTTTATAAATAATTAGGAAATCATAAAAAATTATCAAAATAAGAAGATATACT
>CAYWGU010000061.1:5757-9310 GCA_964457975.1 uncultured Spirochaetaceae bacterium | reverse complement strand
TGGGTATCTACTGTTTTGGGAATAATATAAAATAAAAAAGTATTAATTCAGATCAAGGTACCGTGAATTTGCAACTATTTTAATTAGCACAATCCTTTATGAATCTTTGTAGTACACTCATATATTCACTTATTAATATACCAATATAGTAGATTTTGAAATAGGTATTTTATGGGCTTAAATTTATAATCAAAGTACACTGAACATAGAAAGTAATTGATGTACTTGCAAACATGTCATCTATTGAGCGGGTCAAGGTTACTTCTGTTTTATCTACTACAAAAATTCCCTTACCATGCTTACGTTGTACAAGGCCTCTAATCTCCAATGATTTTACAGCCTCTCTTATAGTTGAGCGAGAAACAGATAAAATATTGCATAATTCACCTTCACTTGGTAAGTAATGATACTAATTGTACTTTTTAGCAAGTATCATTTCTCTGATCTCATGTTGTGCTTTATCAACTAAATTCATTTAAACTCCTCTTAATTTAGATGATTTAAAAAATCCGCTAAATTACTACTAACTTTATTATAACTATTCAAATATCATATAGTTGTCAAGTTTAATAACACATCTTACAACTTATTTGTTTATATATAAAATAATTAAACCAAATTATACAACAAAGTTAGGCAAAAAAAGTACTCTTTTGTATAACTTGTAGAAATGAACCTCCTCAAGGCAAGTCCCGAGGTATCTACCAAAAGCTCAATTTGTGCTTAGCAAATACAGCTATATAAATCCTTCTTTTTCACATTATTTTCTTACATAATCTACTATAACATTTTCACGAGTAAACCTACCAAAACTTGCTAAAAAAAATGATTTTCAATTACTAACATTATAATTGGAATATATATCTTTACTTTCGCTCATATTTAGCCCCCTCTGTTTGTTCTAAACAGAAGGGCATCCACGGGGCAAACCCCGGGGTATTAACTACAGATACCTATTGGTATCTGTAGTTAATAAACAATAACAGGCTCATTTACAATCTTAATATAAAATCGGAGGATATTTAAAATTAAACTACAAAGCCTTTTAATTAACCAATTTGATATTCTTTAATCAAATCTCTATCTCTATCTATTCCAAGACCTTCAAATTCTGGAATATTAATATAACCATCTTCAATTTTTAGTGCATTTTTATTCAACTTCACTCTGAATATATTTTCAGTTCTATCCAACTCAAAATATACTGAGGCTTGTACCAATGCTTCAGGAAAATCAGGCATAGCGAAGGCAGCATTAAGACCAACTGCAACAGCAATTCCACTTCCCCAAACATGAGGATAACATTGAATATTTGCGACCTTAGCCATTGTCATTATTCTTCTAAATGATGTAAGACCACCAGTGATGCAACAGTCTGGTTGAAGAATATCTGCAGCACGAGAATCAATAAATTTCTTAAACCCATAAGGAGTGAATTCGGCTTCTCCCCCACTAATAGGAATATTTGTTGCCTTTCTTACCTGTACATAACCATCAATATCTTCTGGTGGAACGGGTTCTTCAATCCATAATATATTATATGCTTCAATACCACGTGATAGCTTTATTGCATTCATAACATTGTATGCATGATTTGGGTCCACCATGATTCCTATGTTTAGTCCTACTGCTTGTCTTACAGTTTTAACCATAGCTATATCATCATCAACACCAAATCCAATTTTCATTTTAATAGCTCTAAATCCATCTTTAACATATCTTAAAACTCCTTCTACCAATTCATTTGGACTTTGATTTAATTTTGTATAATAAAGACCTGTTGC
The DNA here is from genome assembly GCA_964457975.1 of uncultured Spirochaetaceae bacterium. Classification (GTDB taxonomy): domain Bacteria; phylum Spirochaetota; class Spirochaetia; order Sphaerochaetales; family Sphaerochaetaceae; genus Pleomorphochaeta. The sequence continues at coordinate 7,526 of CAYWGU010000061.1, read as the reverse complement.
ATAGGGTAGAATTTGAGTTCTTCGTGCACCACCTAATAATCTATAAACAGGCAAATGGGTGTATTTACCTTTAAGATCCCAAAAGGCATTATCTACGGCACTTAAAGCTTCTATGCAGGAACCCTTTTGACCATTATCACGGAGTGTATTATATAATTCATCCCAGATTTTTTCTGAATCAAAGATATTTTGACCAATAAGCTTTTCTTTATAAACCTTCTCAACTATTGTTTGATTTATGAAAGCATTACCAAATGCTTCACCCCAACCACTAACACCATCCTCAGTAATCATTTCAAGAATTATGATGGTCCTGGTATTGTACCAATTTTGTGAATAACAAAAACTCTTATCGCCAAGTTTATCTGATACGATATACGTTTTAATTTGCGCAATCTGCATAATAAAAAATGTCTTTTTTTAATCTAATATAAGATATCATATAACCTATTGCATCATAAGTCACGTTTTATTTTATGCATCTTTCCCTATTTAAAATGAGAACTATTGTAGCAATTCTTCCAGCCAGATCTTTCCAGTTTTAATGGTAAATTGCATCTTTTTTAAAAGAAAAAAGTGCTCCCTCAATTATAGTAGCAGAATTGCAATATTCGGTTTTTACTTCATTTACTACTTTTCATATAACGAATTATGTATAATTTTAATGTTTTATTCCTTTATAAGTGCACTATTATCTTAGATGCTGTTTACTATTAATGATACTTAGCACACAATTATGTTTATTCTAACAAAAGGAGAAGGAACTCATGAAAATAGAAATCCGATATTTCTCAAAGGGTGGTAACACCAAAAAACTAGCAGAAGCAATTGGTGAAGAATTAGGCTTAAAAGCAATGCCCATTAGTGAACGAATTATAGAAGACATTGATGTATTATTCCTATGCAATTCTTTATATGCATTTACTGTTGCAAGTCCTGTTAAAGACTTCATTAGAACATGTGATAAAGAAATCAAAACTATTTACAATGTAAGCAGTGCCGGTATCATGGAATCAACATACAAAACTGTAAAAAAATTATGCTCTAAGAACAATTTAAATTTAAGTGACAAAGAATTTCATTGCAGAGGTTCATATATTCATAATAAACCTAAGAGTCATCCAGATGAAAAAGATTTAGCTGCTGTAAAGAAATTTGCACAAGAAGTTATGAAATAGATTTAAAAATATTTTAAATAATATATCCCAAAAACTTGGAAACAATGTTTCTAAGCTTTTTGGTTTTTTGTAAAGATTTATTAAACGTGATATAACAAAACAAATCAAAACTTTCGAACAATAGGTAATACAAAAGACCAACTTTATTAACAGCACTTTGATCTTTATAAGGATTCAAATACTATTTAAATTTCTATTTTAGTACAGTTTTCAATTTTGATTTGATCAATTCCTTTTCAACATACATTCTTGCATCTACATTGTGTAAAACATCAGTAATTTTTATTTCCTTGCTTTTATCAAGTTCTATAATTCCATGACTTACACTTATTATGAAATCAAAATTACCTTCATTGTTGATTTTGTCATATTCTTTTACAATAGATTTCCAAATCAAAGATGCTTGCTTTTCATTCTTTCCCTTTAAAATTATTAAGAATTCATCACCACCAAGCCTAATTATAAGATCATCAGCGGCTATTGTATCTATAACACCTCTTACAACACATTTAATAAGGATCGAACCTTCGTTATGACCTAGATTATCATTTACTTCCTTAAGTCCGTTGATATCTATGTAGCAAAGACTAA
>CAYWGU010000061.1:0-5657 GCA_964457975.1 uncultured Spirochaetaceae bacterium | reverse complement strand
ATGGGATACTACAAACCAAGAATTCTTTTCAATAACCATTTGGGACTTAGCATCACCTACAAATATATATTGAAGATCAAGCTTATAAGAGAAAAAAATGCCATTGTCACTTATAACCTGATTCTTTCCACGTGTTATTGCCTGCCATTCAGCTGGAAAACTTTGTTCAAAATTGTTATTTTGAGAATTTTCGAACATGAAACCCCATTCTTTATCCATATCTTCATTTGATAGATAATATCCATCACTATTAATTAAGGAAAGAGAACCCTCTGAACCAGTTGCTACAGTTCTAATCACAAAGAGTAAATCTGATGCAAGATAATTGATTATTATAATGCCTTTTTTGTTTCCCTTATCATCATATAGTGGTGTCGAAAGTCTTATAACAGGTTTGTAGGGAACCTCTATTTTACCATTTTCAATATTTAAATCCAAAGGAGAAATATAGAAATCACCTTCATTTAATTCAATTGTTTTTTGAAAATAATAGCGATCAGCTTTATTCTGCAAATTCTCATCTGCAACAATATAACTTCCAACATCATTTCTATTAATTCTAATTCTTTCATTACCATCAACACCTATGAATCTAATCTGATCATAAATTCCTCTTTGATTAGAAAATTCATTCCAATTATTTGCTACAGCTGAAACCTCTAAAGAATCCATCAGCTCATCCTTAAAAGCATTATGGAGATATTTTAAATCCGATAAAACATTGGTGAGCTCTCTGGTAATCTTATCACTTTCAATAAAAACAATTTCATTTTCATTTTCTTTTAAATTTTCAAAAGCTGCTTCTCGTTTATTTATGCTAATTGAGAATAGAATAATAAAAACTACAATAAGAACCACCGAAAAAGCAAAATAAAAATATTTTCTGAAAGAACTTTTCCCTTTATACTCTTGGTCCACTTTATTATCCTTATAAACTTCTCTGCAATTTTATTTAGTTAAATTATATCTCAATTCATAAGCTCGCGCTATTAAAAAATAATACTATTTCTGCAGATTTTAAGTTATTTTATCAACAGAGTAAATAAAAATTAGTAAATTCAAGTTACAAAAAAATACCAACCAACATTTTAAGCTGATTGATATTGTGTAGGGATATAAAACATTTAAAAATTATTCTTTATTAATATAATCTATTAAATTCTTTCTTTCCAAAGGTTTACTATAATAATACCCCTGTATGTACTCACATCCAATACCCTTTAGATAATCGATTTGTTCCACTGTTTCAGCACCTTCAGTTAGTACTTCCTTATTCAAGGTTTTGCTCATTTGAATAAGAATTTTGGCAAGCTCACCATCATCAGAAGATGGATAATCTTTAATAAATCCACGATCAATTTTAATTTTATCAACTGGAAGTTTATTCAAATAAGAAAGAGAAGAATAGCCTGTTCCAAAGTCATCAATGGCAATGGTAATCCCCTTGCTGCTTATATCTTCCAATATTGCAGTTGTACTTTGACTTTGCTCCAAAATTATAGTCTCAGTTATCTCAAGTTCAATATTGCTATAGCTCAAGTTGTTCTTTTTAATTGTCTCATATAAGTTTTCAAGGAATCTATTATCCTCTAATTGCAAAGCAGATATGTTGATTGCACATCTTAATGAAGGATCAACACCAGCCGTGTTGAATAAATAATTTAAATCGCTACAGGTACGCTCTGTTATCCATTTACCAAGATCAATCATCATTCGGTTTTTCTCTGCAATAGGAATAAAGGTTGCTGGAGAAACAAATCCTAATACAGCACTATTCCACCTTATTAAGGCCTCCATACCAACTATCTTACCAGTTGTAATATCAACCTGAGGTTGATAAACCATGTGTAATTCATCTTTAGCAATTGCCATTCTAAGATGATATTCTATCTCAAGTTCCTTATTAACTTTTGCTAACATTTCAGGATTATAGAAGGATACATTTTTACCACCTCTCATGCTAGTCAACTGCAAAGCTAGAAGAGTATTTTTATACAATGTTGGTATATCAGATGCATCACTTGGATATATTGATACGCCTATTCTAGTTTTAAAGCAGGCTTCATCACCACCAATATACATCATTTTGGAGAGGGATTTATAAAGATCATTGATGTAATCATAAATGGATTCACTTACATTTGTTATATTTAATACTACAAATACTTTGTTCTTTCCAGCTTTAGCTATTACATCACCTTCTTTTTTAAAGGGGACAATCAAATCCACAAAAGAATCTAGAATGTTTAGATTTAACTCATTGAATAAATCAACAATCAGATTGTAATTATCCAATGCAATATAGAGAACAATATATTTCTCATTTCTCTTAATTACCTGTCTTAACATATCAACTACAAGATTGCTTTCTTTATACGTTAACTTATTAGAGGCTGTTCTTACTTGAGAATTAGTTAGATCAGAAAAAATTCCAACATAATGGTTTTCAGATAATTTATTTTCAACTTTGAAAATATGCAATCTATTAGGATAGAGAATTCCATTCTTTTTCTTGAACCAAAGAGTACCATTCCAACTTGATAATTCACATATTTCAGATTTAGATTTTTCCATTACATTTGGATTATTATACTCAGACATGAGTGAATAGGGGTTTTCTCCAACTAATTCTTTCATGCTATAACCAGAACAATTTTCAACAGATTCATTTACAAATAAAATATTCTTTGCAGTATCTGTTACAACAACTGCATCGGTTGTAGTTTCAGCTATCCTTTTTAAAACACACAACTCACCTTCATTAATTTGTAATCTATTTAATATGTTTGCTAGAATTAAGCCAGCTATCAAGAGCAATAGCAAATATATTCCATATGCTGATAGTATGTAGTTGGTTATATTTGAAAATGAATACATTTCCCCAAGATTGTAAGTATGAGCTACAACCCATTTTTCTCCATTTTTTGTGATATCTTTATTGAAGTTATTAAGAATATCGTAATAGGTGGTCAGGGTATCCTTTGTTTGAATGGAGCCAATTCCAGTTTTACCTATTAAAGGTGTTATTGAAGATGAAATTTCACCATTCTTTTTCTTTACATCATCCATGGTAAATTGATATTCATCTTTTAAGTAATAAGATTCTTCCTCGTTCAAATTATAGATAAAAAAACTATAAAGCCCATTATTTTTTAAGGCAGAATAATCTTGAATTAATTTAATAAAATCATCTGCAAGATAATCAATTAGAATCATACCTGTTAAATTATTGTTATCTGTAAACAAAGGAACTAGAAATGTAAGTTTTGAAGTAAATTCTTTACCTATTACATTGCTTTCTGAATCAATACCTAATGATGAGATAAAAAACTCATCATTTCCAATTGTCACCAAATTATTAAGTAAATCATCATCCTTGATATTTTGTAATTCATCATCGGATTTTTCATAAAAATCATCATCTAGTTTTTTTATACCAACCAATTCCATTCCAGTGGAATCAACATATCTCAATTGAGTAAAATGACTCTTATCTTTAAGGTTTCTAATAAATAAATCTACAATTTCTTTTTTAGTGCTTTCACTTTTGTTTTGAATAAAGTCCATTACTTCATCACTGTCACTTAAAAGTTTAGCATTTTCCATTATTTTTGCAACAAAACTTGTTATTAAAAATGACGAATTATCACCACTAATAACACTCTCTTTTATGGTCTGAGAAACAAATTGCCTCTTATCCAATTCTTCATTATGGAGCATTACTAAAGTCCATAAACACACTAAAGGGAGAGCAATGAATAAGAATCTCTTAAACAAGCTCTTTCTTACAATATTCAATTTTCCAATCTCCTATAAAACAAACAACTAAGTAATAGTAGCATGAAAAAGGACGTTTTTATAATATATTTGTATTTATTTACATATTAATTCAATTTAAAATCTAAATAAAACATTCTATGCAATATAGTAAAATAAAATATTTTATGCATATTTTCATTAAGATCCAATTAAACATGCAACTAATACAATCTGTACTAACTTATTTTGTAATTTAATACGAAAATACAAATAGGTATTCTTTTTATAAATGATATTAAGTATAATATTTTTAAAGTTTTGTTGAGAAAATTAAAAAAATAAATAAAAGTATACTTAACAAAATATTAGTAAATTACAAGGAAACGTTCACCACTACGATATGGAAAGAAGAACAATTCAAATGGAAAGCTATAAAACATTTCAATGATACGTAGGATATTGATGCAGAAAACTTTGCAATTATGTTAAAAAAGTCGCTAGATAAATGTGGTACTCTTTTATTCTCCATGCATAATTTTTCAGCTGGTATCATCATCAATTTTGCTAAAGTTGCTCCCATAGAAACAAAGTCCTTGTTTGTAAATTTATTTAATTAATCAATCCCTCTAGCAAAAAGAATTTCTTACTTTCAAAGAAACTCAATAAAACTTAGAGAAAAATATGATGAAGGAACCTGGATGGAAGACTTCCAAGACACAAATGCAATAAGCATATATCTTTGGCTAAAATACCCTGATAAGTATTACATCTATAAGTATCCTGTTGTTAAAACGGTAGCTTACAAACTTAAATCATCATATAAACCAGAAAAATCTCACAATCCTAAAAATTTCATTGAGGGTTTCTCCTTTTATGATGAAATACATGAGGTACTTATAGATGACCCAGAAATGAGAAACCTGCTTCAGTCTGTACTTACACCAGAATGCTATGAAGATAAAGATTTAAGGACAATGACAATTGATGTTGGTTATTATATTTACCGAAATTATAAGGGCGAAACCTCTGTGTCAGAGTTCAAACAACTCCCTGTAGAAGATTAGTATGAGTTATTAAACAATCCTTATGTTTATACTGAAAGTGATTTTAAAATAATGAAGAGAATTAAGGATTTTGGATCAGATGTATCAGGTTATCAACTTTCTGTAAAATATGGAGGAAGTGAGGTCTATTATATCTCTGAATCAGGATATCTCGCCCACCACATTACAGAAACTCTAAATCTTGATATCAATCCTCAATCGGATGATATCCAAAAACTTCTTAACATAATAATTGAAGAAATACCTCAAAAAGCAAATAATAACAAAAGTTTTATTTGCCGACTTAAGAATAATTTGAGTGAGGCTCTAACCGGGTTCATTTCAACTAACCTAAATAAGAGCCTTTATATTAATCAAATAAGTCTTTTATTCTTTTTCGAGTGTTATGTATGAATATTTTTCATAACCAGCAAAAGTAGTCTCTTCATTATCCATAAAAATAGAATAATTCATTTCAAAATTATCAGGACTTTTGAAACCCCCAATTTTAATTAATTTCCGATTTTCACCCAATGAATATAAAGTATTATCTTGAATATAAAAACCAATTTTGCTTGATGAGGGTTCAACTCTATCAAAGACAATATTATCTAGGGGATCTGATTCAGCTACTATTTTCAATTGATTCTTACTAATTTCAATATAAAAACTACTACCCTCCAATAAATCTTCAGCCGAATAAATATTCATAGCAATACCCATGAGTCCAATAGCATCAAACCATTCATCTGTACCGGGATAAGTTCCGTCAGTAATTAATCCTATTTTAAGAAAATCTTGCATCCCCTCTTCTTTAATAACATATTTTCCATAAACTTGAGAATCATTAAATGC
>CAYWGU010000060.1:0-18082 GCA_964457975.1 uncultured Spirochaetaceae bacterium | reverse complement strand
CTTTAACACATAATAGAAACTTGCAATAAAAATATAAAAACACACTTTGTTAACTCTAGAATTACAAAATCGTTAATTGATGGCTTTAATTGATAATTTTATTGAAATTATAATTTAATAAATATCATATTTATATAGGCAATTTTCCAAAGATAAGAACCTTTTTTTATTTTCTATTATTTTATTAAAAATTTGTTTAATTATGTCAATTAGTACTTAACAATATAGGAGTATTATCCTTTACAAAACAATAATTAATATTGAATATTAAAAATTAGTTCTTTCAACTATATGCAATTATTACATTTTTTTAGGTTTTATATTCAATACAAAGGTATTATAAAATAAGAAATTTCAATTAAGCATTATAAAACATGAAAAAATACATTAGATTGATAAAAACCTAATAACCTTTAGTTTGACCTCTATTCTTTACCATTCTATAATTATGTATCTCTAAAATAAGGACGGTTTAAAAATGAGCGAAGGAATTAAAGAATGTGTCGGATTACCATTACTAGGCGATAAATTCCCTAGTATAAGTGTTAAAACCACTCATGGTGTTATTAATTTACCAGATGATTATGCAGGTAAATGGTTTGTTTTATTCAGTCATCCAGGTGATTTTACACCTGTCTGCACAACAGAATTTGTAGCCTTCTCCAAAAGGGCTGAAGAGTTCAAGAAATTAAACTGTGAACTAATTGGTTTATCTGTTGATCAAGTATTCTCACATATAAAATGGGTAGAATGGATTGAAGAAAATTTAAATATTAAAGTACCCTTTCCTATTATTGCAGATGAACTTGGAATTCTAGCTAAAAAACTTGGAATGATTCATGAAGCCAAAGGAACAAATACTGTACGTGCTGTATTTATTATGGATCCTAAAGGTGCAATGCGCTTGATGATGTATTATCCTCAAGAAATAGGTCGTAGTGTCGATGAGATACTAAGATCCGTTAGAGCTTTGATTATATCTAATACACACGGTGTAGCTTGTCCTGAGAACTTCCCTAATAATGAATTACTGGGAGAGAATTGTGTAATGATTCCACCATTAAGTAGCATTCAAGCTATTAAAGAAAGTAGAAAAGACCCTGATCCAAAAATTACTGTAAGAGATTGGTGGTTTAGATACAAAAAATTATAGCTTATAATATAATTGATGACCTCATTTTGGAAAATTTGAGGTCATTTATTTCTTGAAGATGCATAACAAAAAATTAAAGAAAGCACTTTAAAATATTTGCACTTTTATTTATTAATATTGTTGACAATAAAAGTGTTAAATGATATTTTACAAAACGTAATCGGGCGGATAGCTCAGTGGGAGAGCGGTTGCTTTACACGCAACTGGTCGGGGGTTCAAATCCCTCTTCGCTCATAAAGATTCTCAATTTTGGGAATCTTTTTTATTTTCTAGCAATTTTAATACTATAATCTCTACATATAAATTTCATAAAAATTATATTATATTAAACAGTTATAATATAATAATTAAATTATTATTGTAATAATTTATATAATAACTGTAATTTTAAGCAAATGTTAACTTTTTTTTTTACTAAATTTATATCATAACTCTAATTTATATGCTACTTTTAGTGATAATTTTCATAACCAATATATCATAACTGTTGTTTTTATCATATTTTAACTATTAGTTTTTAATGATAATCAATTAAAACTATAATATTCAATATTGATATTGTATTTTTTCATACCAAAACAATATAAATCAATTCACTTAATTTTCATTCATCTTTCATATATTTAAAAATTTAAAGCCTCTCTCCAATTCTTAAACATCCAGATTATTAATCTCTACATTGAATCTAAAGCAATAATGATAGCCTTTTTTTTGACAAAAAAAGGTAAAGCATACAATACCTTACCTTTTTAAAATCTATCAATTATATATTATTTGCTTCTATCACTTGCACCATTATCTTTTAATGTAACATCATGTGCTCCACCTTCAACAATTGATGTTTCAGAAACAAGTGTCAATCTTGCATTATCTTTCAATTCCTTAAGATTTAAAGCTCCACAATTGCACATTGTAGATTTAACCTTACTCAAGGATAACTGTACATTATTCTGTAAAGATCCAGCATAAGGGACATATGAATCAACACCTTCTACAAATGATAACTTCTTATCACCACCCATATCATAGCGCTGCCAGTTTCTAGCCCTAGCACTGCCCTCACCCCAATATTCCTTCATATAGTTTCCATTAACACTAATTCGTTGAGTTGGACTTTCATCAAAGCGCGCAAAATAACGACCAAGCATAACAAAATCGGCACCCATAGCAAGAGCTAATGCAATATGATAATCATGTACAATACCACCATCACTGCATACGGGAATATAAATACCTGTTTCACTGAAATACTCATCACGAGCCTTTGCAACTTCAATCATAGCTGTTGCTTGACCTCGACCAATACCCTTTGTTTCACGAGTTATGCAAATTGATCCACCACCAATACCAACTTTTATAAAATCTGCACCAGCATCAGCAAGGAACCTAAACCCATCTCTATCTACTACATTACCAGCTCCAACCTTTACATCTTCACCAAAAGTTCTTCTAATATATTCAATGGTATTTGCCTGCCATTGAGAGTAACCTTCAGAAGAATCAATGCATAACACATCAGCACCCGCTTCAATTAAGGCTGGAACTCTTTTTTCATAATCTCTTGTATTTATACCGGCACCTACAATATATCGCTTATGTGAATCTAGTAATTCATTTGGATTATCTTTATGACTATCATAATCCTTCCTAAATACAAAGTATTTTAATTTTTGATCTTTATCAATTATTGGAAGGGCATTTAATTTACTGTCCCAAAGAATATCATTTGCTTCAGATAAGGTTATTCCATCAACCCCATAAACAAGTTTATCAAATGGAGTCATAAAGGTCTTCACTTTTTTTTCAAGACCCATTCTAGATATTCTCCAGTCCCTTGATGTAACAACTCCCATCAATTTACCATTTGCTGTACCATCTTCTGTTACGGCAATTGTTGAGTGACCATAATCTTCTTGTAATTTAATAATATCAGAAAGCGTTGCCTCTGCACTAACATTTGAATCAGATGCAACAAAACCAGCTTTAAAGCTTTTAACCTTTCCTATCATTGCAGCTTCATCTTCTATTGATTGAGAACCATAGATAAAAGCACAACCACCCTCTTTTGCAAGAGCCTCTCCCATTTTTTCACCACTAACACTTTGCATGATAGCTGAAATCATTGGTATATTTAAATTTATTTTAGATTCTTCACCTTTTTTGAAACGTACCAAAGGTGTTTTTAAAGAAACATTGGACGGAATGCAATTCTCAGAAGAATAACCTGGAACCAAAAGATACTCACTATATGTGTGTGATGGACTATCGAAAAAAAATGCCATAAGTAACTCCTACTTTTTGACAATGCATAATGCAATAATTAAAAATATTATTCAACAGAGTTTATATAAAAAAACAAACATTGCAACTTAAATAATATCAGATAAATTCAATGCCAATAATTTCAAAATTAATATAAAAACTACTGAATTAATATGACATTAATCAATACCACCTGTATTTAGTTTTATATCAATTTATTGTAATTTTTTTTGTATATATATAACTTTATTAAATATTTCACTTCTCAGTTAAGCGAGTTGTGTTCTTTTAATTAAAATTATATATTTATGGTAATGAAACCTATTATAATGACAAATATGTATTGCTTTAATTTATTATTTAGTCACACTATTGGTCTGTTATGTTACTTTTCATACTCAAAAATATCTACTTGATACTTAACTAATAATTAATTTTTTATAAAATAAACTATTTGTCACCAATTATTTATCATGATATAATAATTATATGAACACATTAACCAAATTGAATAATCATTTACATCTAAACGGCATCATAGATTATACAAATATAAACTTTGATGATTTTAAAGAATATGAATACTTCCGACTTGTTGATCCCATTACAAAAGAAGTTTTTACCTTCAAAGAAAACAAATTAATGCAATTTGAACAAGAGCATTGCTATGACATGTGGAATACTGGTGAACCTTGCAAATACTGTGTATCTGCCACAGCACTTGAAACTAGAAGTGAGAAAAAGAAACTTGAATACTTAAATGGAGAGCTATATATGGCTCGTGTTATTCCTGTTATTATTGATTGCAAAAAGCTAGTGCTAGAACTATTTCAGAATCTATCTTCAACCTATTTTAAAAATGAAAATGACTATAACCAAATTTCTGATATGGTAATTCAGTTAAATGAATTTGCCTCATTTGATACATTTACCAGCCTCTACTCTCATTCATTTACAAAAAACAAACTTGCAACCTTTATGGAAGGTAAGCTTAAGCTAAAATTAGATACTGTAACATTAGTTCAACTTGATATAAATAACCTAAAGTATATAAACGATACTTTTGGGCACTTTACTGGTGATGAATTAATTTTAAAGGTTGCCGGAATACTTACTTCATTAAAAAGCAAGGAAAACATATATCCTGGTAGAACTGGTGGAGATGAATTTCAAATTATATTGTTAAATATTACGAAAGAGGAAGCAACCGATATACTTGAATCATATTTCAATCAATTGAAAAATATTGAACTCTCTAACATTAATTATATTGCAAGCGTTAGTTATGGTTATTTAGAATGGAATAAGAGTGATACTGTATATGAGTTCACCAACAAAGTAGATCAACTTATGTATAATAATAAAAAACTCAGCAAAGGTTAATTTAGTGCTAGTACTCGCAATATAATATACAATAACTTAAATAGCACATCAACAATGAAATACTAGCAGGGAACTATATAGTACTAGGTTGGAAGCTATATAGTACTATTATGTAAATACGGTAGGAATAGTATTGAAACTATATAACAGATAATTCATTCCCAATTTTCCTTCGATAAATATTTTGAAGCAATAGTTGCTTAATATGTAAATAAAATTTTTATATTTTTACAAAATATTTAAGAATTCAAAAATATATATTCATCATATAAAATCTGGTATAATATTCTAATTTAAAACGAGGAATATTATAATCAACTGGGTTATTCACCCATAATTGACTGCAATTACGAATAAAAATCCCCATCTTAAGTATTAATAAAGACAGGGAATAATAATGTCACATTATATTATAATTATTTAGCCAATGCTTTTTTTATTTGTTCTAAAATATTCTCAGAAGGAGCAGATGCATCAACATCAACAATCACCCCTTTTTCTCTATAATAAGCAATAAGAGGTTCTGTTTGTTCTTTATATACCTCAAGACGATTTAAGATAGCATCTTTTTTATCATCATCTCTTTGAATTAGTGCTTCGCCTGTTTCATCATCAATACCTTCTACTTTTGGTGGAGAATAGATAATATGATAAATTTTACCTGTACTTTTACACATTCTTCTACCAGATAATCTTTTCAAGATTTCTTCTCTGTCTAAAACAAAGTTAATAACAGCATCTAGCTCTTTCATTTCTTTTAAAGCATTAGCTTGGAAAATAGTTCTTGGAAAACCATCTAAGATAAAGCCTTTTTTAGCATCATCATTTGTAAAACGATCTTCAACCATTTTGATAGTTACACTATCTGGTACCAAATCGCCTGAAGCTAAAATGGCTTTAACTTCCTTACCAAGTACAGTATCATTTTTGATATTGTAACGAAATAAATCACCTGTTGAGATGTGTGGAATATCAAAAAACTCTTTTGCTTTTATAGCAGTTGTACCTTTACCTGCTCCTGGAGGGCCTAAAAAAACTAAATTCATATAATCACCTTTGAGGATATTTCCCCATTCCTTAATAATAGTTATTGAACACTCAATAATTCAATTTTACCTATTTCATTTTATTTTTTCAAGTTTTTACAACATTTTTTATTCAATTGGAAAGCTTTTTTCCCATTCTTTTTCTTTAAACCCAATTAAAACCACTTCATCTGTTATTAAAATGGGTCTTTTTACAAGCATTCCATCACTCGATAACAAATCTAGCATTTCATCTTCACTCATAGAATCAAGTTTATCCTTTAGATGCATGGACCTATAAAGCATTCCACTTGTATTAAAGAACTTTTTAAGAGGAAGAGTGGAAAGATCTTTCCAGATTTTTAATTCTTCCTTGCTAGGATTTTCTTCTTTAATATTTCTTTCAAGAAAATGCAGCTGATGATTTTCTAAAAATATTCTTGCTTTCGTACATGTACTACACTTTGGATAGCATACAAATTTCATCTAATCTCTCCTATTTTTATAATTCTAATTATACATCAATTCTAAAATTTATGGAAAAAATATTTTTTATTTAATTTTAAGTTACTTTCAATAAATGCTTTTTTTGATTTTTCCAAAACAAATTAATGAAAATCAACCGAAATAGTTGTTATTTTTCCAAAATTTTCATAATTCACTCACATTTTCATGTTGCCAAAAAAAAATACTTAATATATTATTAGTTTTCAGGAGTAGCTATGAACAAAATCATTTTGCATGCAACTGACTTAGACGGATTCCTTACAGAGGATGACAAAAAAGCGATTGAAACTGTTGGTAATATGTACCAAAAATCTTTGGCCCACTGCAGTACATTGGGAAAATCAACTGACACAAACGAATTAGAAGAAGCCAAGGCTGGACTTGAAAAATCTGCTGGAGATATTGGAAAATATTTAAAAAAATTCTGTTCCAAAGAACCAAATATACATGTTTATTCTTTTGAAACACCTCAAGAAAACCATGGCCAAGCTTCAAGACTAATTGCCAAACTTAGAGATCCAAAAACATGCCATGAAGAGTTTTTGTATTACATTCAAAGAGCATATGAGATGATGTTCTCTCACATTTACTGTGATGCTGCTCTTCCTAACAAGAGATCTTTGATTGCACAAACACCAGTTAATAATCCTGTTACAAACTATGCAGCTCATAGAATTCCAGATGTTGGAAAGCAGATTGAAAACTCTGTAATGTGTGTTATGTTACGAGGGGCTCTTCTTCCTTCAATGATTATGAGTAAAGAAATTCAAGATTACAGTGAAAACAATTTTATCACTCCTTTTGCACTATTTAAAATTAAAAGAGATGAAACCAAACAAGAAGACGACATGGAATACATTTTGGATTTAGATAGATCTTTTTTTAATTTAGAACAATTAAATGGTAAGGACTTAATTTTTGCTGATCCAATGAATGCAACTGGTGGTTCAATGGTAACAATTGTTAAATATTTGCAACAACAAAATGTAAAACCTAAATCAATAAAATTCATCAATGTTATTAGTGCCTTTAAAGGTGCTGTACGTATCTGTCGTGCAATTCCTAATGTTGAAGTGCATACATTGTGGATGGATCCTGTATTGAATAAACAAGCTTACATCCTTCCAGGTCTTGGTGATGCTGGTGATAGATTGAACGGTATGGATGGTGAAAAAGCTAGAAACATGATTCAATTAATTGCTGATTATGGTTCAAATATTACAAACTTATATAGAGATCAAGTTATAGAAATTGAAGAAACAGTGCTTGGAATATAATATATAAACATGAAGAAAAAAACCTTTCTGCTAATTAGCATAATTTTTCTTTTAACTCTTACTTCCTGTGCAACAAGCCAGAAAAAGGATGAGTTAAGTTTAAATTTAATTTTAAATGAGGGAGTTTCCTCCTTTAATAAAAAAGATTATATTACAGCTGAAAAGCTTTTTTCTGATGCATTATTAATAGACAAAAACAATGAGATAGCTCTTAAGAATGAAATTCTCACGTTAAACAAACTAGATAGAAATGCTGATGCTTTGACTCTTACTCAAAAAGCATTAGATTTCTATCCTGATTCTATTAAATTTAAATTAATAAAAGCTAGGTTACTTAGAACTCTTAACAATGATATGGATGCAATCATTCTATACAAAGAAATATTGTTTTTTGTAGGTTTGGATAAATCCTATCATAAAGAATACATCGATTATCTAACATCGCTTCTACCAGCTAAAAATGCTCTTATAACGAGTTCTATATTAGAAGAGTCTTATTATCTACTTAAAAGCTATATGTGCACGGAAGAAGCCTTAATTGCTTTGTGTACCATGGATAAATCCTCTTTGCTATATTCCTTGATGCTTAAAGATGAAAATATTGAAGCATGGAATAAAATTTATGAATTAGAAAATAAAGAGCAGATAGTAATTGATAAGGATACCCTAAAAACATTGAACTTTTGACAGTCAAATAATTATTATTGCAAATAGAATTGAACAACCTATAAAAGCTCATCCTTCTGATTATTATAGAACCATTACCCTATTCTCTTCAGCATTAAAATAAAACACTTTATTACTACTGTTATATAATAAATCAAAAAACCACAAGATTATCTTGTGGTCAATTATTTTCTAATTCTTTATTTTTATGTTTACTTGGAATCTTTGCAATAAAAGCCTTCACCCTTAAAAAGAATGGGTGTTGCTTGATAACTTTGTCTCAAGGTACCTTTACCAAGACACTTAGGACAATCAGTAGGTAATTTATCCTTCATAGGTTGTTCAATTTGCAATTTCTTTTTACACTTGATGCATCTAAAATCATATCTTGCCATTTACTACTTTCCCCTACTGGTGCTTGTAATTGAATCTGTTAGTCCTACCATTTGCTCATCAGTTAGAGGCATTCCCTTAATATTAACTATATCACCATCTTCAGTAAACATAATCTTTAATACAGAATAATCAAGTTTCTCACCTGCTTTTTTAAGCTGACCTATATATCCCATTTTAACAAGTTTATTAAGGGTTTTAGCAGAATTATCACTATCAAGATTGAATGTTGCAGATAAAACATTTTCTCCATCGGTATTTATAACAATCAAGATGCTGTCCATGTGCTGTATCATAGGTTGAGTCAAACCGAGTCCCAAATCAAATATTGTTTGAGGCTTTAAAGCAAAAAAACCAATATCTGAATTGTAAAGATTTAATACATCTTCCTTGCTTACATACTCACCTTTTTTATCAATTGCTGCTGCTAATGATGCATAGGATTGAGTTGAATAACCTAACATGTTGGTTTTTAGTACTCCAACTTGGTTGCCATCAACTATATAATAAGGATAACCATCATCTCTTGCCATTTCATCACTTGATCCTGATAATACAACTTTAGTTAAGAAAGAAGGAAATTTACCTTCCAAAACTGCATTGATATCAAAATCGGTCAAGGGATATTCATCAGATTTAGGTGTAATTTCTAAAGTAATCCTTTCAGCTTTACCTGAAATAGTATCTCCTAGAAGAGAGGAAATAATCTCCCTCTCACTATTAGCATCTATAACCAACAATGTATCCCCTTCCTTAGCAATGCTTTGAAGAGGTACAATATTGTTTTCAGGAGAGACTACAGTGGTTGTAGTACAACTTACGAAGGACGCTAGAACCAATGTTGTTCCTATAAGATATTTTACTGCTTTCATAAAAATAGTTTCTCCTAAATTAATTATTTTTGCTTTATTGATATTTTAAGTGCTAAATCATCACCAACGCTAATTTCTTCAACATTCAAAGTTCCTTTTACAATCTTATCACAAAGAGTTTCACTCTTAATATAATCTTCAAAGTTATTGAATACTGCTTCAATTTTATCACCACCATCATAAATCATTTCTATATGGTCTGCTACATCAAAAGCACTGTCCTTTCTTAAAGTCTGTACAGCTCTAATGATATCACGTGCACATCCTTCTCTAAGAAGTTCTGGTGTTAGCTTTGTATCAAAACCAATTGTCAATTCACCTTCATTGATGACCTTAACATCCTCAAGTTCGGATCTTTGAATTGCAAAATCCATCTCACTTAAAGTAATTGTACCTGCACTATATTCAACAGTCTTTTGCTCACCATCTAAGATACCTGCAATATCATTGCTATCAAACTTTTGAATCATCTGCGCAACTTCCTTCATGTTCTTACCAAGTTTCTTACCAAGAATCTTGAAGTTAGCTTTTGCACTGTATTCAACCAAGTTGGATTCATCTGCCTGTATCAATACTTCTTTAACATTTAATTCTTCAGCAATGATATGTGTCATTGACTCTAAAATTGTTCTGTCATAATCATTTCTATCAACAAGATATAACTTTGCTAATGGTTGACGAGTCTTTAAGTTATGGGATGATCTTAAACTTCTACCCATTACGATAGCTTTCATTGTTAAGCTCATCTTCTTTTCTAATTCAAGATCCCTTAAGTCCTCTTCATAAACAGGGTAATCGCATAGATGAATTGATAATGGCATTTCTTCAGTTCTTAAGTTTGCATATATGTTCTCAGTAATAAATGGAACAATTGGAGCTGCAACCTTAATAATGTTCATCAATACATAATACAATGTATCATAAGCCATCTTCTTGTCACCGTCATTTTCAGATCTCCAGAATCTTCTTCTAGATCTTCTGATATACCAGTTATTCAAATCACCGATAAAGGCTACAAGTGCCTGAGCAGCAGGTTGTATATTATAAGTATCAAGTGACTCACTAACACTTTCTATCAAACCTTGAGTTGTGGAAATAATCCACTTATCAAGAGGGTTTGTAAGATCTTTAGGATTTGTTACTGATGGTTTGTATTCATCAATGTTAGCATAGGTTACAAAGAAGGAATAAGCATTCCACAGTGGTAGTAACAGATTCTTTATTGAATCTTTTACTGATTCCTCACTGAACTTAAGATCATCTCCATGTACGACATTTGAGTTCATCAAGCTAAATCTAAGAGCATCAGCACCATACTTATTAATAACTTCCATTGGATCAGTGTAGTTTCGCTCACTCTTACTCATCTTCTTGCCTTCAGCTGTTAATACAATACCATTTGTAACACAGTTAAAGAAAGCAGGTTTTCCAAATAAACCTGATGCAATAATTGTTAGTGTATAGAACCAACCACGAGTTTGATCCAAACCTTCACAAATAAAGTTTGCAGGGAAGGTTTTTTCAAAGTGCTCTTTATTTTCAAATGGATAGTGGTGTTGTGCATAAGGCATTGATCCAGATTCAAACCAACAATCAAGAACATCAGAGATTCTTCTCATTGTTCCCATTCCATCAGGAGAAGGCCATGTAATCTCATCAACAAATTGTTTATGCAAATCTGTTACTTCAACACCACACTTTTCTTCAAGTTCAGCACAGGAGCCAATAACTTCAATATGATCAGAACCATCACACTTCCAAATTGGAATAGGATTACCCCAGAAACGGTTACGTGATATAGCCCAATCTCTTGCGCCTTCAAGCCACTTACCAAAACGACCTTCTTTCAAATGGTCTGGTACCCAGGTAATTTGATCATTTGACTCAAGCATTGTTTTCTTGATCTTTTGAACATTAACATACCAACAGGTCATTGCTCTGTATATTAAAGGTTTTTTTGTTCTGTAGCAGAATGGGTAGGAGTGAAGGAAATTCTCTCTCTTAACAAGCTTGCCTTTTTCCTTCAACATTTTGATGATATCACCATCAGTATCTTTTACAAAACGACCTTCAAAGTCAGGTACCTCTGATGTGAACTTGCATTCTTCATCAATAGGACATACAACAGGAATTCCAGTGTCTTTAAGAACCTTGTAGTCATCTTCACCAAAACCACTTGCAGTGTGAACAATACCACAACCATCTTCAGTTGTAACATAATCCCCAATTACAGTTATGAATGCACCATTTTCTTCTTTTAAATTTGCAAAGTAAGGGAACAATGGAGTATAACCAATGCCAGCTAAATCTTTACCTTTATATTCTTCAACGATTTCATAAGTTGTTTCATCTTTGTAATAAGCAGATAATCTGTCTTTACCCAAGATGTAGTATTCATCACCGTCTTTTATCTTTACATAATCAATGTCTGCACCTATTGCCAATGCTAGATTGGATGGTAGTGTCCAAGGTGTTGTTGTCCATGCAAGGAAGTAAGTATCTGTAGTACCATCAATTAAAAAACGTACTGTTACAGCCTGGTCAGTTACATCTTTGTAACCACCTAAGTTTACTTCAAAGTTAGATAATGGACTTGCAAGCAATGGACTATATGGAAGAATATTATATCCTTCATAGATTAAACCATTATCAAAAAGAGTTTTAAAAACCCACCAGATTGATTCCATGTAATCTTTGTCCATGGTTTTATAGCCATTCTCAAAATCAACCCAACGGCCAACTCTTTTTATGGTATTTTGCCATTCACCTGTGTATCTTAAAACAATTGATTTACATGCATCATTGAATTTTGCAATGCCATATTCTTCAACAGCACCGTGACCACTGATTCCTAAGGTTTTTTCCATCTCATATTCTACTGGTAGACCGTGACAGTCCCAACCAAATGTTCTATAAACTCTTTGGCCTTTCATTGAATGATAACGAGGAATAATATCCTTAATTGTACCTGGTACTAAGTGACCAAAGTGCGGTAATCCGGTTGCAAAAGGGGGACCATCGTAGAAAACAAACTCGTTGTCTGCAGGTCTTTGCTCTATAGATTTAGTAAATATATCTTCCCTATCCCAGAAAGAGAGTATTTCTTCTTCGGCTTTTGAAAAGTCGATTTTATTATTAACTGGCTGAAACATTTCAGACTCCTCGATATTAATGAAAACTTTTATTCCATAATATTCTAATTTTAAAATTAAGACAACATAAATAAAGTTATTATTGGCAGTTGACTCATACAAAAATCAAGATTAATCTATGCCCATTATGAAAGACTTCCCAATCAATGAAACAATAAAACAATTTGCCACCAATTTCTATGAAAATGGCTACAAGCTATACATAGTTGGAGGGGCTGTAAGAGATTATCTACTAAACATCAAAAATGATGATTTTGACTTTACAACTGATGCCACTCCTGAAAATGTAATAAAAATGTTCAAAAAGACAATACCTACAGGACTAAAACATGGAACAGTAACAGTTTTGTTTAAAGGTGAGGCCTTTGAGGTTACAACCTTTAGATCAGAGGGAGACTATGAAGATGGTCGCCATCCTAGTTCTGTTAGTTTTGTTAGAAATCTTGAAGAAGATTTAAAACGACGTGATTTTAGCATAAATGCTTTAGCAGCGGATGCCAGAAGTGGAGAAATAATTGACCTTCATGATGGACTGGGTGATTTAAAAAGAAAAACAATAAGAGCCATTGGAAATCCAAATGAACGATTTCATGAGGATGGATTAAGAATTATGAGAGCCTGTCGTTTTGTATCAAAACTTGATTTTTCAATAGAAGATAAAACCTTCAAGGCTATGATTGAAAACAAAGGCAAAATCAAATCAGTAAGTGAAGAAAGGATTCGTGAGGAACTTTACAAACTTCTAAAAGGAAAGTCGCCTAAAAAGGCTCTCAATCTTTTATATAATTGTGGTTTGATGAATCTTGTTCTTCCTGAAGTATCAAATCTTAAAGGAGTTATTCAAGGAGGTCATCACACAGAAGATGTATTTGATCATACCTTAAATACCGTAGCAGCAGCTAATAAATTAAATTATCCATTGAACGTAAGAATTGCAGCACTTTTTCATGATTGTGGAAAAAAAGATACACAGAGATTAGATCCAACACGTGGTACGGATTCTTTTTCTTTCTTTCAACATGAAAATATTGGAGCAAAAATATGTGAAAAAGCTTTAAGACGATTAAAGGACTCAAATGGAAGCATCAAGGATGTAACAAATCTAGTTCAAAACCACATGTTCCAATACACTCCTTCTTGGAGTGATGGTGCTGTTAGACGCTTTATAAACAGAGTTGGTAGACAATCAATCAATGATCTATTCTGCCTTAGGATGTGTGATATTTATGCAATAAGTGGCACTGCTTCCTGGACACATGTAGAGGAACTTGATAATAGGGTTAAAGATATACTTAAGGAAGGTGATTGTCTTAGTGTTAAGGACTTAGAACTCAACGGAAAAGATTTAATGGATTTAAGTATTCCTCGAGGTCCTCTGTTTTCTCAAATATTAAATTATCTTCTAGAAGCTGTTTTGGATGATCCAAAACAAAATAACAAAGAACAATTAAAGATAATTGCTAGAAACTTCTTTGAAACCATCAAATAAATATTAATTTTGGACAAAAAAAATAGTAGCATTGCCAATAGATCTTCACAGAATATATTGGGAATACTACAATTAAATTTTTGTAGATTGTTAATTTAACAATCGAAATCAACTCCGTTTTCTTCTAACTGTTCACAAGCCAATTTAGCGGCTGCCTGTTGGGCATTCTTTTTATTCTTACCACCAGCTGGACCAAATGATACACCATTTAAACTTACATTTACGTAAAATGTTCTATCATGATCTGGACCAATTGTCTTATCAAGAGCATAGATCGGAACCTTTTTCCAAGTCTTTTGTGAATATTCTTGTATTGCTGTTTTGTAATCTCTAATGATCTTATGCTCCAAAAAAGCAGCAATTTGAGGCTCCATCAATCTTACAATAAGATTTCTTGCAACATCAAACCCTTGATCAAGATATACACAACCAAATATTGCTTCCATGCAGTCAGAAAGAATAGCCTTCTTCGTTCTGCCTCCTGAATGCCCCTCACCTTTACCTACAAGAACAACCTTTCCCACTTCAAGTTTTAATGCAACTTGATAAAGAGAATCTTCAGAAACAACTGCACTCTTTATACGTGAGAAAAATCCTTCATGTTTTGACGGAAGATTTAGGAACAACCAATTACTCACTGAAAGTCCCAATACTGAATCACCTAAAAACTCAAGTCTTTC
This sequence comes from uncultured Spirochaetaceae bacterium, assembly GCA_964457975.1. Lineage (GTDB taxonomy): Bacteria > Spirochaetota > Spirochaetia > Sphaerochaetales > Sphaerochaetaceae > Pleomorphochaeta. The sequence continues at coordinate 3,223 of CAYWGU010000060.1, read as the reverse complement.
GTTATTGTCTGTAACAATAGCGCATTCATGAGCGTATGAGCGATGAGTAAATGCAAGATTCAATAAATTGTAATCAGTCAATTCAACATCAAGTTTTTTTACAAAATTAAAAAGCTCCCTCTGTCTCTCTTCCGAGATATAGGGAGCTACTCCGACTTTAGCTTCTGTCATCGAAAAAACAGTCCTTAGTCTAGTTGAGTATCAAGATACTCTACAGCATCTCTAACAGTTTCAAATTCATTAGCTTTCTCATCAGGAATGGTTATACCCATTTCTTCTTCAATTGCATATATTAATTCATAAGTGTCAAGACTATCTGCACCTAGATCTTTTCTAAAGGACGCATCCAAAGTTACTTTAGATGGATCAACTTCCATTTTTTCAGCAATCAAGTCTTTAACTTGATTAAAACTTTTATTTTCCATGATTTAGCTCCTTGTCAAACTCTATTTATCGCTTGTATCAATAACCTGCTCGCCACGATAGTAACCACATTTAGGGCATACGTGATGAGGGGGAATTTTGTTACCACACATTGAACATATACTCAATGTTGGTGCCTTAAGCTTCATATTCGCAGCTTTTCTTGATGCAGCTTTAGATTTTGAAGTTTTATATTTAGGTGTTGCCATTTTTTTACCTCTTAGAGAATTAGATGATTTGTTGACGCTTCTTGTACAATAACGAAATAGTAAAAAAACGTCAATAACCTTTGATATCATAATTTGAAAATTTATCTTGAATAATTTACAGCGTTATGTACCCTTAATTTTACAATTTTTGCATCAAAAGGCTTTACTATCATATCAACAGCACCCTGAGCCAAAGCTTGCGCCTCTAAAGACTGATCTGCAGTTATAACAACTACAGGAATATGAGCTATAGATTCATGTTGCTTGTATTGGTTTAAGAACTCAGAACCATCCATTACAGGCATCTTCATATCCAACAGTATCACTGAAACATTTGTATTACGCGATAATATTCTCATTGCTTCCTCACCATTCTCAGCCTGCAATATTACAAACTCATCTTCAAAATAATTTTGAAGTAACTTTCTGGTGATAAATGTATCATCTACAATCAACATTATAGGTGAATTTTGATAAAGATCATCACTCGTTTGGGCACCTGCATAGAAAGCAAAATCATTCTTACCATTCAACTTTATATCATACAAGGCAAGATCTGCTCTTTCAAACAATGTACCGTAATTATCATTTTTACCTACTTTAGCAATACCCATTGATACAGTTCCCATATTATCATCAATATTTGCAGTATAATCTAAAATTCGATTTTTTACTTCTATTGCAAATTCAGCAGCATCGTCACTATTATAATCGCTAAGATATATAATAAATTCATCACCACCTATGCGCCCTACAACAGAATCTGATGTACAACACTTTCTAAGCACAGCAGAAAGGTCCTGCAGATACTTATCACCAACAAGGTGTCCATTAGCATCATTTATGCCTTTAAAGTTATCTATATCAGCAACTACAAAACATCCCATATCACCTACATTTAGCTTATTCTCAACTAAAAATTGTGCAGAGCGTCTATTAAGTAATCTTGTTAATGGATCGAGAGATGAGAGTTTTTGAAGTTCAGTTAAATCTGCAAGCTCAACAGTTCTTGTGCTGGTGATTATATTTGATCCAAGTAAGGTCATTGAATAAGATGTAAGAGCTACAATTAAGTTTAACTGTTCATTGCCATTATGGGAGATAAAGACAAATACCAAATAAACCAATGTTGAGACAGTAGATAACCAGAATATTGAGGAAAAGGAGGCTTGCACTACAAGTGCTAGAAAAATCAAAACTAATCCAAAAAGATATCCTGGAATAGCTTGATATACAAACTCATTCATAAAGGCAATATATGTAATGAATAATCCCCAAAAACAAAATACAGCTACTGTTGATTTTTCCATATGCATCTTTAAATACTTTTTTGCTAATATTTTAAAAGCAATAAATACACTAAATGCAATCAAAGCAAATATAATTATTGATATTTGAGTTACACTAAATATACAAAACAACAGAAAAAAAGTTGACACCACTACCGCAAATGTAGTTAAAGAGTCATTAACTGCTCCATTCCATGCATTAATTTTATCTGGGAATTTTTTTCTTAAGCGTTTGTCTCTTAAAAAAAACCCTACCTTAGGCATTATATCTATCCTTTATTGCTGTTGCGACCAAAGGTGGTACCATAGTTTCAATATTGGCTCCATAAAAAGCCAATTCTTTTATTTGAGAGGATCTCAATAAAAAGAAATTAGGACTTGTAGGCATAAATAAGACCTCAAGTTCTGGATATAATTTTTTATTGGTCATAGCCAATTCAAATTCATAACCAAAATCTACCAAAGCCCTAACGCCACGAATCATTACTTGAATACCTCTTGCCTTTGCAAAATCTACAACCAGACCAGAATAAATTACAACCTCAATATTCTTATGAGATTTTAATAACTCTTTTAGCATATCTGCTCTTTCTTCAGCTGTAAATAAAGATTTCTTCTGTATATTAGATGCAACAACCACATAAAGTTTATCATATAGTTTTGCGATTCTTTCAATTATATCTAAATGCCCTAAAGTTGGAGGATCAAAGGATCCTGGAAACATTGCTATCATATCTTTGTACCTTCAATGTATTTTTTCATTAGAGAGAAAGCTTCACTCTTTTCAACTTCAATTGTCTTTCTAAATAACATTTTATCTTCATCATTTTTTGTTACAATTGCAAAGGTGCCGCGACCAATATAACTTATTTTCTCACCTTCAAATAATTTTTCTTCTTTAGAAAGTTTTTCTATCATACAATCAAAGTGAAAAAATGAATCTTCATCCGGTTTAATTGCTGATGATATATTTTCTATTACCTTACCACAATAGGTACAAGTAACAAGAGGCTCTTTCACCTTTTTAATTTTTAAAACAGGAAGAGAGCTATGAGGAGTTTTAACACCCTGTTTTGGTAATAATTGAGAAACAGCTTTGCTTGCAGTATTCTTTTTATCACCAGAATTTTTTCTCTTTCTTTTCTTATTTGTAGCACTCTTTTTAATTCGAGTGGTGCTATTATTGGTGCTATTATTGGTGCTATTATTGATGCTATTATTGATGCTATTATTGGTATTTTGATTGGTACTTTGTGGTTTTGAATTGTTAGTTAATGTTGGCATATATGTTTTTCCCTTTTC
>CAYWGU010000059.1:0-18317 GCA_964457975.1 uncultured Spirochaetaceae bacterium | reverse complement strand
TGTGATGAAATTGGAATAAGCCTTGAATCAAATTCAAGAATTAAAGTATATGATTATGGATTTTTGTACTTAGATGATTTTACAATTAAGGGTAAGACTTCTTATTCAATAGAGATGAATAAACAATTTAAAGAATTTAAGACAATCACACCCTTTTCAATAAATCATGGAGCATGGGATATTGAAGATAATTATCTAAGAGTGATGTGCCTAAGCCATGCTGAAGCTGTTACAGGAAACTATTATACAGAAGATGTTGAATTAAAAAACAATCTTAAAATGGATAGTGGTAATTGTGGATTATTGGGTCTTAGAGTTCAAGGAGCTCAAAGAGGTTATTATGGTGGATTTTATAAAAACTCTATAGTTATTGGAAAAACTGTTAATGGAAAGTTTGAAATTCTTATAAAAAAAGATTTTCCAATAGTTAAAGGCAATGATTATAAGATAATATTTCAAGTAAATAAAAATAAATTAAAGCTTTCAATAGATGAGAAATTAAAATTAAATTGTGAAGATTATTCCTATAAATATGGAATGGTCGGATTATCAATGCAAGATGGTGGTAGAACATCATTTGGTACTTTATATGTCAAACAATTATAGGAGAATATATGTTTACCGTTAAGGAATTAAGAGAAAACAAGGGACTTAGAGAGAATAGAGCTTGTGGAGCTTTATCAGGTTTAGCAATTGGAGATAGTTTTGGAGATGCAGCTAGGATGCAGTCAAATAGAGTTGATTTTGGAATAACAACTGATTTTAATTCAGGAGCAGCCTGGAGTACCGATGATACAGAATTTGCTCTTTTAACTGCAAAAACTTTAATTAAATGCAAGGGTAACTTTACTTCTGAAGATGTAGTTGATGCATGGCTTGAAGATGTAGTTGTTCAGGATGAATTTAAAAGAGGTGGTAAGAGTGAAATACGCGCTGCTGAAAACCTTAAAAAAGGACTTAGACCTCCTCAAAGTGGGCAATTTAATACTTTCCATATGAGTGATGGTACAGCCATGAGAATTCCACCTGTTGGAATTGTTAGCGCTGGTCAAGAAGAAAGAGTTTTACGACTCTCTAAAATTGATGCTGAAGTAAGTCATTATCGTGATGGAGTATGGGGTGCACAAGTTGTAGCTCTAGCTGTTTCCCTTGCTATGGTTGATACTCCTTGGGATGAAATATTTGAAAAATCAATTTCAATAATTCCAAAAGATAGCTGGTTATATTATTCAATGCACAGAGCAATGGATATTGTAGCTAAAAATAATAATATACTTGATTCTTGGATGCCACTACATGATGAACTGAGAACAAGTACTTGGGCAACTACAGCCGAAGCTATACCAGCTGCATTTGCATGCCTAAAGATGGAACATTCAAGCTTCAAAAGAGGTGTAATCCTTGCAGGAAACTTTGGTCGAGATGCTGATACCATTGGAGCTGTCGCAGGATCTATACTTGGTGCTAAATATGGTCTTGATACTATTCCAGATAAATGGGTTCAAAAGACTAGATACCCAAGTGGAACATGCCTAGAATTCACCAAAGGACTTGATATTCTTGAAATGGGAAAACAACTTTCCGCTTTTATTTAATTAATTACTAATTTTATAAGCACTTTCTCTTTGCTATATCTTCTAACGATGGCAACAAAGCGAAGGTGCTTATTCATATAGTATTTTCCAAACCGCAGAATGTTAATTTTAATCAAATAAAATATTATAAAGGTTTGATAAATATTTTTTCTATATTTTTTGATGCAACCTTGTAGCTTACAGGACCCATGATTAAATAAGATAATACCAGTGCAATAAAAATACCGCTAATACCAAACATCCTAGAACCTAATAATGCTAGTGGAATATATAAACCTAGCATCTGAACAAGTGTCAGAGCTGCAGCTCTAATTGGCTTGCCCAATACATTTAGGGAAATAATACCAATTTGCATAATTCCAAGAAGTCCATAGGAAATAGGGACAATACGAAAGTATTGTACTACAACATCTATAACCTGAGGATTATTGTTAAACAAAAAACCTGCAGGACGTGCTATGAAAATCAAAACCACATATGCGGCTACCCCATAAATTAGAACAAAGTTTCTGCTTATTGCTATTCCTCTGTGAACCCTCTCTTGTTTTCCTGCACCTAGATTTTGACCTATAAAAACAGGCAAAACTGATACCAATGCATTAATTGGCATAATAGCAAACATCTCCAAACGAGTTGATATACCAAACCCTGCAATAGCTTCCCTTCCGTGAGAGGCAATTAACCCTGTAATAATCCCTAAAGAAATTGGTATTATCATCTTTGTAAGAGCATTTGGAATTCCTATATGCAGAATTTCTTTCAAACTGATTTTAATATTTTCAAGTGATTGTTTTTTAAAAGAAATTAACTTCTCTCTGAAAATCAATACATAACTCGCAACAACAAAAGTTACAGACCTAGAGATCAATGTTGCAATTGCTGCTCCTCTTACACCCAACTCGGGAAAAGGACCAATTCCAAAAATAAGAAGAGGATCCAAAATAGTATTAAATGTTGCTGCAATTAACATTACAAATGCAGGAGTCTTAGTATCTCCTAGACCTCTTATTGCTGAATTTCCTGTCATTGGTATAACTACAAAAATAACTCCCCAGTACCAAATTGTCATATACTCCTTAATAACAGGAAGCGTCTGAGCGTCTGCTCCTAATAACCTAAAAAGTGGATCGATTGTTAAAAGACCAATAATAACAAAAAACACAACCACTATTACTGAAAGAATCAAACCCCATGTAATTAATCTAGTTTGCTTTTCTCTATTGCCCTCTCCGCTAGCTTTCGATACAGTTACGGTTATTCCTACGCCTAAACCTTGTGCAATGCTACTAATGACCATTACAACAGGAAAGGTAAAAGATATAGCAGCTAATTCTATAGTACCCAACCTACTTACATAAAAAGTATCCATAAGATTAAAAACAATCATACCTAAGATACCAATAAGCATAGGAGCAGTAAGCTGCCATAAAACCTTGCCTTCTTTTTCAGTTGTAATCATTTTTATCTTTTTATTCATTAAAGTTCCTTATTTCATTTACCTTTCCAGTAATATTATTTAGCATTTGTTTGAGTATTTTATCTGTTTCATCAATCTCACCAGAGCTTAATCCTTGTTGTAGAATCTTTGTTGTATCTCTTAAAACTTTTTTTATCTCAGGTAGAATCTCTTTACCCTTCTTTGTCAGGTGGATATTAAAACTGCGGTTATCATCAACATTTTGAACTGAGTAAATATATTCAAGTTCTGACAGTTTTTTAATAGCTTTGGCAGTTGTAGCTTTATCTATCATTAGCCTTTGGCTAAGTTCTTTTTGACAGATTCCATCGTTCTTAGCAATTTGAACAAAAAACAAATATTGACCACTACCAAACCCAAATTTTATAAATTCCTGGTTAACATAAATTTGTAGATGTCTGTAAATTGTGGAAATTGAATTTCCAAAAGAATTTTTCATAAAAACCTCACTTAATATAGAATGCTATTGCAACTAATTTAGTCTTAAATATAGCAGGTCATTGCAACTATGTCAAGCAATTAATAAAAATAACAAATCCTACAATATTATTTGAAAATCAATTGCAAGCTACAAGAGAAAATTCTTCGAATGAAATTTATATATTTGAAAAAATTACCTCAGTTTTCTATTGAAAGATGCCTTTCCTATGAAAGGATTAATCAACTTTGATGTACTAGTAATCATCTATTTTTTTTTGCATAGTGATATTTATTGTTGGAAAGTGAGGGGTTTCTACATGTTTATTAAAGATTTTGTTTTTATCATACTAACTATTGGATAACTTAGGATATAATACAAATATGAAAACATTATTTGAAAAATATGGAAAGAAAATAATTTACAAAAAAGGCTCTGCCCTCATAAAGCAACACTTTCCACTAACACATCTATATATGATTAAAAGTGGTAAGGCAAAGGCACTTCGCTTCAATGAAGATGGTAAAGAATTATTACTTGAAATATTTATGGAAGATGCCATTCTTGGAGATATTGAATTAACTCTTGATAAAACAATAGCAGGAACAACAATTGTAGCTATAACCGATGTTGAGGTATTGCAACTATCAATGAGTTTTTGTCACAAAATGATTAAAGAGAATATTGATTTCTCAAATCTTATTGCAAAAAATCTAGCAAATAAACTAAACAATACATCTCTTCAGTTTTCTATAAACAATTCGTTAAGAGTAAAGGAACGCCTTCTTCAATATATTGAATCAACTTGCCCTACTGGAGTATTTGATGAAAACCTTATTGAGTTATCAGGGCTTCTATCTGTCAGTTACAGACATTTAAATCGAACAATCAATTCATTGGTAAAAGAAGGGAAATTAGAAATTATTCCCTCAAAAAACAAAAATAAAAAAAAATATCACATAAAAACCAATAATTAGATATTATAGTTTAAAATGTACTACTAATGTTAAAATAGTTTCCTTGATGAAATTGAAATTCTATCACTACAATGAAGTAACACATTTAGGGAGGTTTTTCAAAATGAAAAAACTTACAATTATGGTGCTTACAGCACTTTTATTAGTTCCATCTTTTGTTTTTGCCAATGGCGCAAGCGAAAAAGATGAGAATGTTACCATCAACTTTTGGACACATGAAGATGTTAACAGACAGGCAATTGAAGACCAATATATCGCAAGCTTCGTAGAAGCTAATGCAGATGTAGAAGTTAAAGCAACTCGTCAATCTTCAAAGAAGATGATTGAACTAGTTCAAACAGCTTTTGCTGCAAACGAAGGACCAACAATCTTCAATCTAGAAAGTAGCAATGCTAATCCTTTCGTTCAAGCTGGAAGAGTTGCTCCTGTAAATTATGAAGCACTTGGTTACAAAGATGCTGCAGATATGAAAGCTCATTATATTGATGGTATGCTAGATCCTGTAACACATGACGGTGAGATTTATGGTATCCCTTTTGAAGGTCTATCATGGTGTCTTTACATCAACAAAAATGTTTTCAAAGATGCTGGTCTAAACGCAGATACAGATTATCCTAAAACTTGGGAAGAAATGGTAGAAGTTTCTGAAAAACTTGTTATTAGAAATGGCGAAATCATTGAAAGAAGAGGATACGATTTCAGATACCCTTACTATTTGGAAACAATGGTACCAATGGTTAACCAACTTGGTGGTTCATTATTCAGTGCAGATGGTTCAGAAGCTATCATCGGTGAAGCAGCTTGGGTTAAGGTTTTAACTTACATGCAGAACTGGGGACCAAACGGTCAGAACTTAGGTTCACCTACTTACAAAAATGCTAGAAAATTATTCAATAAAGACAACAATGATATGGCAATGTGTATGTCAGGTCTTTATCAAGAAGCTAGAATTAAATCAGATAACCCTGACTTCTATAACAGTGGTGAATGGATGGTAGTTCCTTTCCCTGTATTTGAAGATGCTGTAGCTGATACTTCTGCTTGTTTCTATGGTCAATTCTACATGGTTAACGCTGATGAAATTGAAAAGACTCAACAAAAAGCTTGGGAATTGATTGGTTCAATGTTATCTAATGAACAGGATTACCTAACTGAAGTTAACTTAATTCCACCAACAAGAGCATTGATGAGCAGTGAAAACTTCAAAAACATGCCTTTTGCAGAAGTATTTGAAGGCGATATGGAAAGAGCACATCACCTATACTTTGGTAAAAATGCTACAGAAGTACAATCTTTATTATCAACAGCTGTTAATAACGTAATGCTTCAGAACATTGATCCAGAACAGGCTTATCAAGAACTAAAAGCTTCTGTTCAAGAACTACTTGATGAAGAGTAGAAATTAATAAATTTTAAACTTTACATCTTATGATATTGGAGGCATTTTTGCCTTCAATATCTATTAATAACACCTTAATTCTTTTGGAGGACAACATGTCCAAGCATAAAAAAACCTATAGCATAGAGAAAAAAGAAGCTCGCTGGGGTATCTTATTCACAATACCTTGCCTACTCTTCTTTGCAATCTTTAGCTTCTATCCAATTATCAGTGCTTTTATTACCAGTTTATCAAACAAAGAAGTATTTGCTAGAACTTCATCATTTATTGGTTTGAAAAACTATATTTACTTATTTACCAAAGGTAATGGTGGTTTTTCATTACTAAACTCAATGAGAGCCACAATTATATTTACTCTTGGAACATTCATTCCAATGGTACTAGTATCCTTAATATTAGCAGTATTTTTAATGCAAATGAGAAAAACTCGCTATAGAGGATTCTTTCAGATTGGATTCTATTTACCAGCTGTTTTATCTTCAGTAGTTGCTGCTGCAATTTGGATGATCTTATTTGATCCTCGTGGTCTTGTAAACCAAACTTCAAATGCTATTTTCAACACCATGGGAAAGGACTATGGTTGGTTGGTTACATCTTCAATGCTTCAGCTCTCAACAATGATAGTTTATTTTTGGAAATACATTGGTTACTTTGTAATCCTATTCATAACAGGTCTTGCAACAATTCCTCCTACATTATATGAGGCAGCTACTGTTGACGGTGCAGGAAAATGGCATAGTTTCTGGAGAATTACTCTTCCACTACTTCGACCTACAATTTTATTGGTGTCGGTTATGGCAATGCTCCAATGTTTAAAAACCTTCAGCACGCAGTATATGTTTGTTCAAGGCGGTACTTCACGACAACCTATCGATGTTATTACCATGAACATCTATTACACAGGTATTCGTCACGGTAAACTTGGCAGAGCTAGCGCTATGTCAATCATTCTATTTGTTATCATGCTTGTATTAACCATTCTACAATTCAAAGCTAGTGATAGTGACGACGTAGAATATTAGGAGAGCAAAACAATGAATAAATTTATCGGAAAATTAACTGTAGCCGAATTGATAATTTGGATACTACTGATTCTTGTACTAGGTTTCACTGTTCTTCCTATTGTGTTTATGTTTTCAGCATCATTTATGGATGCAAAGCAAATTCTTGCGATGCCATTCGATTGGTTTCCATCAAAGGATTATTTTACCACAAGTGATAGAACATGGTTAACAAACTTTCATAAAGCTATCTTTGGTAACAATGATAACCCTGTATTTTTAAGAAATATAGCAAACTCATTAATAGTTGCAACAACTGTTGCTATTACCACAGTACTATTATCTGGTATGTGCGGTTATGGTCTTGCAAAGTTCAAATTCAGAGGGAAAAATACTATTTTTATGTCAATTATGGCAACAATGATGATTCCTTTTGAAGCAATCATGATTCCTCTATATATTGTAGCTGCAAACTTGCATATGATGAATAGCTATCAAGGTTTGATTGTTCCTTTCCTTGTAACAGCTTTTGGTGTATTCCAAATGAGACAGTATCTATTAACCTTCCCTGGAGAATTCTTAGATGCCGCTCGTGTAGATGGTCTTGGTGAATTTCATATCTTTTGGCAAATTGTATTCCCTAACTGCTTACCTGTTATTTCTACCTTGGGTATTTTATCTTTCAGAAACCAATGGGATAACCTATTATGGCCTTTACTTGTATCACAAAGTGAAAACATGAAGACCATTCCACTTTATCTATCAAAGTTCAGTGAAGAGAAACAAACAGATGAAGGAGCAATGATGGCTTGTGCACTACTTGCTTCAATTCCAATGTTCATCCTATTTGGTGTTTTATCTAAATATTTCTTAGGTGGAGCTGCAGTATTTGAATCAAGAAAAGGTTAGATTAACAAACACAATTTAATTGTTATGATGGGGGCTGATATGATTATCAGCTCCTTTTTAATGCACATTCAATTTAATCAATTCAAAAGTATTTCAAAAATTTATGACTTTTCTATATCCTTTTATTCATGTTTTTTGGAACTTCTTATTTATTTGCTTGCAAAGCCTCACCACATCAAAGATAATAATAATTGAAAGGAGATCTAAATTATGGAAATAAAAGAGCCCTTTAGAAAAAAATATGTAGGTTACCAAACCTGGAACGCTCCAATGAATGAGGTATTTCCCCTAATATGTCCAGTTGAAGAGACAAAATGGACACCAAAATGGAATCCTATTACGGTTTATAGCAATTCCTCTGTTATTGAAAAGGAATGCATTTTCATTTCATCTCATATAAATGATGATGCAATCTGGATTGTAAGCATTCACGATCCAATAAATTACCACATAGAAATGTATCAGGTAATACCTAATCTTTTGGTTCATAAATATGAAATAAGTCTTTTTGATGAGGTGAATGGCAAAACTAAAGCAGAGATTACCTATCTTCTAACTGCAATAAGTGATTCTGGTATCAATTCTGTCAAGCAATTTACAAAATCAAAATTTGATTCATATATGAGTCATTGGGAAAAAGCACTAAATTATTACCTTAAAAAAGGCACTATAATTGTTAAAGATGATTGATTTTAAACCGAAAGTATTCGGTAATATTATTTTAAATTAATTTACTATTTATCATAATGTTTTTAACTTAAACACATCAAAAATTGTTTTATAAAAAACAATTCAATAAAGGAACAAAATATGGCAATATGTATTACAGTAAAAGACCCAAATAGAAAATCAAGGACATCAACATTTACAGAACTTGAACTTGCCTTATATAAAATCAGCATGTTCAACTCCTATGCACCACTTCATTCTTATTATGGAAATAATAAAACAAAAAACGGTATAACAACCTCAAACCTTAAAAAAGTAATTGGTATAAAACCCGGCGATACTATTTACCTTAGGATAAATAATATTATTATGGCAAAAGGAATAGCAAAAAAGGTACCTAATCAAGGTGAGATAACAACATTAAATGAAAACTTATCCTCAATAGTTAATGATTCTAAGAACTACAGCGGAAGATCCATGATGAGAGCTGATTCCTGCATGACACTCTTAAATAATAAGGGAACAGATAATAGAAAAGCTAATTGGATTATGTTATTTGATGATGCACCATGTTTTCTTAACAGTCGTCCACAATTTAACAAATGGGGACAGCATATTTATGTAGAGAAATGGGTAGATTTAGAAATTCCAAAGCTTGCAAAAGAAGAGATGTTTGACGATAAAAATACAAGAGCATCAATTAGAATTCTAAATAACGAGGTTGCAAGGACCTTTTAGATTAACCAGAATTAATAATCAAGATGGTAAGAAAAGCGTTACCATCTTTTTTTAATGATTCTCCGTACTACTCTTAAAATTATTTATTTTTGATGTCAGTGGAAGTGAAATCATTGCTTCAGTAAAATCATTATCACAATTTTTTATACTAAATTTAATCTTACCTTCGTAGTGTATGACAAGTCGTCTATATAAATTATACAAACCAATATGAGTTGTTTTTTTATATGATTCAAAATCACAGTTAAAATCAGGTGGTAAACCTACACCATTATCACGAACCTTAATAATAATTCTTTCATCAATTTTTTTACAAGATACATCAATTATCCAATCACCAATTTTGGGCTCAAGTCCATGCTTTATTGCATTTTCAACCAGAGGTTGAATTATCAGTTTTGGTATAACATTATTGGTGATTTCTTCATCAATATCATAAGTTACCTTAAGCTTCTCTCCAAAACGTATCTTTTGAATTGTTAGATAGTCATTTACAAGTGAGATGCTTTCATCAATTGTGCTAGTGGTTTTTGAGTTGTTTAAATTTGATCTAAGAAGAGTTCCAAGCCGTATACTTATTTCATATATTCCCTCTTGATTATTAATTCGTGCTAGAGCTTTTATGGTATTCAAGGTGTTAAATAAAAAATGGGGATTAAGCTGTGATTCAAGGGATTTCATCTCAGCTTGAGAGTACTTTCTGTCGTCCTCCTGAACCTGCTTAACAAGCTTTACAAGTTGAACAACCATCATATTAAAGTTATCGTTTAACTCCTCCATTTCTTTGATATCATGATTTCTTATATCAATAGCCATATTACCTTCTTCAACCCTATGCATTGAATCAATGACATTGTTAATAGATTTGGATATGCCTCGAGAAAACCTATAGGCAAGAAAAACACCAAATAACAAACCAATTATCAATGCAATTGAAAGAATCTTTATTACTGAGTAAAAATTATCATTGTAATGTGCCATATCAATAACACCCATTACAATCAAATCAGTATCTGATATTTCCTTAATTGAATAAAGGTAATCATCTTTTATAATATTTGAAGATATAAGTTCCTCTGGTCTATTGGAAAGAAAGGCAAAATTAGAGAAATTACCAAAACTTGATGAATCGGTAAGAGAAGCTGCAAAATACTCCTTCGTATTAATAACTATTGTATCATCAAAAAAGTATCTTTTGTTGATTAGATTGTTCAATCTCACATCATAAACATCTACAATTACGTAACCAATATTCTTGCTATCTTTATCAAATACATTCCTCAAAAAAGTTATTGCAATTTGGTTTCCTGTATCATTTATATATCTATTTTTAATTGAAATTGATGTTTGAGTACTTGGAGTATTCCAGGTAATAGGGTTTGTCATATCTGTTTCTGTATTGTAATATCTAACATCATATCTTTCTGGAAAGACATGTGTTGAAAGCCTTACCTGACCATCTGATGATACAACAGACACTGAGGCTTTATAGGTATCACCCTTCATTACATCAAATAACATGGAATAAATTCCTTTGCTATCTTTATCATCATCTGCACTTTTTAAAAGCAGAGAAATTAAGTTTTCATTTTTTGATATTTCATATGTTTTATGACGATACTCTTCAATGATTTTAGAAAAGACCTCTTGATCGTCCAAGATGTTTATTTCTGCTTCTTTTTTAATTTCACGTTTTAATTGCATTTGCCCAGTTACAAGAGCATATGCTGCAAATATTAAAGAAGGAATTGCTATGATAATTCCAAAATATAAAAACAACTTTTTAAATAATGTTGGTTTCTTTTTCATATTATTAAAACAACTCTCCTTAAAAGTATATGTCAAACTTAATTAATATTTGTCGTATTAATATTATAATTTTTCTCTATAAGCTGTAGGAGTTATACCTAAAAATCTTTTAAAGATCTTTGTATAATAACCAGGATTTAAAAAACCACAGTTAAATGCAATTTCAGAAATATTGATTGTAGAATTCTTCAATAAATATATGCTCTTGTTGATTCTAAAAGCATTCAAATAATATAGAAAGTTAACATTGGATACTTCTTTAAACAATCTTGAAAGATGTGTTTCTGATACATTAAGAGCTGCCGCTGCTTCCTGTAGTCCAATGGATGAGCCATAGTTCTCACTGATGTAATTTACGGCAGAATTTATCAGATGATTATTGAATTTTCTTTCTAGAGGAACTACTTCATTCTCAATGTTTTCCTTAGCCTGAAGAAGTTTCTCAGCATCAAGTTCCTTAACAATATTTGAAATAGTCTTCACTAATTCATCATTATCTACAGGTTTTAATAGATAATCTTCAACACCAATTTTAATAGCCTTCTTCATATATTTAAAATCACTGAATCCAGAAAGAATAACGGATCTAACATCAGGAAACTTTGATAGCATTTCAAGTCCATCTTGTCCTGGAAGTCTTATATCTGTGATGACAATATCTGGATGGTATTTCTCAATTACCTTTTCACCTTCAATACCATTGGAAGCTTTTGCTACCAAATCAACTTTTAAATTTTTCCAATCTATCATCATCTCAAGTTCTTTAAGCATTATAAATTCATCTTCAACTAGTATTAAACTGTAACTCAATTATTTTTCCCACCGATCAAATTTTAAATAATCATAAATCTAAATTATTTAATAAAACCATAATTATTCAATTTATTAATTCTATTAATTCTATTACATAGATGCTAATTTTGTTTAACTATTAATAAAATATACCATAAAATATAATATATTTCATTAAAAATAAGAGCATTCATATAATTTACAAAAAAATAACTCATTAAAAACAAGATGCCAAATATAATAAATAAGGATATATTATTACTTAAATGAACAACAAATTACTATCTATTTTCATCCTATAACATTATTAACAAAGAAATTTTTTGATAAATTACTGTAAAATATCAATTATTTTTGTATAAAAACACCCTCATATATATATAAATACAGGTAGGTTTTATATAATTTAGATTGTCAAACAATTTCATATTTATATAATAGTGATATTATCATTTACTTTTTTTATCAACTAAAGTATCCACAAATTCACTTAGGGGTGCAAAAAGTTGATTTAAATCATCAAAATGAAGTGCTGCAATAGAATCAAGTGAGGTCGGCTGCTTATTAACGACAACGATCTTTCCAGAACCTCTTGCAGTGTACAAAGGAAAGGATGCAGCTGGCTGTACTACCAAAGAGGAACCTAGAACAAGACATAAATCACAATCACTGAACAGATGATTTGCTCTCATAAGAGTGGAACCATTAAGACCCTCACCGTAGAAAACAATATCAGGTTTTATCAAACCACCACATCTTTTGCAATAAGGAACCTCACCTCTATGTACTATAGGTGCAATTGCTTTGTAATCATAATGCTCACCACATTTTGTACAATAGTGATGTTTTGCACTACCATGAACTTCATATACCTTTTTTGAACCTGCTCTTGCATGAAGCATGTCTATATTTTGTGTAAATATTCCATCAAGATAGCCCTTGTTTTCAAGCTTTGCCAAGGTCGTATGAACAATGTTTGGCTCATAATCTTCCAACTTATACCAAAAATCTTTAGCCCAGGCATAAAATACATCAGGATGAAGACGAAAGAAACCAATATCCAATATGTCTTCAACATTCATATTATTCCAGCTATCACTGTAAATACCATGAGATGATCTGAAATCAGGAATACCACTAAGAGTGGAGATTCCAGCACCAGACAGGATTACAGTACTATGAGAACTTTTTATTAAATTTTCTAATTCTATCAGATTTTTATCAAAATTATTCAAAACCATACCTTCTTTTATTCATACATGATAATACCAGCTTATCATTTTATCAAGACAAAAAAACATCTAGGTTGGATTGTCAATTCAAATCCATTTCCTAGATGCTTCATGTTAGAATTGTAATTAATCTACCTGTCGGCCCAGTATTGTATTACCTTTTACACTTATATATTCAATGTTAGCTATATCATCAAACTTAACAGTACTGTTATGGGTGAAGGCAACCATTTCATTGTGTTCCCCTCGTCCTAAGTACATATTTTCATCATCACGTGATACCTTGGTTACAAGTATTTTGTGAACTCCATGTGCCATTTTTGTCTTTTCTTGATTGAACATAACCTGCTGTCGATCAATAACACCTGCAAGTCTTGCTTTCTTTACTGCAAGATCAAGTTGTCCTTCCATCTTTGTAGCAGGAGTTCCCTCACGAGGATTCCAGAAATACATGAATGCTTCTGTACATTTAAGATAATTCAACATTTTCTGTGAATCAGCTAGTTCCTCTTCTGTTTCCCCTGGAAAGCCAACCATAACATCTGTTGAAAAGGTGATGCTTGAATCTGCGGCTCGTAACTTATCAATTAAGGTAAATAGCTTTGCACTATCATAGCGACGATTCATTAGCTTCAATATTCTATCATTACCACTTTGAATTGGAAGATGGATATGCTTTGCAACCTTCTGTTCCTTTTTGATAACCTCAATCAATTCATCACTGAAATCTTTTGGATGTGGCGAATCAAAACGAATCCATTCAATATTACCTGCTACTTCACATACACTTTCAAGTAATTGTGGAAACTTAATAACATTACCATCCTTATCAGTATAATTGTAACTATTTACATTTTGTCCTAGAAGAGTAATTTCCTTAACACCCTTACTATCTAAGAACTTTATTTCTTTAAGTACGGATTCAATATCTCTAGATATCTCTCTACCTCTTACATAAGGGACAATGCAGTAGGTGCAATAGTTGTTGCAACCATTCATTATTGGAACGAATGTTGAAACATCACCTTCCTTATAGTAGTTTTCAAGAAATCCGTAGGTTTCTTCCTCATCAAACTTTCTCTTACCCTGTGCGACTTCAACAATCTTTTGCTTATCATTGGTACCAAATATATAATCAATATGTGGCGCATCAACTCTAAGCGTATCTTTAAGTCTTTCAGCCATGCAGCCCATTACTATTAAAATTACAGGATGGTCAGCTTTTATTCTAGAATAATTTCCAATTCTTCCCCATTCTCTATTTTCTGCACTCTGCCTTACCGAGCATGTATTAAGAATGGCAATATCGGCATCTTCACATGAAGTTGCCTCAGTCAATCCAACACCTCTTAATTGCATTTCAAGAGCTTCACTCTCTGCAATATTCATCGTACAACCAAAGGTTTCAAACCAATATTTCTCAATGGTTTTTGGTCTCTTATGTCTAGTCATTATTTTCCCTTTCTAGAATGCATTTTAGCACTCTTCATAGTATTTCCCATTAACATGGCTATTGTCATCAACCCAACTCCCCCTGGAACTGGTGTAATTGCACTAGCCTTTGTTGCACAGTCATCGAAATTTACATCTCCAACTACTCTATATCCTCTTTTACGTGTTTCATCTTTTACTCTGTTGATACCAACATCAATGATGATTGCATCTTCTTTTATCATATCAGATGTTACAAAAAGAGGTCTTCCAATTGCTGCTATTAAAATATCTGCAGTTTTTGTTATTTCTTTTAAATTCTTTGTCTTGCTGTTACAAATTGTAACGGTTGCATCACGTCCCTTCTGTATTAAAAGAGAGACCATTGGTTTTCCAACTATGTTAGATCTACCAATTATAACTGCATGCTTACCTTCAGTTTCAAGCTTGTAATAATCAAGTATTGAAAGCACACCATTTGGAGTGCAACTTACAAAGCAATCAAGTCCGGCTAAAAGCTTTCCTACATTAATTGGATGAAATCCATCAACATCTTTATCAGGAGTTATTGTTTCAATTACCTTTTGCTCATCAAAACCTTTAGGAAGAGGCATCTGCACAAGAATACCATGAACCATTACATCGTTATTTAATTCAACAACCAAATCAAGTAATTCCTTCTCACTGATACTTTTATCTAAGATATAGTCTTTATGAGCAAAGCCTAGTTTGATGCAAGCTTTTTTCTTGCTACTTACATATGTTTGACTTGCAGGATCCTCTCCAACAAGAATTACAGCTAGTTGTGGTGCATAACCATTATCTTTTATAAATTGTTCACACTCGACTTTTAATCCTTCTAACTTTGCATTTGCAACTTCTTTTCCTGATAATAACATCATGGTTGACTCCTTACTGTTTTTTATAACATAAAACTGCAAAAAATACAGTATCCAATATGAAAATTGTCTCTTAAAACACCTTACCACAAAAATATCATTAGCATTAATTTAATTTAAAAATAAGGCAACACAACAACCATGTTTTTATCTATGATTTATTCATCCAATAAAGATTTAGATTATTGAATTATAAAAAGCACTTATTTTATGTATTATTTTTAATTACCAAGTACAAATGTACAACTCAATTTGTATAAAAATACAGTTGTATTTTTTTTAAGTTGTTTACAATGATGTTTAAGCATTCGAAGGGGAACAAATATGGATAAATGTACAATTTTAATAGAAAACACAACGAGTGAATTATTATCTGCAAAAGTAGAACATGGACTATCATTATTGATAGAAGCACAAAATAAAAGTTTTCTATTTGATTTTGGTTCAACTGAGAAATTTATGTTCAATGCATCGTTGATGAACAAGGATTTAGACAATCTAGATTTTGTTTCCTTTTCTCATAGTCATTATGATCATTCATCAGGATTTCTTTCATACGTGAAGGATCACAGTGTAAATGAAATAATTATTGGAAAGAACATCTTTCTTCCCAAATATGCTTTAGACAATGATGTTTTTACATATCTTGGTTGTGGATTTGATAAAGCTTTTATAGAAAAAAAGAACATCAAAACAACAGAGGTAATTGATCTTTATAAGATTACTGACACCATGTACTTTATGAATAATTTCAAAAATCATTATTCATTTGAAACAATACCTGAAAGGTTCGTTCATGGAGATGAAGATGCTTCTTTAAAAGACCATTTCCTTGATGAAATGTCTATTGTGATTGATAACAATGGTGAACTTACTTTTATTACAGGTTGCGCCCATGCTGGTATTCTTTCAATGATTGCTCAAGTCAATGAGAAATTTGAAGGTAGAGTAACCAGAGTAATTGGTGGAGCTCATTTAAATAGAGCTGATGAAAAAAGACTTGAAAGAACAGCAAATGAGCTTGAAAACCTTGGTGTTAAGGAAACATTCTTTTGTCATTGTAGTGGCGATAGGATTACTGAAGTTTTAAAAGACACCACCTCAATAATGGCCCATAAGGTTTCAACAGGAGATATTATAAAATTATGATTCATAACTCACTTCTTCTTCCATCCCAAAAAATAATCAATGCTCTTTCTCCTATAGTAGCACCTAGTACATTGAATATTTTTAATGCTGAAGGAATAATCCTTGCAAGTAGCGATATAGAGAGAATTGGTTCCTTTCATTCAGGAGCTTTAAAAGCTGCAACATTAATTCCTAAATCAGCGAGACCAAACAAACTTGCCTGGGTAACAAAAGGTGTTACAAACTCTGCTGGTATTTTAGCAATAACAGGTGCAGGTGGTGCATTTGGTGCAATCTTAAAAACTCTTCCAATTGCTGAAGTACTTTCAACTTCACTTTTAACTTTGAACATTGGTGTTTTCTTACTATTTATCATTGCAGCCCTTCTTAAATCTGCAATGGGTGCATCTACAGTTGCAATGATCGTAACTTCTGCAATGATTGCTCCTTTGATGACAACCCTTGGTTTTGATAATGAAATTGCAAAGGTACTTGTTATAATGGCAATCGGTGCTGGTTCAATAACAGTATCACATTCAAATGACTCATATTTCTGGGTTGTATCTCAGTTCTCTGATATGAATGTTAAACAGGCCTTTAAGTGTCAAACTGGTGTTACAGCAGTAATGGGAATTTCAACAATTCTTATGGTATTTGTTATTTCATTATTTGTTATGTAATTAATAGCTTTATACAATCAAATTCTTATCATGGACCTTCAATCGGTCTATGATATTTTTTTATTTTAACACTTTTGGTTTTCAACTTCTTAACTTATAATTATGTAGTTTATGTAGATTTTTCATTTGAGAGTTAATAAATAATGGTTTTTGGTCGACAAAATATATAAAAACCAATAAGATTAAAACAATATAATAAAAAACCTTTGCTACTAGCTTTGGCTAAGATTATATATAAATAATATTGAGGTTTCTATGAAAAGAAAAGTACTTTTACTATTGCTTTCAATTTCTATTTTTAGCAGTGGTCTTTTTGCAAGCAATGATTTCTATCAAGCAGGTGATACAATATTCTCATTTAAAGTTGGTCCAACAGTTCCTGTAGCTATTGATATATACAGTGATAATATATATTGGGGTGCCGATACTGGTTTAAGCATAGGTGGAATTGGAGCAATCAACTTTGATTATTTCTATAACAACACCAACAGCTTAGGTTTGGAAATTGGATATGATTTCAACTATGATAATTCTAAAACTATTTATTCAAATATACCTATTGCGGCATTATGGAAATATTATCCAGTTCAGACTGGTACATGGGATGTCCCACTAACACTTGGTGCTGGTCTTTCATTCAATGGTCTTGATGGTGATGTCCTTATTTCTTTATATTCTGAAGCAAAAGCAGGCGTTAACTATTATATAAATCAAAACTGGGGAATTGGATTTGAGGCTGGAGTTACATTTATTCCACACTTTAACTACTATTCATCAGAGTGGAAGGATAATGGATTTATTTCATATGCTCCCTTAACTCTCTCCGTATCATATAGGAAATAACAGATGAAAAAAATTATACAATACACAGCCTTAATAGCTCTAATAGCTACAGCTGTAATTTCATGTTCTTCTGACTCGTCACAAGGAATGTTAAGATCCATTGTTGACAGTCAAGAAGAAGTATCATATTCAATTAAAAAATCATCATTCAACGAAGATGATGAGTATTTTGTATCAGTAGAAAATGATGGTATTTGGAAAGCTAGTTACACCGATGCTGCAGATAATGTAGATAATAACATTCTAAACAATGTTGAGCGTAAGTTCTATTCAAACTCTGGAACAGATAATATCACATCAGTTCTAGATATTTATACAGA
>CAYWGU010000058.1:10059-18576 GCA_964457975.1 uncultured Spirochaetaceae bacterium | reverse complement strand
GAAAGGTATTATATTTTTAGTATATTAACAATTTGAATTATTTTTTAGTTTGTTTGTTATCTATTATCTATGGTTAAATTGCGAAATACATAAAAATACACATCCAAAAATTTGTTTAAAAATTAAAGTTGGTAAAGAATATTACGTTTAACATAAAATGAATATAAAATGTATACCTATGCATGTATTGTATAAAATTATTGTAAAGTAACGCTTTTCATAGTAAAATAAAGTCAAAATCGAATTTAGGAGAGAGATTATGAAAAAAATTATTGCTATGCTATTAGTTTGCACAATGGCAACTTTTGGTATCTTTGCTGCTGGTAGCTCTGAAGCTGCTCCAGCTTCAAAAACAGCTGAACTAAAGAGAAATGACTTTCATATTGGTGTTGTAACCGGTACTGTATCACAGTCAGAAGATGATTTACGTGGTGCTGAAAGATTAATTGCTGAATATGGTTCTGTTGAAGATGGTGGAATGATTCAACATGTTACATATCCTGATAACTTTATGGATGAAGCTGAAACAACAATTTCTGTTATTTCAGGTTTGGCTGATGATCCAATGATCAAGGCTATTGTTGTTAACCAGAGTATTCCTGGAACAACTGAAGCTTTCCGTCGTGTTAAAGACAAAAGACCAGATGTATTATGCATCGCTGGTGAAACACACGAAGATCCTGCTGTTATTGCATCTGCTGCTGACTTAGTAGTTAACAATGACTTTGTATCTCGTGGTTACACAATCATTCATACAGCTTATGAATTAGGTTGTAAAACTTTTGTACATATTTCATTCCCTCGTCATATGAGTTATGAAACATTGTCACGTCGTGCTGCAATCATGGAAGAAACATGTAACGATTTAGGTATGACATTTGTATTTGAAACAGCTCCAGATCCAACAAGTGATGTTGGTGTTGCAGGTGCTCAACAATACATTCTAGAAAAAGTTCCTGCATGGGTAGAAAAATATGGAAAGGATACTGCATTCTTCTGTACAAATGACGCTCATACAGAACCTCTACTAAAACAATTAATGCAATATGGTGGTTACTTCATTGAAGCTGATTTACCTTCTCCATTAATGGGTTACCCTGGTGCATTAGGTATTGATTTATCTGAACAAGCTGGTGATTTCCCTGCAATCCTAAAACAAGTTGAAGCTTCTGTTGTAGAAAAAGGTGGCGCTGGTAGATTTGGTACTTGGGCATTTAGTTATGGTTACACAGCTACAGCTGGTTTAGGTACTCATGCAATCAACGTTCTTAACGGTGATAGCGAATTACTTAAACTTTCTGATATCATGAAAGCTTATGGTACATTTACAGAAGATGCTAAATGGAATGGTGCATTCTATTCAGATGCAAATACTGGTGTAACAAATAAGGAATTTGTATTAATTTATCAAGATACTTATATCATGGGTAAGGGCTATATGAATGTAACTGATCTTGTAGTTCCAGACAAATATTACACTGTCAAATAATTTAGAATTATAAAAAATCTAAGAATTGCAAAGAGTCTATAAAGTTCTTTGCAATTCTTTGTGTTAAAACATAGAGGATAACCAATGAGTAAAGAGAATGATGTTTTGCTAGAGATGAGAAACATCAGTAAAGACTTTTCCGGTAACCAAGTACTGTCTGATATAAATTTTTCCATTAGAGAAGGTGAGATTTTAGGATTGGTAGGAGAAAATGGTGCTGGTAAAAGTACTTTAATGAAAATTCTTTTTGGTATGGATGAAATTCGTACCACTGGTGGATATGGCGGTAAAGTATTAATTAATGGCGACGAGGTGAATTTTGAAACACCTATGGATGCCCTCGAAAAAGGTGTTGGAATGGTACATCAAGAGTTTTCTCTTTTACCTAATTTCACTGCTGCAGAAAATATACTTTTAAATCGTGAACCAGTAAAAAAATCAATCACAAGCGAATTATTCGGCGACAGAATGGATGCCGTAGATCGCGAAGCAATGACGGAAATAGCAGAGGCTGCTATAAAAAAATTAGGTGTAAAGTTGGACTCTCAAATGAAAGTTTCATCTATGCCTGTTGGCCATATGCAATTTACTGAAATTGCTAGAGAATTAAGTAAAGCTGGTAAAGGTGAGAATCAAGGAATTAAATTGCTTGTTCTAGACGAACCAACAGCCGTTCTTAGTGAAAAAGAAGCAAATAGCTTATTAATTGCAATGAGAACGCTTTCTAAAAGTGGAATTGCGATCATCTTCATTAGTCATAGACTTCAAGAAATTATTGATGTATGTGATACCATGATGGTAATGAGAGATGGTTTGATTATAAAAAGCACCCCAACAAAAGGTGTTAAGGTCCATGAAATTGCTAAATGGATGGTTGGTCGTGCAGTTAAAACAGACGTTGTACACAGAACTCTGGATTATAGCAATAGAGAAACAATTTTAAATATTGAAAATCTATGGGTTGATATGCCAGGTGAAACTGTTAGAAACGTGTCATTGGATGTAAAGAAAGGTGAGATTATTGGAATAGGCGGAATGGCCGGACAAGGTAAACTTGGTATTCCAAATGGTGTTATGGGTCTTTATAAATCTGGTGGTCAAATTACCTTTGAAGGAAAAGAGTTACCTTTAAATAATCCTAAAGCTTTGCTTGATGCAGGTTTTGCATTTGTATCTGAAGATAGAAGAGGCGTTGGTCTTCTTTTAGACGAAAGTCTTGAATGGAATGTATCATTTTCTGCAATGCAGGTACATGAAAAATATTTGAAAAAATATTTTAATGGTTTAATTACATGGAGAGATACCGATGCCATTGAAAAGGTAACAGGAGAATATGTCGATTCACTTCAAATAAAATGTATTTCAACAAAACAAAAAGCAAAAGAACTAAGCGGTGGTAATCAACAAAAAATTTGTTTGGCAAAGGCGTTTGCACTTGAACCAACCATACTCTTTGTTAGTGAACCTACTCGTGGTATTGATATCGGTGCTAAATCACTTGTTTTGCAAGCTCTTAGAAAATACAACGAGGAACAAGGTACAACCATTATTATGGTTTCCTCCGAATTGGAAGAGCTCAGATCAATTTGTGACCGAGTAGCTATTGTTACAGACGGTAAGGTTGCAGATATTCTTCCAGCAACTGACCCTAGTGAAGAATTTGGTCTGTTGATGGTTGGAGAGAAGGTAGAAAAATAATGGAAAAAATGACGATAAAAGAAAGCATAGATGATTTCATCGCTAGATTTGGATGGCCTCGTCTTATTATTGG
Source organism: uncultured Spirochaetaceae bacterium (assembly GCA_964457975.1). Taxonomy (GTDB): domain Bacteria; phylum Spirochaetota; class Spirochaetia; order Sphaerochaetales; family Sphaerochaetaceae; genus Pleomorphochaeta. Next base: position 15,316 of record CAYWGU010000058.1, on the reverse strand, counting down.
TTTGTTCCTCTTATTCTTATTTATTGCAGCACCTTTTGTAGAGGTAAGTATTGGACAATCATTATCTGATACATTTAATAGATTTGGAATGAACTGTATATTGGTATTGGCAATGGTTCCAATGATTCATAGTGGTTGTGGTCTAAACTTTGGACTACCTCTAGGTATCATTGCAGGACTACTTGGAGCTACACTGTCACTTCAGTTTGAATTTACTGGTTTGGCAAGTTTTGTAATGGCAATCGTATTTTCAACACCTTTCGCAGTTCTATTTGGCTTTGGTTACGGAAAACTCCTAAATCGAGTTAAAGGTGGAGAGATGATGATTGCAACTTATGTAGGTTTTTCCTCTGTTGCATTCATGTGCATGATGTGGCTTTTACTTCCTTACACAAACCCTACAATGGTTTGGGGTTTTGCAGGTAAAGGACTTAGAACTACAATATCAACAGAAGGTTATTATTTACATATTTTAAATGATTTCTTAGCTATTCATATTGGTGAACACTTTATATTCCCGACCGGAATGATTTTATTCTTTTCATTTTTTGCCTTCCTTGTTTGGGCATTCTTGCATACAAAAAGTGGTACAGCAATGACTGCTGTTGGATCAAATGCAATATTTGCAAGAGCCTCCGGAATCAATGTTGATAAGATGAGAACATTATCAGTAATTCTTTCAACTTGGCTTGGTGCTATTGGTATTTTAGTATACCAACAAAGTTTTGGATTTATTCAGCTGTACATGGGACCATTCTTTATGGCCCTTCCAGCAGTTTCTGCCATTCTAATTGGTGGTGCATCAGTTAATAAGGCTACAATTACAAACGTAATTATTGGTACATTCTTGTTCCAAGGTATACTAACAATGACACCTTCTGTTATGAACTCAGCAATTCAGACTGATATGTCTGAGGTTGTAAGAATTATCGTTTCAAATGGTATGATTTTATACGCATTGACTCGTAAAACGGAGGCTACAAGATGAAAAAGCTAAATAAAACTAGCCTTTTAGGTGTGTTAAGAAACAATCTTGTTACCATTATGTTTGTTGTAATTTGTGCAATCGCAATTCCACTTAGTGGATACAGTGCAAATTTTCTAATTGGTGAGATTATTGTTAGAATATCACGTAACTCATTCTTAATACTTAGTCTATTGATTCCTATCATGGCTGGTATGGGATTGAATTTTGGTATGACACTTGGTGCTATGGCAGGTGAGATTGCATTGATCTTTGTAACAGACTGGTCTGTTGTAGGAATTCCTGCAATGGTATTGGCATGTATTTTGTCTATTCCACTTTCAATATTACTTGGATCTTTATGTGGTAAAATATTAAATAAAGCCAAAGGCCGTGAGATGGTTACATCTTATATCATTGGTTTCTTTATGAATGGTGTTTACCAATTGTTTGTACTTTATGCAATGGGACCAATTATTCCAATTAAGAACAAAGCTTTGGTACTTCCTAGAGGATATGGTATAAGAAATACTGTTAACTTGATTGGTATCAGACGGTCTCTTGATGATTTAATTCCATTGAGAATTGCAAACATTAGCATTCCAATTGCAACATTTGTTGTAATTGCTGTTGCATGTGTTTTTATCATCTGGTTCCGAAAGACAAAACTTGGACAAGATATGAGAGCTGTTGGTCAAGATTTAGGCGTTGCATCTGCTGCTGGTATTAAAGTTGAACACACAAGAGTTGTTTCAATTGTAATGTCTACAGTACTTGCTGGTTTTGGTATGGTTTTATATTTACAAAATATGGGAACACTAAATACCTATAACTCACACACTCAAATTGGTATGTTCAGCATTGCAGCTATTTTAGTTGGTGGTGCATCTGTTAATAAAGCATCAATTCCAAATGTATTCTTGGGTGTAATACTATTTCACTTGATGTTCATTGTATCTCCTATGGCAGGTAAGAACCTCATTGGACAAGCACAACTTGGTGAATACTTCAGAGTATTTACTTCTTATGGCGTTATTACTCTGTCGCTTGTTCTTTATGAAATGAGGAAACAAAGAGAAGCCAATGATACAGCTCAATTACTTCAAACAGACCAGGAGGATGAGGATGATAATTAATAAAAAACGTCTTTATGCAAGGACTGTTGCGATTGTATTGATATTGATATTAGGTTTTGTAATGTCACGAATTGGAAAGCAACATGTTATTTATCTTGATAATAAAACAGTAACAGTACAAGGAGAGGAATTCATGGCATTTAATGAACTTTCCATCCAGATAGATAAACAAGAAGCTGTTGATAGTTATAAACGTGAGCGAGGCCAGGCAGCGGTAGTTGGTAAAAATCATACCATTACGGTTTCTTATACTGATGCTAATTGGAATGAGGTTGTTGTTGAAAGGGATTTTGAGATTCCCCATTCAGAGAATGCAATAATTTTCTCATTACCTGTATTTTTATCTCGTCCTGATGATGTTAATTATTATTTAACCCCTTTTGTGCTACAAATGGTAAATTAGGGGAGAATAATATATAGGTTATTCTCTAATCTGAGCCAGAGATTTAAAATCTCTGGCTCTTTTCACGTTTAAATTTAAAAATTTATGTAGCCTTGCTTATTAGATCTGAGATTGATTAGACTTCTTTATTGCAAAGAGTTGATGGTCAATGTGGTCTCTTTGTTTCCTGAGTTGTAGTTGCATCTGATTAGAATTATTCTTGAGTTAGAATGTAAAATATTAAAAAAATCCGTTCTTGTTTTAACAACGGCTGAAGGAATTCCATATGCTTAAATACTTAACTGAATGCTATTTTGCTGACAAGTAATTAGATGTTCTTAAACACCAAAGTCAATTGATCAAAAAATAGCAAAACCTTTTTTATATTCCTTATTTTAATGTAATATTAGTAAATCTTCTAGAATATAATTTAATCAATATTGAATAAAATTCCCAAATCTGATTAAATTATATTGTATAATGGTAAATTATTTTCGATTTAGTTGTTAATTGCTACTATTTGAACTATACTTGAACTACTAAAGGGTAAATTATGGAAAATTTTATAAGAGTTAAAAAAGTACAAATAAACAATATTAAAAATGTTTGTCATGGTCAGTTTAAAACAAATACCAATTTTGAAAAAATGGAAAAAGCAGATATCATTGGAATTTTTGGTCAAAATGGTTCAGGTAAAACTGCTGTTGTTGAGGCCTTTAATATTCTTCAACTTTTGTTGTTAGGAAAAGCTTTACCGAAAATGGATAAACATTTGATGACGGTAGGTAAGAACATAACAAGTATGATCTTTGAATTTTTAGTTTCCAATGAATATGGGAAATTTACTTTAGTTTATGAATGTTCAATAAAGCAAGGCAATGAATATTTATATGTTTCCAGTGAAAAATTATCATACAAGGAAAACTCCCCACGAAGGAGGTTTAAAACTATAATTTTTAAAGCGAATGAAGATTTAACTATAAAAACCAGGAAAATTAGTACATTATCGGAAGTAGATCGAGTAAATATTAGGGTAATTGATGTCAATTCAAGGTTCAAACATTGCAGCTTTATCTTTAATAGAGATTTATCTGATGTGTATAAAAAAAGTTTGGATAATTTTGAAATTAAATTAGTGGATAATTTAATCCATGATTTTACTAAGAATTTATATATCATAAATACAAATCAAAAGGGTTTGGTATTAGCCAATGTAAAAAACCCTTTTAACAATTTAAAGGAAAATTATAGCAGGCACTTTTCTTGTAATCTTGATGAATCTACTATTGTTTTAGTGGAGTCTTGCTTTTCAGAAATGGAAACTGAAGTGAAAAAAATCAATATGGTTTTAAAAACCATAATTTCTGATTTACAAATAACAATCAAAAATATAAACAAAGAAACATTGAGTGATGGAACCTCTGGAATTCGATTTGAACTTATGTCAACAAAGTGTGATGTTGAGCTTCCCTTGAAAAGAGAATCAGCTGGGATTTTAAAATTAATATCCATTCTAAGTTTTTTGATTGAAGTCAATAACAATCCAAATGCATGTGCAATAATAGATGGGTTGGACAGTGATATATTTGAGCACTTATTAGGAGAAATAATAATGGCTCTTGATGAAAACGGCAAGGGACAATTATTGTTTACCTCTCATAATCTTCGTGTTCTTGAAGTATTGGATGCTAAAAAAATGTGGTTTACTACGACCAATAAAGAAAACAAATTCATACAGTTAATAGGTGTAAAAAATCTAAGCAATGCACGAGATATATACATACGAGCATTATTATTAGGTGGACAAAAAGAAGAATTATGTGAAGAGTCTGATTACTTTTATATTAAAAAATCTTTGTTTCTAGCAGGTGAAATAGATAGCTAAAGCAGCAAATTTAATTTGCTCATTTTTATCCTTATATATTTATATCAAACCAGATAATATAAAATATCTTAATGTTTTTAAAACCCCTTATTTAAACAAAGTAGTGACATATGCAACAGTTTTGCAACAAATATATGGGTTTGTTTAATTATTAGTTTGTTACCTATTGATAATGGATATAAATATTAAATTTATTGTTTTTTTGTTGTTTTTATGTTGCATAAATTGCAGATTTTATATAAGTTTTCCATATCAGAGAGAAAGGAAAAGGTAATGAATAAAAAAGTTGCTGTTATCATGGGATCCAAAAGTGATCTCGATAAAGTACGAGGTGCCATTGATATTTTGAAATATCTATCAATTGATTACTCTGTACATGTACTAAGTGCACATCGCACCACTGATGAATCGTTGCAGTTTGCTCGTAATGCTGAAAAGGATTATGCAGTGATAATATGTGCAGCAGGAAAAGCAGCACACCTTGCAGGAATCATTGCAGCTAATACAATACTTCCTGTAATTGGAATTCCTATATCCGCATCCTTAGATGGGATAGATGCACTTCTTTCAACAGTTCAGATGCCTTCCGGTATACCGGTTGCAACCGTTGCAATAGACGGGAGTAAAAATGCAGCTTTATTGAGCGCACAAATCTTAGCACTTGATGATAAAGAACTTTCACAAAAATTGAAAGGGATGAGACTTGATGCAAAACAAGCAATTCTTGAAGATAATAAGACTATAACTGACTCCCTGTAATATTACGGGGTTTTTTTATTGGAGGAATAAAAGATGAAGAAAACTACAATGCTCTATGAAGGAAAAGCCAAGAAAGTCTGGGCTACAGAAGATGAGGGATTATGTATTGTATCCTACAAAGATGATGCCAC